>NZ_BCRK01000087.1 GCF_001552555.1 Nocardiopsis trehalosi NBRC 14201 | reverse complement strand
CCACGGTGTGCCCGCCGGGGGAGCGGCCGAGGTAGACGACGCCCATCCCGCCGCCGCCCAAGCGGGCGCGGACGGCGAACGGGCCGATGCGTTCGGGGTCTCCGGGGCGCAGGGGGGAGGCCATGGCGCGTACCCTAGCCCGACCGCCCGACCGCCCGACCGCCCGACCGCCCGACCGCCCGACCGCCCGACCGCCCGACCGCCCGCGCCCAACGCCGCCCGCCGCGCGTCGACGGCGCCCCCGCGCCGGGCCGGCCGACGGGTCAGCCGGCCGGCCGGACCGGGGCGCTGCTGCGCCCGCTGCCCCGGCCGGACAGCTCGGCGTCGAGCGTCTCCTGCGCGACGCGCATGCCCTCGGCGTAGCGGGGCTCCTGGAGCCGCCGCCACATCTCCTCCTCGGCGACGTCCTCGACGTGGCAGGTCACCCACCAGATGTTGCCGAACGGGTCGCGCACGCGGGCGCCCCGCTGCCCGAACGCGTTGTCGTCCAGGGGCGTGACCACCTCGGCGCCCGCCGCGACGGCCCGTGCGACCGCCGCGTCCGCGTCGGGCACGAACACGCGCAGCAGGCTCGGCATGCGCGGCCACTCCGGCCGCCGGTCGAACGCCAGCACGACGGTGTCGCCGACGCGGACCTCCCCGTGGCCGATCCCGCCGTCCTCGGTCGGCACCCGCCCGAGCTCCACCCCCTCGAACACCTCGGTGACGAAGTCGAGGAACGCCCCCGTGTCGTCGGTGACGACCCAGGGGGCGACGGAGGTGTAGCCCTCGGGGGCGGGGCTGGTCTGCTGCGACATCGGGGTCCTTTCGCCGGTGCGGCTTGACGGGCCCGACGATAGGACCGAATCAGGTCCAGTCCCGTCCTCCATGCCACCGGGGCCGCCCCCCTTCCGCCCCGTTCCGCCGCGCCCCGTCCGGGCCCGCTCCGGTCGGCGCGCGGCGGGCCGGAGGGGCACCGGCGCCCCGGAGGCGACCGGGCCACCCGGTGGCGGGGACCGGCGCGCCGCCTCCGCGCCTGATACGTCCCCGTTCGGGGGGATCGGTGGGCGGGGCCGGGTCACCGGTCGGCAACGGTCCGCGCAAGCCCCACCCGCGGCGCCCCCGGCGACGTATCGTCGCGGCACCGCGCGGAGCGGAGCCGACGCCTCTCCGTCACCGCACGGTCGACGGCACGCCACGAACGGCGACCATACTGGCCGCGCTCTTCCGCGCCCGACCCAGGAGACCTCCACCATGGCCGTGACCTCACCCGCGCCCGGCGGCCGCGCCCGGGCGCACGCCCCCCGGGACACCGCCGACCCCGCTCCGGACCGCCCGCTGCGGGTGCTCATCGGCACCGACACCTACCCCCCGGACGTCAACGGCGCGTCCTACTTCACGGCCCGCCTCGTCCACGGCCTCGCCGGGCGCGGCGCCGACGTGCACGTCCTGTGCCCCTCCACCGCCGGCCGCCCCTACATCGACCGCGACGGCGACGTGGTGGAGCACCGCCTGCGGTCGATGCCGTCCCTGGTGCACGACACGGTCCGGCTCGCCCTCCCGCCCGGCGCCGCCGGCCACGCCGACCGCCTCCTCGCCCGGCTGCGGCCCGACGTCGTCCACGTGCAGAACCACTTCCTCATCGGCCGCGTGCTCATCGGCGCGGCCCGCCGGCGCGGCATCCCGGTGGTCGCCACCAACCACTTCATGCCGGAGAACCTCTTCACCTACCTGCACGTGCCGCCGGCGCTGCGCCCCGCCGTGGGGCGCGCGGCCTGGCGCGACTTCGTGCGCGTCCTCTCCGGGGTCGACCACATCACCACGCCCACCGCCACGGCCGCGCGCCTCCTCACCGACCAGGGGTTCCCCCGGCCGGTCGAGGCGGTCTCCTGCGGTATCGACCTCGACCGGTTCCGCCCGCCCGCCGACGGCGAGCGGGCCGCCGCCCGCGCCCGGTACGGGCTGCCCGCCGACGTCCCCGTGATCACCTTCGTCGGCCGCCTCGACGAGGAGAAGCGCATCGAGGACCTGATCGACGCCCTGCCGCACCTCGACTCCGACGCGCTGCTCGTGCTGGCCGGGTCCGGCTCGCGCCGCCGCGACCTGGAGGAGCGGGCCGCCCGCACCGGGGTGGCCGACCGGGTCCGGTTCATCGGCGTCGTGGACGTGCCCGACGTGCCCGAGGTGTACCGGGCCGCCGACGTGTTCGCCATCGCGGGCACCGCCGAGCTGCAGAGCATCGCCACCCTGGAGGCCATGGCCAGCGGGCTCCCCGTCGTCGCGGCCGACGCCATGGCGCTGCCGCACCTGGTGCACCCGGGCCGCAACGGCTACCTGTACCCGCCCGGCGACAGCGGCGACCTCGCCAAGTACCTCAACGCCATCATCGGCTCCGCCGACGAACGGGCCCGCATGGGCGAGGCCGGGCGCGACATCGCCACCCGGCACGACGAGCGCCACTCCCTCGACCGCTTCGAGGCGATCTACCGCGACGTCGCCCGCTCCCAGGGCCGCGCGACCACCTGACCCGGACGGCCGGGGCGGCGGGTGCGCGCCGCCCCGGCCCCACCGGCACGGCGGCCCGCCCCCTTCGGCCCTACCGGGACACCGGGCGGGCGACGGGGCGCACCGCCCGGTTCGCCGGCGCCACGGGGGGCACCCGGTTCGGAGCGCCCGACGACTTCGCCAGCAGCGCCACCCCGACCGCCCCCACCACGGCCGCGGTCGCCGCGATCGTCGCGCTCACCGGGTCGGCGGGCACCCGCTCGCCGAAGAACACCACGCCGATCACCGTCGCCGCGATCGGGTCGCTGATCAGCAGCGTCGCGTAGGCCAGCGCGAAGTGGTCGGTGCGGTAGGAGTTCTGCACGATCAGCGCCCCGCACAGGCCGATGGCCAGCGCCACCAGCGTCAGCGGGCGCAGCAGGTGCATCGGGTCCTCCAGCGCGCCCACCCCGATCACCCGGGCGAACGCCGAGGTCACCCCGTAGGCGACCCCGCCCGCCGTGGCCAGCGTCCACGCCCGGGTGGCGTCGCCCACCAGCCGGGCCACGAGGACGCAGAGCAGCATCACCCCGGCGCAGGCCAGCGGCATCAGCACCATCTCGGTCCGCGACAGGTGCGGCGTGCCCGCGTGCACGGGCAGGGTGCCGAGCAGCCCGGCGAGCGCCGCCATCACCGCCAGCGACCCCACGACCTGCCCGCCGGTCAGCCGGCGCCGGTGGAAGAACGCCGACAGCATCACCGCGAACAGCAGCCCGCTGATCCCGATGGGCTGGATGATGATGAGCGGCGCGTGGCCCAGCGCCCACATGTGCGCGGCCACCCCGAACCCGGTCAGGAACGTCCCGGCGAGCCAGCGCCGGCTCCGGCAGAGATGGCGGAGCAGCCGCGCCTGGCTGATGCCGGTGGCGGGGGCGCGCATCGCGGCGCGCTCCTGGAACGCCGCGCCGGCCGCGACGGCCAGCGCGCCCACGACGGCCACGGCGACGGACCACGTCATCTACGGCTCCGCTCTCTTCCACGAACGATCCCGGCCCGCGCGGCGGCGAGGCGGTGCACCGGAACAGTAATGCACGCGCCGCACCCGACCGTCCGCCGCGTCCCCGGCCCCCGCCCCCGCGGGCCCCTCCCGCACAAGGACCTGACCAGGGCATCCTCAAGGGACTGAGATCAAATCGCGATAAACCGTCTCGGAAGCCGCCACCGCGACCACGCCCCCGCACCGCCCCGCCACCCGCAGTGACCGACGGCGGCCCCGCTGCGCCGCCGCGCGGGCGGCGGCGGTCAGGGGGAGGCGGACGGGGGGAGGGGGTGGCCGTAGCGGGCCCGGACGCGGGCGCGGACGTCGGGGTCGTCGCGGGGGACCGGCTCCAGGAAGATCTCCCCGAGGTCGGGGAACTCCGCCGTCAGCTCGCGGTGCAGGCGCACGCACGCGCGCTCCAGGTCGGCGGCCGACAGGGCGTCGTCGAAGTCGAGGCGCGCGCACAGCAGCACCTGGTCGACCCCCACCATCATGGTGAGGAGGTCCGCCACCTCCGTGACCTCCGGGCGGGCGCCGAGCCACGCGTGCACCCGCCGGACCAGGCCGATGTGCGCCTGCTGCCCGATCAGCAGCTCCTCGTTGGTCGCCGCCAGCAGGAACGCCACCCACGCCAGCAGCACGCCGATCAGCACCGACGCCAGCCCGTCCCACACCCCCGACCCGGTGAGCTGGTGCAGGCCCACGCCGCCGGCCGCCAGCAGCAGCCCCGTCAGCGCGGCGCTGTCCTCCAGGAAGACCGTCTTCACCGCGGGGTCGTCGGGGTCGCGCAGGTAGGACAGGAACGACCGCCGCTGGTCGCGGGCCTCCCGCCGCACCTCGCGGTGGGCCTGCGTCCACGACACGCCCTCGATCACGAACGCCAGCGCCAGCACCACGTAGGCCACCCACGGCGCCGTCTGCTCGCTCTCGCCGCGGATCATCGTGCGCGCGCCCTCGTACAGGGAGAACATCGACCCCGACGCGAAGATGGCGACCGACGCGAACAGCGCCCAGAAGTACCGGTCCTTGCCGTACCCGAACGGGTGGCGCCGGTCCGCCGGCCGCCGGGACCGCCGCAGCGCCGTGAGCAGCAGCACCTCGGTCACCGAGTCGCCCACCGAGTGCGCCGCCTCCGACAGCATCGCCACCGATCCGGTGATCAGCCCCGCCGCCAGCTTCAGCAGCCCCACCCCGATGTTGGCCGCCAGCGCCAGCACCACGGTCAGCAGGCTGCCGCCGTCCCCCGCCCGCTTCCCGGCGTCGGCCGCAGCACCGGAACCGTCGTCCACCATGCGTCCCCCCGACCGCCGCGCGTCCGACCATCGTCGCGCAACGGGGCCCCGGCGCCCGGCGGCCTCAGGGGCGTGTCGGCACCCAGAATCCGATGACGGCCCCGCCGCCCTCGCGGTTGCGCGCGAACACCCCGCCGCCGTGCTGCGCCGCGATGTCACTCACCATGGACAGCCCCAGCCCCGACCCGGGCATGGCGCGCGCCGACGTCGCCCGGTAGAACCGCTCGAAGACGTGCCCCACCTCGGCGTCGTCGATGCCGGGCCCCCGGTCGCGCACCTCCACCCGGCCGCCGCGCACCACGATCTCGATGGGCGCGGTTCCCTCCGGGTCGAACTTCGCGGCGTTCTCCACCGGGTTCGACAGGGCCCGCTCCAGCGCCCCCGCCCGGCCCGTCACCACGGAGTCGTCGGCGTCGACCACGACCTCGCGCCCGGTGCGCCGCCGCGCCCGCGCCGCCACCCGCTCGGCGACCTCGCGCAGCACCACCTCGGTGGCGGGCTCGTCCTCGCGGCTGTCGGTGGCCAGCTCCACCAGCTCGTTGACCAGGTCGGTCAGCTCCCGGGTCTCGCCCTGCAGGTCGTCGACCAGCCGCTCCCGCGCCTCCGGCGACAGCCGCTCGAACCGGCGCATCACGCTCACGTTGGTGCGCAGGCTGGTCAGCGGGGTGCGCAGCTCGTGCGACGCGTTCTGCACGAGCCGCCGCTGCTCGTCCTTCGCGCTCGCCAACCGGGCCAGCATCGCGTTGAACGCGTTGCCGAGCCGGCCCACCTCGTCGCCGCCCGCGTCCTCGCTGCCCGGCGCCGGCAGGTCCAGGCGCCCGGTGGAGCTGACGTACTCGGCCGCCTCGGTGAGCCGCACCAGGCGGCCCGTGACCCGGCGCCCGACCAGCCACCCCGCGAGCCCGGCGCCGACCAGCACCGCCGCGCCGACCCCGACCATCTGCAGGGCCAGCGAGTCGAGCATCCGCTCCGTCGGCGACAGGCGCTGCCCGATCTGCACCGCACCCGACCCGCTGCCCAGGGACACCGTCGCGATCCGGTAGTCCTCCCCGTTGGCGCTGTCCTCGCGGGTCTCCACCACCCCCGGGTCGTCGGCGACCGCGACCTCCCGGTCGGCGCCGGTCACCGGCAGCACCTCGATCGGGCGGCGCGCCTGCAACGGGACGTTCACCCCGCCGTCCGGCCGCACCGTCTGGAACGTGAACGAGTCCGAGTGCAGCGCGAACGACACCGTCGCCACCCCGCTGCCGCCGTCGGGCGCCGACCGCAGGTCCGACACCAGCCCGTTCACCGTCGACTCGAACTCCTGACGGCTGTCCGTGCGGATCATGAACGCCGCCGTGTTGTAGGCGAGCGACCCCACCAGCGCGATCACCACCGTCGCCACCAGCGCGAACGACACCGCGAACCGGGTGCCCAACCGCCACTCGGCCGGCGGCGGCAGGACGGGGCGGCGGCGCGCCCCCTCGGGCGGCGCGGTCACCGCCGCCCCTGCGGGCGCACGGTGTAGCCCACCCCGCGCACCGTCTGGATCAGCGGCGGCGCCCCCGCGGGCTCCAGCTTGCGCCGCAGGTAGCTGATGTACACGGCCAGGTTCTTGGACTCCGGGCCGAAGTCGTACCCCCAGATGCGGTCGTAGATGGTGGCGTGGTCGAGCACGATCCCCGCGTTGCGGACCAGCAGCTCCAGCAGGTCGAACTCGGTCTTCGACAGTTCGACCTCGCGGTCGCCCCGCCACACCCGCCGCGCCCCCGGGTCCAGCCGCAGGTCGTCGACCTGGAGCACCGGCGCCGGGCCGCCCTCGGGCGCGGGCGCGGCCCGGCGCAGCAGCGCCCGCAGCCGGGCCAGCAGCTCGTCCAGCTCGAACGGCTTCGGCAGGTAGTCGTCGGCGCCCGCGTCCAGCCCCGCCACCCGGTCGGGGGTCTCCACGCGCGCCGTCAGCATCATGATCGGCGTGCGGTCGCCCTCGGCGCGCAGCACCCGGCACACGCCGAGCCCGTCGACGCCCGGCATCATCACGTCGAGTACCAGCAGGTCGACCGGGTCGGCGTGCACGGCGGCGATGGCCTGTACGCCGTCGGCGACGGTCCGCACCTCGTAGCCCTCCAGCTCCAGGGCGCGTTCGAGGGAGTCGCGGATGGCGCGGTCGTCGTCGGCGACGAGCACACGGGCGGGTGTGGTCATGCCGTTCATCCTGGCCCAGGAGGGTTAGCCGCCGGTAAGAGCCGCACCGGACCCGGGTGGGCGTCCGGGCCGCGCGCCGGCGCGGGCGGTCACAGGTCGCGCGCCCACGTCTGGCCGACCAGGTCGCGGCCGAACATCCGCGCGGGCTCCTCGGAGCGCAGCGCGAACCCGGCCCGCTGGTAGACGCGCCGCGCGGGGGCCAGCACCGAGACCGTCCACAGCACCATCCGCCGGTAGCCGCGGTCGCGCGCGTAGTCCAGGCAGGTGTCGACCAGCAGGGTGCCGACCCCGTGGCCGCGGGCGCCCGGTTCGACGTGCAGCAGCCGCAGCCGGGCGGTCTCGGCGTCGTCGCGCATGCAGAACACGGCGCCGGCCCGCCGCCCGTCGACCTCGGCGATCCACGCGTCCTCGGTGGCGGGGTCGCGGGTGCGGGCGTAGTCGGCGGCGACGCCCGCCACCAGGGCCTCGTAGTCGGCGTCGAAGCCGTGCTCTGCGGCGTAGAGGGCGCCGTTGCGCCCGATCACCCAGCCGAGGTCGCCGGGGAGCAGGCCGCGGAGCACCGGGGCGGAGGCGGGGGCGGGGACGGTCGCGCCGGCGGGGGCCGCCGGGGGGTCGAGGAGCCGGCGGACCTCGGCCAGGGCGGCGGTCAGCCGCCGCCGGCCGTCGGGGCCGAGGTGGCCGATGAGGCCGCGGACCTGGGTGGTGGACCGCTCGTCGAGGTCGCGCGCCGCCGCGCGGCCCGCCGCCGTGGGCAGCACCACCTGGCGGCGGCCGTCGTCGGGGGAGGGGGCGCGGGTGAGCAGGCCGTTGGCCTCCATGCGGGTGAGCACCCGGCTGAGCTGGCCGGCGTCCATGTCCAGGGCGCGGCGCAGGTCGATCGCCTCGGTGCGGTCGCGGTGCGCCAGCTCGTAGAGGATGCGGCTCTCGGTCAGCGACCAGGGCGAGTCGAGCAGCCCCGGCCGCAGCACCCCCACCGACCGGGTGAAGAACCGGTTGAACGCCCGGACCGCCGCGACGTCCTCGTCGGGCACGCGCGGCACCGCCGTCTCGGTCATGGCGCCACCTCCTATTTCATTGACTGTGTCAAACAAAATAGCGGACGCGGGCCCGCGCGGAAACCCGCGGCGGCCCGCCGGGCCCGGCTAGCGCGGATCGGAGCGCTGCAGCCCCGCCGCACGGCCCTTCTCGGCGATGACGAGCGCCATCTTGCGCGACGCCTCGTCCAGCATCTCCGCGCCGAGCATCACCGCACCGCGCCGCTCCACCTCGGTGGCGTGCGCGTACGCCTCCAGGATGCGCTCGGCGTGGTCGTAGTCGTCCTGGTCGGGGGCGTACACCTCGTTGGCGGCGTCCACCTGGAGCGGGTGCAGCACCCACTTGCCGTCGAACCCCAGGGCGGCGCTGCGCCGGGCGGCCCGGCGGAACGCGTCGACGTCGTGCACCGCCAGGTAGGGGCCGTCGATCGCCTGGAGGCCGTTGGCGCGCGCCGCCATGAGGATGCGCATCAGCACGTAGTGGTAGGCGTCGCCGACGTCGTAGCCCGCCGGCTGCTCGCCCACCACCAGCGACCGCATGTTGACCGACGCCATGAAGTCGGCGGGCCCGAACACCAGCGACTCCAGGCGGGGCGACGCGGCGGCGATCTCGTCCACCCGGGACACCCCGCGCGCGTCCTCGATCTGCGCCTCGATGCCGATGCGGCCCGGCTCCAGACCGGTGGCGCGCTCGATCTGGGTGAGCAGCAGGTCGAGCCAGCGGACCTGGTCGGGGCCGGTCACCTTGGGCAGCACCAGGCAGTCGAGCGCGGCGCCGGCGCCCTCCACCACGGCGACCACGTCGCGGTAGGTCCACGGCGTGTCGAGCGCGTTGACGCGGACCGTGCGCAGCCGCCCGTCCCAGCCGCCCTCGTTGAGCGCGTCGACCACCGCGACCCGCGCGGCGTCCTTCTCGGCGGGGGCGACCGCGTCCTCCAGATCGAGGAAGAACGCGTCGACCGGCAGGCCGCGCGCCTTGGCGATGAACCGGGGGCTCGACCCCGGCACCGCGAGAACCGACCGGCGCGACCGCGACGCCACCATGGCGGGGACCCCCTGTGCTCGTGCTGCCCGTTGTGACCGACGCCGCCATACTCGCAAACGCCCGCCGGCACGGGCCCGGGAGGTGCGGGAACGGGCGCGGCGCGGCGGCGCGCCCCGACCCGGCGGCGAACCGCGCATAAAGTACATTGCGGCGGCACGCGGACGAAGGGGGACACGGGTGTCCGAGCAGCACACCGAGGTCCGGGAATTCCCGGCCAGCGCCCACTGGGGCACCTACCGGGTCCTCGTGGCCGACGACACCGTTGTCGGGGTCCGCCCCGACCCCGACGACCCCGCCCCCGCCCCGCTGATCGCCAACACCCCCGGAGCGCAGAACTCGGCCGCCCGCGTCGACCGCCCCGCCGTGCGCCGCCGCTGGCTCGACAACGGACCCGGCCCCGACGACCGGCGCGGCGCCCCCGGCGACGAGTACGTCGCCGTCGACTGGGACACCCTCCTCGACCTGCTCGCCGCCGAGTTCGACCGCGTCCGCCGCGACCACGGCAACCAGGCGATCTACGCCGGCTCCTACGGGTGGGCCAGCGCCGGCCGGTTCCACCACGCGCAGAGCCAGCTCCGCCGGTTCCTCAACGCCATCGGCGGCTACACCGCCTCCCGCACCACCTACAGCCACGGCGCCGCCGAAGTGCTGTTCCCGCACGTCGTCGGCCCCCGGGGCGCGCACGCCCTGCTGGACGCGCCCCCCACCTGGGAGGCGGTCGCCGAGCACACCGACCTGCTGGTGTCCTTCGGCGGCCTGCGCGTGTCCAACACCTGGATCGCGTCGGGCGGACGCGCCGCGCACACCGCCGAACCGGGCATGCGCGCGGCGGCGGGGCGGGGCCTGCGCACGGTCTCCATCAGCCCGCTGCGCGACGACACCACCGCCGCGATGGGCGCCGAGTGGCTGCCCGCCGCCCCCGGCACCGACACCGCCCTCATGCTCGCCCTCATCCACGTCCTGTTCGACGAGGGCCTGGCCGACCGCGGGTTCCTCGACCGCTACACCGTCGGCGCCGACGTGCTGCACCGCTACGTCACCGGCGGCGCGGACGGCACCCCGAAGACCCCGGCGTGGGCGGCCGCGATCTGCGGCCTGCCCGAGGACACCATCCGCGGCCTGGCCCGCCGCATGGCCGCCGGCCGCACCCTGGTCAACGTCGGCTGGTCGGTGCAGCGGGCCCGCTACGGGGAGCAGCCGCTGTGGGCGGGCATCGCGCTGGCGGCCTGCCTCGGGCAGATCGGGCTGCCCGGCGGCGGGTTCGCGTCGGGGTACGGGTCGATGGGCAACTACGGCGGCGGGTCGACCCCGCTGCCGCTGCCCAAGCTGCCGCGCGGCGCCAACCCGGTCACCGGGTTCATCCCCGTCACCCGGGTCGCCGACATGCTCCTGCACCCCGGGGCCGCCTACGACTTCGACGGCGAGCGCCGCACCTACCCCGACATCCGCATGGTCGTGTGGGCCGGCGGCAACCCCTTCCACCACCACCAGGACCTCGCCCGGCTCACCCGCGCCTTCGGCCGCCCGGACACGGTCGTGGTCGCCGAGACCCACTGGACGGCCACGGCCCGCCACGCCGACATCGTCCTGCCCGCCACCACCAGCCTGGAGCGCGACGACTTCGCCGTCAGCCAGGGCGACCTGCGGCTGCGCGCGATGCCCCGCGCGGTGCCGCCGCGCGGCGAGGCCCGCGACGAGTACGACACCTACGCGGCGCTGGCCGAGCGCCTGGGCGCGCGCGAGGCGTTCACCGAGGGGCGCACCTCCGCCGAGTGGCTGCGCCACCTCTACGAGTCGTGGCGGGCCACCCAGCCGGGCGACCTGCCCGGGTTCGACGGCTTCTGGGCGGCGGGCGGCGTCGACCTGCCCGCCCGCTCCGCCGACGAGGCCCTGTTCGGCGACTTCCGCGCCGACCCCGACGCGCACCCGCTGGACACCCCCAGCGGGCGCGTCGAGCTGTACTCCGCGACGGTCGCCGGGTTCGGCTACCCCGACTGCCCGGGCCACCCGGTGTGGCTGCCGGGGGAGGAGCGGCCGGGGTCGGAGCGGTCCCGGACCTGGCCGCTGCTGCTCGTCGCCAACCAGCCCTCCGGCCGGCTGCACAGCCAGCAGGACATGGGCGCGCACAGCAGGTCGGAGAAGGTCGCCGGACGCGCCCCGCTGCGCATGCACCCCGGCGACGCCGCGGCGCGCGGGCTCGCCGACGGCGACCTGGTGCGGGTGGCCAACGACCGCGGCAGCCTGCTCGCGGGGGTGCGGATCAGCGGGGAGCTCCGGCCCGGGGTGGTCCAGCTGTCGACGGGCGCCTGGTACGACCCGTCGGCGGCCGACGTGACCTGCGCGCACGGCAACCCGAACGTGCTGACGGCCGACGTGGGCACATCGTCGCTGGCGCAGGGGTGCACGGGCCAGCTGGTCCTGGTGGAGGTGGAGCGCTACCAGGGCACCCCGCCCCCGGTGCGCGCGTTCGACCCGCCCCTGCCGCCCGCCGGCGCGTAGGGCCCGGCGCCCGCCCGCCGCATAGGACCCGGCGCCCGGCCGCCGCCGGGCACGGCGGCGCGCCCCGGACCGGTGAACGGCGGGGTGGGCCGCGGCGCCGGGGGGACCCCTATTCCAAGTCAAGCCGATCGCGGGGGGCCGGGGCCAGGCGGATGCGCCGCCTGTGGACGGCCGCCGCTCCGCCGGCCGGCCCGCCACCGCCCCCACCTCGCCCGGTCGAGACCCGGGTCACTGGTACGTCCGGGTTCCTCCCCGACAGGAAGATAGGTTAGCCTCTACTAAGTCGGCGACCCAGAGGTGACCGGAGGACCAACGTGTGCCTGCGATTTCGGCGCGCCCCCGGGGCGCGACCGGGGCGACCGCGGTGAGTCTGGAGCGGCCCGCCGCCGCCACCGGGGTCCTCGACGGCACCGAGGACACCGCCGTCGCCGCCGACCTGCTCCGCGAGCGCACCCGGGCCCGCGCCCGCACCCACGCGGTGCGCGCCGCCGGCCTGGCCGCCGCCCTCGGCGTGCTCCTGCTCTGCGTGATGCTGAGCATCGCCGTCGGCGCCAAGCCCATCCCCCTGGCCACGGTCTGGGACGCCCTGTGGAGCAACGACGGCTCCTACGACCACAGCGTGGTCTACGAGCTGCGCCTGCCCCGCACCGTCCTCGGCATCTTCGTCGGCGCCGCCCTCGGCCTGGCCGGCGCGCTCATGCAAGGGCTCACCCGCAACCCCCTCGCCGAACCCGGCATCCTCGGCATCAACTCCGGCGCGTCGGCCGCCGTCGTCGTCTCCCTCTTCGCCTTCGGCGTGACGAGCGCGAGCGGCCACATGTGGTTCGCGTTCGCCGGGGCCGGGATCACCGCCGTCCTGGTGTACGCGCTCGGCTCGCGCGGCCGGACCGGCGCCACCCCGGTGCGGCTGGCACTGGCGGGCACCGCCGTCGCCGCCGTCCTCCAGGGCATCATCTACGCCATCTTCGCGCTGGACGACTTCGTGTTCGACCGGGTGCGCTTCTGGCTGGTGGGCTCGCTGGTCGGCCGCGGCCTGGAGACGTTCGTGCAGGTGTGGCCGTTCCTCACCGTCGGCATCGTGCTGGCGCTGTGCCTCGGCCCCGCGCTGAACACCATCGCCCTCGGCGAGGACCTCGCCGCCGCTCTGGGCGCCCGCATCAACCGCACGCGGCTGCTGGCCGCGGTGGCGATCGTGCTGCTGTGCGGCGGCGCCACGGCCTCGGCCGGCCCGATCTGGTTCGTCGGCCTGACCGTCCCGCACGTCGCCCGCGCCCTGGTCGGCCCCGACCACCGCTGGCTGCTGCCCTACTCCGCGGTCCTCGCCGCGATCCTGCTCACCGGCGCCGACACCGTCGGCCGGATCGTGCTGCCCAACGGCGAACTGGAGGTCGGCATCATCACCGCACTCGTGGGCGCCCCCGTGTTCATCGCGCTGGTCCGCCGCCGCAAGATGGCGGCGCTGTGACCGCCACCCTCCCGCGCCCCGACGCGCGGACCCCCGCCCCGCCCGCCCGGCCGCGCGTGCTGCGCGCCGCCGGGGGCCGCGTCTCCTTCGTGCTGCGCCCGCGCGTGGCCGCCGTCTACGGCGCCCTGCTCGCCGCCACCGTCGCCCTGTTCGCCGTGTCGCTCATGGTCGGCGACTACGAGATCCCGCTGCCGCGCGTGCTCCTGGCCCTGATCGGCCAGGGGGAGCGCCTGGACCTGTTCTTCGTCCAGGGCGTCCGGCTGCCGCGCGCCTGGACCGCGGTGCTGGTGGGCGTCGGACTGGGCGTGGCGGGCGCCGTGTTCCAGAGCCTGTCGCGCAACCCCCTGGGCAGCCCCGACATCATCGGGTTCACCGGTGGCGCCGCCACCGGCGCGGTCGCCACCATCCTGGTGCTCGGCGGCAGCATGCTCCAGGTGTCGCTCGGGGCGGTGGCCGGCGGGGTCTTCACCGCCGTGCTGGTCTACCTGCTCGCGTTCAAGAAGGGCGTCCAGGGCTACCGGCTGATCCTCGTCGGCATCGGCGTCAACGCCATGCTGCTTTCGGTCCGCGACTACCTCATCACCCGCGCCGACCTCACCGACGCCATGACCGCCCAGATCTGGATGATCGGCAGCCTCAACGGCCGCGGCTGGGGCGAGGTCATCGCCGTCGCCATCGGCGTCGGCGTGCTCGTCCCCTTCCTCCTGGCGCTGGGCCCCCGGCTCCGGCTGATGGAGATGGGCGACCAGACCGCGTACGCGCTCGGCGTCCCGGTCCAGGGCACCCAGGCGGCGGCGCTGCTCGCGGCGAGCGCGCTGACCGGTGTCGCCATCGCGGTGTCCGGCCCGATCGGGTTCGTCGCCCTGGCGGCGCCCCAGCTCGCCCGGCGGCTGGCACGCACCAGCGGCACGGCCCTGTTCGGCGCCGGCCTCATGGGCGCGCTGCTGCTCATCGCCGCCGACCTGGCGGCCCAGCGGCTGGTCGCCCCCGCGCAGCTGCCGGTGGGCGCGGTGACCGCCGTGATCGGCGGCGGCTACCTGGTGTGGCTGCTCTACCGTGAATGGCGCACCGGACGTGCCTGACACCCCGACCCACGCGGACGGGCCGGCGCGCGCCGCCGCACCCCGCCCGCCCGTGCGACGAGAGAAGATCCCGCTGTGAACAGCCCCGCGAGCGAGCAGACCCCCGGGCCGTCCCGGCTGTGGGGGGAGAACCTGACCCTGGCCTACGACCAGCGCGTCGTCTCCCAGGACCTCGGCGTGAGCATCCCCGACAACTCCTTCACGGTCATCGTCGGGCCGAACGCGTGCGGCAAGTCCACGCTGCTGCGCGCCCTGTCGCGGATGCTCAAGCCGTCGACCGGCGCGGTGCACCTCGACGGCCGGCTCATCGGCTCCTACCCCTCCAAGGAGGTGGCGCGGCGCCTGGGCCTGCTCCCGCAGTCCTCGATCGCGCCCGACGGCATCACCGTCGCCGACCTGGTGGCCCGCGGCCGCTACCCGCACCAGAAGTTCCTCAAGCAGTGGTCGCGCGCCGACGAGCGCAAGATCAACGAGGCCATGGACGCCACCGGGGTGACCGACCTGGCCGGGCGCATGGTCGACGAGCTGTCCGGCGGCCAGCGGCAGCGCGTGTGGCTGGCGATGGTCCTCGCCCAGGAGACCCCGCTGCTGCTGCTGGACGAACCGACCACCTTCCTCGACATCGCCCACCAGATGGACGTGCTCGACCTGTGCGCGGAGCTGCACCACGAGCGCTCCTACACGCTGGTCGCGGTGCTGCACGACCTCAACCACGCGTGCCGCTACGCCACCCACCTCATCGCGATGAAGGACGGCCAGGTCGTCGCCGAGGGCGACCCCTCCGAGATCGTCACCGAGGAGCTGGTGGAGCGGGTGTTCGGCCTGCCGGTGCGGGTGATCCCCGACCCCGCGACCGGCACCCCGCTCGTGGTCCCCGCCGACCGCCGGGGCCGCATCGCCCGCCGCGCCGCCGACGGCGACACGGAGCGCCGCTCCGCCTGACCCCGGGACGCGGCACCCGCCCGGGGCCCTGCCCCGGGTACGCCCGCCCCCGGCTCCGGTCCCGGCGACCGCCGGGGCCCGCATCGCCCGCCGTGCCGGCGACGGCCACGTGGAGCGCCGCTCCGCCTGACCCCTTGGGCCGCGGTGCCCGCCCCCGGCTGCGGTCCCGCCGGCTGCCAGGGGCCGGGCCGCCGCCCGCCGCGCGGTGCACGGTGGCGGAGCGCGGCACCGCTGCGGCACCGCTATCCTGGGCCACGGCCACGCGGCCCGCGTACGCCGCCCGCCCTTCGGGGCCGGGCCCGGCGGTTCCGCGCCCGCCCGCGCCGCCCGCCCGTCCGCGACGGGCCGCCCGCCGCCGCCCGATCGGCGCGGCCTCTCCCGGTGCCGCCCGGCGCACCTTTCCCCCCGTTACCGCCCGCGCGTCCCGACGGACCCGCCCGCGCGCCTCCGGCCGACGTCCGGCCGCCCCTCCCACCGCCGTGCAGCGACCGCGCCGGCCCGCCCGCAACGGGCGCGACCGGCCCGTCCACCGCGCCCGCGTCGCGGGCCCGAACGAAAGGCGGCGGCCCATGACGGCCTCCACTGACCGCTTCACCGTCCTCACCGGCGGCCCGGGATCGGGCAAGACCACCCTCATCGACCGGCTGCGCGCCGCCGGACACGGCACCACCGAGGAGGCCGGGCGCGCCATCATCCGCGACCAGACCGCCATCGGCGGCCCCGCGCTGCCGTGGCGGGACCCCGCCCTGTTCGCCGAGGCCATGCTCTGCCGGGAGATGCACACCCACCGCACCGCGCCCACCGAGGGGCGGGTGTTCTTCGACCGGGGCGTGGTCGACGTCGCGGGCTACCTCCGCCTGGAGGGGCTGGCCGTGCCCGCGCACGTCGACGCGGCCGCCCGCGTGTTCCGCTACCACCCCCGGGTGTTCGCCGCCCCGCCGTGGCCGGAGATCTACGTGCGCGACGGGGAGCGCTGGCAGTCGGCGGAGACCGCCGAGCGCACCTACGAGGCGGTCACCGCCGCCTACCGGCACTACGGCTACGACCTGGTCGAGCTGCCGCGCGCCTCCGTCGCGGAGCGGCTGCGCTTCATCGCCGAGCGGGTCCCCGGCCGCTGACCGCCGCTCCGCGTGTGACGCCCGGCCGTCGACCCGGTGGACCGCCGGCCCGTCGCCGAGCGGCCCCCCGGCCGGTGACCACCCCGGCGCGGTGTTCCGGTCCGACCGTTACGTGGACGACGGCGGACCGGAACACCGGCCGGCGCGGTATCCTCTCCGCGCCGTCGCGTTCCGAAGGAGGAGAAGAATGATCGTCTGGCGTGGCGCGGGCATCCTCGTGCTGCTCATCGCGGCCGTGCTCGCGGGCCCCGGCACCCTGGTCGCGGAGGTCGCGCTCGGCCCGGACCTGATGCGGTTCGGCACCGCGGGCGGACTCGCGGTCGCCGGGGTCGTCGTGTTCCTCCTGGGCCAGCGCCTCAACGCCCCCCGCGCCGCCTACCACCCCGCCACCGGGCAGCCGGTGGTCTCCCGCGACCGGCACACCTTCTTCTTCGTGCCGATGCAGTACTGGGGCTTCATCCTGCTGGCCGTCAGCCTCGCCACGACCGTCGCCACCCTGCTCGACACCCTCTGAGCGCCGGGCCGCCCCGCGCCGGCCCCGAAGCCGCAGCGGGGCGGCCGGCCCCACCCGCCGGGCCGGCGGCCCCGCCTCAGCTCCGCTCGTCGGTGTCGCGCGACGCGGCCAGGGCCCGCGCCACGCCCGCCACGCCCAGCCCGATCGCCAGCACGGGCAGCACCCACACCGCGTCGAACCCCCAGTCGGTGGTGCCGCTCACCACGAACGCGGCCCCCAGGAGCACGAACAGCAGCCCGGCGACCAGCGACCCCCAGTCGGTCTCATGCCGTGACACGCCGCACCTCCATATCAGCTCCGTAGGACCGCAGGTCCACCACCAGCGTCACCGGGTCGTCCCCGGCCGCGCCCGTCCGCTCCTCCCCGGCGCGGCCGCCCGCGCCCTCGCCCGGCTCCGGCTCCAGGGTCCGCCGCACGTCCAGCCGGGTGCCCGCGCGCACCGCGTCGTCGATCGTGATCTCCCCGATCGACGCCCGCCCGCGCACCACCACCCGCGCCGTGGCCGGCACCAGCACCTCGATCGTGCCGAACCGCACGTCGGCCGACACGTTCACCCGCTGCCCCGGCTCGGCGGCCAGGCCCGTCAGGTCCAGCTCGGCGGCGCCCCCGGTCAGCGTGTAGGGCCGCTCGGCCTCCGCGACCGTCGCCGGCCGCCACTCCTCCACCGCGAACCGCATGCCCGGCACGTCCAGCGACACCGTCGCCACCAGCACCAGCGTCACCACCGCCCCGGCCGCGATCAGCCCGCGCGGATCACCCACCCACGTGCCCAGCACGAGGGCCGCCCCGATGACCACCACGACGCTCCCCAGGTAGACCGGACCGATGGCGTCCCCCAGCAGGCCCGCCGGCGACGACGGTTCGCCCACGGCCAGGGCGATGCCGGTGATGGCCAGGAACGCCCAGGTCGCCACCGCGAACAGCCGGATGCCCCGGCGGCGGCGGCGCTCCGCGCGCCGGGCCCGGCGCCGCGCGGCGCCCGCGCCCAGCGGGTCGGCCACGGCCTGACCGCCCACACCGCCCAGGAGGCGGTGCGGGTCGACGCCCGCGTGGCCGCCGAGGCCCCCGAGCAGCTGGTGCGGATCGAGCAGCGGGTGGCGGCCGCCGCCCGGGGCCTCCTCGTCGTCGTCCGCCCCGGCACCGGGCGGCGCCGCCGCCCGCGCCCGGTCGGCCACCACCTTCAGGTCGATCGGCCCGCTCGGCGCCTGCGCCCACGGCTGCGCCGGGTTGTAGTACGCCGGCCGCGGCTCGGGCGCCGGCGCCGCCGGCGGCGGCTCCTTGGACTTCAGCATCCCCGGCAGGTCGCGGTAGGTGCGCTGCAGGTTCACCCCGCGGTTGTGCGCCACCAGCAGCCCCAGGATCAGCGGGGTGGCCAGGACCAGAGTGCCCCAGCTGAACCCGCCGGCCAGGCTCAGCGCCCCCGCCACGGCCAGCCCCGCCCCCAGCAGGGCCGGGACCGCCCGCTGCGCGATGCGCCGGTTCAGCAGTTGCTCCAGCATCGCCGGGCCGCCCGACGCGTCGCGCATCATCGCCCACGCCGCCACGTACAGCCACACACCGGTGAAGCCCGCCAGAGCGGTCACCGCGAACGCCGCCCGCCACACCACCGGGTCGATCCGCGTATAGGCGCCCAACCCGGCGCACACACCGGTCACCACGCCCCTGTCGTTGAGGCGGGACAGGCCCCGTTCCCGTTCCGCGCCCGCGGACGCCGCTCCGCCCGGCGTCGGCGCCGCGGCCTCCGGCCGCGCCGCGCCGTCCACCGGTCCTCGCCCGTCATCCACGATCGGTCACCTGTCCCACCTCACGCCCTCCATGGTCGTCGGCGCCCGCGCCCCGTCCCATCCGGGACGACCCTGAACGCACCCTGAACCCCCGGTCGGGGGGTCCGGGGGCGCGCCCCTGATGCGGGCGCGCGCCGGCAAGGGGCATTCTGGGGAGCGGACGCGGGAAAAGCGAGGGGACGCGAGCACAGTGACGGACACGGCCGACGACACGCCGCGGCTTCATCGGGCCCGCGGGGGCCGACTCGTGGCCGGGGTGGGGGCCGGGCTGGCCCGCCACCTCGGCATCGACCCCGTGGTCACCCGGCTGGCCCTGCTCGCCCTGGGCATCGGCGGCATCGGCATCGCCGTCTACGTCGTCCTCGTGTTCTTCGTCCCCGTCGAACCCGAGGCCGACCCCGACACCCCCGCCGCGGAGCCCGGCGCCGAGCAGCGGCGCAAGGGCCGCGACATCAGCCAGCTCCTCGCCTACATCGCCCTCGCCGGCGGTCTCGGCGTCCTCTTCCTGGTGTTCGGCGGCGTGTTCGACCCGCTGCTGTGGCTGCTGGTGTTCGGCGCGCTCGGCGCCACCATCCTGTGGCAGCAGGCCAACCCCGCCCAGCGCGACGAGTGGATGTCCACCACCGCCTTCCACAGCCGCACGGGGTGGGCACGCACCGGCGCCGGGGTGCTCCTCGTCGTCATCGGCGTCATCGGCTTCCTGATCTTCCAGCAGCAGCTGCACGAGGCCCGCGCCGGGCTCACCTTCGCCATCGCCATGCTCGCCGGCATCTCGATGATCGTCGCCCCCTGGATCGTCGGCCTGGTCCGCGAGCGCGACCGCGAGCGCCGCGAGCGCATCCGCAACCAGGAGCGCGCCGAACTCGCCGCGCACATCCACGACTCCGTCCTGCACACCCTCACCCTCATCCAGCGCCGCGCCGAGGACCCGCGCGAGGTGCAGCGGCTCGCCCGCGTCCAGGAACGCGCCCTGCGCAGCTGGCTCTACCAGCGACCCGCCGACGCCGAGACCACCGTCACCCCCGCCCTCGAACGCGCCGCCGCCGAGGTCGAGGAGGCCCACGGCGTGCCCATCGACGTCGTGTGCGTCGGCGACTGCCCCATCGACGACACCGTCCACGCCGGGCTGCGCGCCGCACGCGAGGCCATGGTCAACGCCTCCAAGTACGCCGGCACCGACACCATCTCGGTGTACGGCGAGGTCGACGCCGAGGAGGTCCTCATCTTCGTCCGCGACCGCGGCCACGGCTTCGACCTCGACGCCATCCCCGAGGACCGCATGGGCGTCCGCGGCTCGATCATCGGCCGCATGGAGCGCCACGGCGGCAGCGCCCGCATCCGCACCGCCCCCGGCGAGGGCACCGAGGTCCAACTGCGCATGCCCCGCCCCACCGACCCCGCCTGACCCCGCCCCGCGGCCGGACGGGGCCGCGGAGCGGCGCCCCGCCCCCCGGGTGGGTAAGGTCCAAGGTGTGGGAGACGACAACAGCAGCACCTTCGCCGACGGCGCCACCCCGCGCGTCGTCATCGTGGACGACCACCGCCTCTTCCGGAGCGGGGTCCGGGGCGAACTCGGCGACGCCGTCGACGTGATCGGGGAGGCCGGCGACGTCGACGCCGCCGTCCGCGTCATCGCCGAGACCCGGCCCGACCTCGTCCTGCTCGACGTCCACCTGCCCGGCGGCGGCGGGGCCGAGGTGCTCCGCCGCGTCCTGCCCCAGCACCCCGAGATCCGGTTCCTCGCCCTGTCGGTGTCCGACGCGGCCGAGGACGTCATCGGCGTCGTGCGCGGCGGCGCGCGCGGCTACGTCACCAAGACCATCTCCGGGCGCGAACTCGCCGACGCCATCGTCCGCGTCGCCGACGGCGACGCCGTGTTCTCGCCGCGCCTGGCCGGGTTCGTGCTCGACGCGTTCTCCGCCACCGACGCCCCGCCGATGGACCCCGAACTCGACCGGCTCACCCAGCGCGAACGCGAGGTGCTGCGGCTCATCGCCCGCGGCTACGCCTACAAGGAGGTCGCGAAGGAGCTGTTCATCTCGGTGAAGACCGTCGAGACCCACGTGTCGTCGGTGCTGCGCAAGCTCCAGCTCTCCAACCGGCACGAGCTCAGCCGGTGGGCGACCGCCCGCAAACTCGTCTGACCCGGTCTCGTCCGGTCTCGTCCGGTCCGGTCCGGGCGGGGCCGGCCGCGGGGCGGGGCCGCCCGCCGCGCCCGGCCCCGCGGCGCGGCGTCAGCGCAGCGCGTCCATCATCCGGGTGAAGAACGCCTCGGTGTCGACCTCGGTCACCAGGCGCACCGCCGGGCGGTCGTCGTCGGCGGCGTTCGACCGCAGGTCGGCCACCGTCAGGCCGCGCGTGTGGGTGCCGTGCAGCTCCACGCGGACCGGCACCTCCAGCGCCTCGGTGGCCAGCGCGGGGTCGAGCAGCACCGCCGCGGCGAGCGGGTCGTGCATCGCGCACGTCCGCTCCCCGAGCGCCTTGCTGTACCAGCCCACGTAGAAGTCGAGGAACGACGACGTGGTGCACGCGCGGTCGCCCTCCAGCGTCTTCAGCTCGTCCAGCCACGCCGCCGGGGCGGTGGCGCGCATGGTGACGTCGAGCGCGACCAGGGTCAGGTCGAACCCGGCGGCGAACACCACCTCGGCCGCCTCGGGGTCGTTGGCCGTGTTCGCCTCCGCCCACGGGGTCACGTTGCCGGGCACGCGCACCGCGCCGCCCATGACGACGACCCGGCGCACCAGCCGGGGCAGCTCCGGCTCCAGGCCGAGCGCGAGCGCCAGGTTGGTCAGCGGGCCGACCGCCAGCACGTCGACCTCGCCGGGCGCCGACCGGGCCGCGCGCACCAGCGCCTCGGCCGCGGACTCGGTGGTGGGCACGGCGTCCGCCTCGGGCACGTCGATGTCGCCGAGCCCGTTGGCGCCGTGCACCGACTCGGCGAGCGTCGGCGGCTGCACCAGCGGCCGCCCCGCGCCGCGCGACACCGGGACGTCGGGCCGGCCGTAGAGGCGGAGCAGCCGCAGGGCGTTGCCGGTGGTGACGTCGACGCTGTTGTTGCCGAAGACCGTCCCCACGCCGACGAGTTCGACGTCGCTGTGCGCGGTCAGGTACGCGAGCGCGAGCGCGTCATCGATCCCCGGATCGCAGTCGACGAAAATTCGCAACGTATCTCCAAGAATGTCCGTTGTTGGTTGCCGTCCACAGCCTAGGTCCGCCACCACCCGCCCGCGCCGGGCGGGGTCGCGCGCCCCCGCGCCGACGTGCCCGAACGGCGCCCCCGCCGCCCCGCGCCCGGCCCCCCGGGCGGACCCGGCCGAGGCACGGGCGGTCACCCCGCCCCCGTAACCTAGGTGGGGTGTCGTCCTCCCAAGCACCGCTCCTCGAAGGCCTGAACGAGCCCCAGCGCGACGCCGTCACGCACTCCGGCGCCCCGCTGCTCATCGTCGCCGGCGCCGGGTCCGGAAAGACCCGCGTCCTCACGCACCGCATCGCCCACCTGCTGGCCGACCGCGGCGTGCGCCCCGGTGAGATCCTCGCCATCACCTTCACCAACAAGGCCGCGGCCGAGATGAAGGAGCGCATCGAGGGCCTGCTCGGCTCCCGGATCGCCAACGCCATGTGGGTCATGACGTTCCACTCCGCGTGCGTGCGCATCCTCCGCCGCGAGGGCGGCCGGCTCGGGTACCCCAGCAGCTTCACCATCTACGACTCCGCCGACTCCAAGCGGCTGATGCAGCTCGTCTGCAAGGAGATGGACCTCGACCCCAAGCGGTACCCGCCCAAGTCGTTCTCCGCCCAGGTCTCCAACCTCAAGAACGAGCTGGTCGACTACGACACGTTCGGCGAGCAGGCGCAGACCGACCAGGAGAAGCGGCTCGCCGAGGCGTACACGCTGTACCAGCGGCGGCTGCACGAGGCCGGCGCCATGGACTTCGACGACCTCATCATGCTCACGGTCAACCTGCTCCAGATGTTCCCCGACGTCGCCGAGTACTACCGGCGCCGCTTCCGGCACGTCCTCGTCGACGAGTACCAGGACACCAACCATGCCCAGTACCAGCTGGTCCGGCTCCTCGTGGGCGACGGCGACCCCGCCGACCCCGTCCCGCAGCCCGAGCTGTGCGTGGTCGGCGACGCCGACCAGTCGATCTACGCGTTCCGCGGCGCCACCATCCGCAACATCCTGGAGTTCGAGCGCGACTACCCGCAGGCGCGCACCATCCTGCTGGAGCAGAACTACCGCTCCACCCAGAACATCCTCGACGCCGCCAACTCGGTGATCCGCCGCAACCCCGACCGCCCCGACAAGCGGCTCTGGTCCGACCAGGGCGTGGGGCCGTCCATCACCGGCTACGTCGCCGACAACGAGCACGACGAGGCGGCGTTCGTCGTCGGCGAGATCGACCGGCTCACCGACGAGGGCGCCTGCATCCCCGCCGAGGTCGCCGTCTTCTACCGCACCAACGCGCAGTCCCGCGTGTTCGAGGACGTGTTCATCCGGACCGGGCTGCCGTACAAGATCGTCGGCGGCGTGCGCTTCTATGAGCGCAAGGAGATCCGCGACATCCTCGCCTACCTCCGGGTGATCGCCAACCCCGAGGACACCGTCAGCCTGCGCCGCATCCTCAACGTCCCCAAGCGCGGGATCGGCGACCGCGCCGAGGAGAACATCGAGCTGTTCGCCGCCCGCGAGCGCATCTCCTTCTCCCGCGCCCTCCGCCGCGCCGACGAGGCCCCCGGCCTGGCCGCCCGGTCGCTCAAGGCCGTCCGCGAGTTCGTCGCGCTGCTGGAGGAGCTGGAGGAACTGGCGCCCGAGGCCACCCCCTCCGAGATCGTCGAGGCGGTGCTCCAGCGCACCGGGTACCTGTCGGAGCTGGCCAACTCCACCGACCTCCAGGACGAGAGCCGGGTGGAGAACCTGGAGGAGTTCGTCGACGTCGCCCGCGAGTTCGAGAACACGTTCACCGGTCCGCTGTACGTGGACGAGGACCTCGACGCCGACACCGACCAGGACCCGGCCGCCGACGCCGGACCGCCCGCGGCCGACGGCGGCCCGGCCGGCGGCGACGGTCCGGAGGGCGCCGGCGGCCCGGAGGGGACGGAGCCGGAGGCCACCCTGGTCGACTTCCTGGAGCAGATCTCCCTCGTCGCCGACACCGACCAGATCCCCGACGCCGACGACACCGGGGGAGTGGTCACCCTCATGACCCTGCACGCCGCCAAGGGGTTGGAGTTCCCCGTCGTCTTCCTCACCGGCATGGAGGACGGGGTGTTCCCGCACATGCGGACCCTGGGGGAGAAGGCGGAGCTGGAGGAGGAGCGGCGGCTCGCCTACGTCGGCATCACCCGGGCGCAGCAGCGCCTGTACGTGAGCCGGTCGGCCGTGCGCAGCGCGTGGGGCACGCCCTCGTACAACCCGGCGTCGCGGTTCCTGGACGAGATCCCCAAGGAGCTGATCGACTGGCGGCGCTCGGAGTCCGCCGTCGCGCCGTCGCGCCCGAGGTTCGCCACGCAGCCCCGCCGGCCCGCCGTCACGGGGAACGTGCCCACGCTGAGCCCGGGGGACAAGGTCACCCACGACGCGTTCGGCATGGGCACGGTCATCCTGGTCGACGGCGCCGGCGACCGCACCAAGGCGCGGATCGACTTCGGGGCGGACATCGGGGAGAAGGACTTCCTGGTGAAGTTCGCGCCCATCGAGAAGCTCTGACCGGCGCGGTCAGCGCCGGCCCGGGGACCGCGAAGAGCGGTCGCCCGGGCCGGTACCCGGCATCGGATCGCCCCGGGTTCGCGCAACCGGTCACGAGCACTTCGCCGAGCGGGTAGTCTGAGGACACCGAGCGACACGGACGCGGGTTACACCCGCGGCCAGGCCCGGTACCCCACACCGCCGGCGGTCACGAGCACTCGTGACGGACGGTAGGGTGGAACCACTCCGAACGAAACGCCGGAAGTTGACAGGCGGAGCGAACGGAGTAAGATCGAGGGGTTGGCCTCGACCGGTTGCGCAAGCGCCCGGCGGGAGACCCGACACGAA
>NZ_BCRK01000086.1 GCF_001552555.1 Nocardiopsis trehalosi NBRC 14201 | reverse complement strand
GGGCGGGCGTCAAGTGGCAACAGCCGCGCCCACCCGCCGATTCCCGCGAAACGCCCATTGCGGCAACATGTGCTCGTTCGGTACCACGAGATCCCCGCCCGTGCCACGGACGGCGACGTCGCTCTAACGGACCGTTAGACGATTCCCGTGGCCTCCGCGACCGCAGCCATCTGTTCCGGAGAGAGCCCGCGTACGCCGCCCACCTCCGCGCCCGCTAGCTTCGCGTCGGCGAGCCGGACCCCCTTCATGTCCGCGTGGTCAAGCTTGGCCCCTTTCAGGTCCGCGCCGTTGAGCTGCGCGTCCCACAGGAACGCGCCGGTGAGGTGGGCGCCCTTCAGGTCCGCGCCGTTGAGCTGTGCGTTCCACAGATGAGCGCCTTCGAGCCGTGCGTCCCGAAGGACCGCGTCGTTCAACTGCGCGTCCCTCAAGTCGGCGTGTTGAAGCTGCGCACGCCAAAGGAACGCGCGGTTCAGCTGTGTGCCTCCAAGGACCGCGTCGCTGAGCCGTGCGCGCCACAGGTGGGTGTCGTTGAGTCGCGCGTCGCGGAGGCAAGCGCCCTCCAGCCGCGTGCCTCTCAGGTACGCGCCGTCGAGGTCGGCCCCCGTCAGGTCCGCATGAGCGAGGCGAGCACCTTGCAGGTTCGCGGCGGCCAGCGACGCTGAACGGAGGTTGGCCCCCCGCAGGTCGGTGCGGTTGAGGTCGAGTGGATGGGGCTCGGGCCGCTTCGGACGGCGGCTGATGACGGACAGCGCTGCTTGGATATCGGTTGCGGGACGGTCCCGCTCGGTATCCGTCGGGGCGTCGTCGATTCCAGTCGGTGGGTGCATCCAACGTCCGTGGCCGGACGCACCGGTCGGCTGCTCCCTCACTGGGGCGTTCTCACGAACGAAGGACACAAGTACCTCGACCACCGTCGAGTGATCACGCTCGGACTCGAGCATGACGTGCTCCAGCGCGTAGATTCCCCCGATCCGTTCCTCCATCTTCTCGGACGCCAATTGGGCGATGGCCGCAGTGTAGCGGTCGGTGAACTGGCCGCGCCGGTTCAGCAGGTAGTTCGTCGCGGTGAAGACCAGGGCCGACAACGCGGCCGTGCCGCCCGACGCCTGCAAGAGCGTCTGGCGCACCGCGTTGATCGCCGCCGCTTCCTCTCGGTCAGGCAGCCGATGCACCTCGGGCCCTGCGGCCCAGTCGGTCACCGGCCCCAAGATCAGCCACAGGAGGAGCACCGCGCCACCGATGGCCGTTACGGCGAGTAGCCGCATCCTGTACCGCCACATCCTTGCCCGCACGACCTGTCCGATTTCTGCGATGTTCTGCATGGCGGCATTCCACCGCACGGGCCGCGTCCCGTCAGCCGCTTGCGCGATTCCGTGGATAATCCGTTCCGCCAGGTTCCCGGCCTTGCCGTCACCTGCGTCGCCGCGCGCGTCGCGCAGGCTCTCGACTCGTCTTCCACCACCGCCGGGGCGGCGTGCGCATGCCCGTAGCCGCCGGCACCCCGGGTTGTCGGCCTCCCGGCAGCCCGACCGGGCCCGGGGCCGCTATCCTCCGCGGATGGACACGACAGGGGCCGCGGCGTTCGACGCGGCGGCCGACGGCTACGACGACGCCTTCCACACCACCGTCGCCGACGCGCTCACGGTGCGGGCGGCCGGCGCCGACCCCGTGCGGCTGGTCTACGACGCGGCCACCGGCAGCGGGGCGGCGGCGTTCGCCGCCGTCCGGCTGCTCGACCCCGAACGGGTGGTGGCCGTCGACTTCTCGCCCCGGATGCTGGAGCGCGCGCGGCAGCGGGCGGACCGGCTCGACCCCGGCGGGCGGATCGACTGGCGGACCGGGCCGGCCGTTCCCGCGCCCCTGCCCGACGGGTCCGCCGACGTCGTCCTCTGCGCGTCGTCGCTGCACTTCCTGGGTGCGGCCGCGCTGCGCGACTGGCGGCGGGTGCTCCGCCCCGGCGGACGGGTGGCGTTCAGTCTGCCGACCGCCGCCACGTTCACCCCCTCGGCGGCGTTCGCCGCCCTCGTCGCCGCCGACCTCCCGGTACCGGACGCCCCCGACGCGGCCGCCGCGCTCGCCGCCGCCGCCGGCTTCACCGGGATCACGGCCGAGCGCCTCGACGTCGCCGGCCCGCACGCCCGCACCGTCCTCCTCGTCCACGCCACCCGCCCCCACGACCGCTGACCCCGCCCGTTCTCGGGCCGCCCCCACGGCCCGACGCGCGGTGATCTCGACGCCGTCGGGGCACGGGAGCGCTCCCGTGCCCGTGCCCCGACGGCGCCGAGATCAACGGGGAGGCTCAAGAACGAAGAGCGGCCGGGCCCGCAGGGGACCCGGCCGCGTGCGTGGGGCCGTCAGGCCGCCGAGTCGAGCAGCAGCAGGCGGTCCAGCATGTCCTGGAGCGTCACCAGCCCCACCATCCCGGCCTCGTCCTCCACGAGGGCCAGGTGGCTGCGGCTCTCGCGCATGATGCTGAGCGCCGCGTAGATCGGGGTGGTGGCCTCCAGGGTGAGTACCGGGCGCATCAGGTCGGCCGCCGTGGTGTCGGGCGCGCTGGTCAGCGCGTCGCGGACGTGCAGCACCCCCACCGGCGTGTCGCCCTCGCTGTCCAGCACGACCAGGCGCAGGTGGCCCGACTCGCGCGACACCCGCTTGATGTCGTCCAGGCCCGCCTCCGGGCGGACCCCGGCCAGCTCGTCGCGCGGGGTCACGATCTCGCGCAGCGGGCGGGAGTTGACCTCCAGCGCCGTGGCGAGCTGCTCGCGGCGGTCCTCGTCCAGGGCGCCCGCCTTGGCCGAGTGGTCCACCAGCTCCCGCAGGTCCTCGGGGCCGTGCCCCGACGCGACCTCGTCCACCGCGTCGACGCCCACCCGGTGCAGGCACCAGTTGGCCATGCCGTTCAGGGTCACCAGCACGGGGCGGGTGAACCACATGAACGCCCGCATCGGGATGGCCAGCAGGGTCGCCGACCGCTCCGGGTGCGAGATGGCCCAGGACTTGGGCGCCATCTCACCCACGACCAGGTGCAGGAACGTCACCACGACCAGCGACACCACGAACGACACCACATAGGACACGGCCTCGGGCAGCCACCCGTGGAACAGCGGCTCCAGCAGGTGGTGCACCGCCGGCTTGGTGATGGCGCCCAGCGCCAGCGTGCACAGCGTGATGCCGAGCTGGGAGCCCGCCAGCAGCAGCGACAGGTCGCGGGCGCTCTTCAGCGCCGCCCGCGCCGACGCGCTGGTCTCGGCGGCCTCCTCCAGCCGGTAGCGGCGCGCCGCCACCAGGGCGAACTCGATCGCGACGAAGAACGCGCTGAGCACGATGATCGCCGCCGAGATCAGCAGGGCGACAACGGGGTTCATGTCGCTCATGCGGACACCTCACTGTTCGGCCGCGCCGGCTCGTCCTCGGGGCGCTCGCGCAGCTCCAGGCGGACGGTCTCGGGCACGTGCCGGTCGACGTTCTCCACGCTCAGCTCCACCGAGCGCAGCGGGTCGCCGTCGTGGGCGCCCGGGTGCCGCGGCAGGTCGATGAGGACGCTGTCGCCGGGCTCGGGGAGCCGGCGCAGCTCGTTGATCACCAGGCCGCCGATGGTCTCGTAGTCGCCGTCGGGCAGGTCGTGCCCGAGCAGCCGCTCGACCTCGTCCACGTGCAGCGCGCCCGGCAGCAGCCAGCTGCCGTCGTCGCCCACGCGCGCCTCACCGGCGTCCTCGGGGTCGTGCTCGTCGGCGATCTCGCCGACCAGCTCCTCGGCGATGTCCTCGGTGGTGATGACCCCCGCCAGGCCGCCGTACTCGTCCACCACGCAGGCGAACTCCTCGTCGGAGTCGCGCAGCCGGTCGAGCACCGCGGGCAGCGGCAGCGACCCCGGCACCAGCACCGGCGGGCGCGCCACCGACGACACCTTCACGGAGCCGAGGTCGGTGTCGCCCAGCGCCAGCACGTCGCGCAGGCAGACGATGCCGATGACGTCGTCCACGTCCTCGCCCATCACGGGGAAGCGCGAGTGCCCGGACGCCATCTGCTCCACCACCCGGCTGACCGGGTCGGCGGACTCGACCGTGGCGACCTGCGGGCGCGGGATCATCGCGTGCTCGGCCGTGCGGTCGTGGAAGTCGAGGGTGCGGTCGAGCAGGGTGGACAGCTCGGCCGGCAGGTCGCCGCTCTCGCGCGACTCCTCGACGATGCGCTCCAGGTCGCGCGGGGTGGCCGCGTGCTGGACGTCCTCGACGGGTTCGATCCGCACCGCCTTGAGCAGCAGGATCGCCGCCTGGTCGAACAGCCAGATCAGCCAGCCGAACGCGCGCAGGTAGATGCGGGTCGACAGGGCCAGCCAGCGCGCCACGGGTTCGGGCCGGGCGATCGCCAGGTTCTTCGGGAACAGCTCACCGAACACCATCTGGACCACCGTGGAGAACAGCAGCGCCAGGACGGTTCCGGCGGCGATCCCGGCGCCGGTGGGGACGCCCGCCACGCCGAGCAGTTCGCCGACGCCCTCACCGATCATCGGCTCGGCGACGTAGCCGACGAGCAGACCGGTGACGGTGATACCGAGCTGGGCACCCGAAAGCATGAACGAGGTGCGGTCGGTGATGTCGAGAGCGCGGCGGGCACCGGTGTCGCCCTGCGCCGCGCGGGCCTTCAGGCGGGAACGGTCGACCGCCATGTAGCCGAACTCCTGGGCGACGAAGTAACCCGTCGCCGCGGTGATCAGAAGGACCACCACCACTCCGAGGAGGATGCTGAGGATGACGCCGGTCATGTCGCACGCACCGCCTCGGAGTGGTCAGTTCCGGTGCGCACGCCCTCTGGTGAGGGGGGCTCGTCTGAGTCGGGGGCACAGCGTCCGATGCGGACGCTGCAGGTACTTCGGGACGGGTCCACTTTTCCTCTCTCTTCTCGCGTACTACGAGAATACAAACGTCGATCCGGAGAAATTCCCCGGAGCCCCAGGTTGAACCACCCGGGACGCGATTTTTCCCCGGCCCGGACGTGCGGGCCGGGGGTGCCCGCAGCGGGCGCCGCCGGGTCAGTCGGCGGCGGTCTCGGGGCCGTCGGCCGCGGGCATGGCGCGCCATTCGCGGCCCCGGGTCTCGGCGACCGCGATGGCGGTGGCGACGGCGACGTTCAGCGACCCGACGCGGCCGATCTGCGGGATGTAGGCGACGGAGTCGACCGCGCCCAGCAGCGCGGGCGAGCACCCGTGGTCCTCGGCGCCCACGGCCAGGCAGACGTCGCCCTCCAGCGGGGCCTCGTGCAGCGGGACGGCGCCGCGCGCCAGCTCGACCGCGACGACGCGGTAGCCGTCGGCGCGGGCCGCGGCGGCGGCGTCGGTGGTGGAGCGCAGCCGCTCCCACCGCAGCTTGGCCTCGGACCCCAGGGCGGTCTTGCCGACCTGCGGGTGCGTGGGCTCGATGGCGTTGCCGGTGAGCCACATCCGGTCGACCCCGAAGGCCGCGCAGGTCCGCAGGATCGACCCCAGGTTGAACGGCTGGGTGACGGACTCGACGATGAGGGCGACACGGCCCTCGGTGCGCCGGCGCCATTGGCGGTTGAGTCGCTTGACGTCAGTGGGGCGCAGCTGCGTGCTCACCTGGGCTGTGTTCCTCGTATCGGGCGTGGTGGGGCGGGTCGAAAGGACAGGATAGGCGATCGGGCGCGCGGCGCCGCCGCCAGGGCGCCGGAGCGTGTTCGCGGGTCCCGCGCCCCTGCGGCCGGGGCCGCCCGCGCGGCGGGCGGCGCCGGGGCCTGCCCGCAGCGGACCTGCCGCGCCCGCCTCAGGCGCGCACGGCGCGCAGGACCCGGAACCCGGCCCGCGAGGCCGCCCGTTCGGTGGGGAACCCGTTGGCGTCGAGCCAGCGCTGCAGGGAGTCCGACCCCAGGTTGCGCTGGACCACCAGGTGGGCGGCCGCGCCGGGGGCGAGCCGGCCGAGCCAGGTGCGCAGCAGGCCGTGCAGGACCGGCTTGCCGACCCGGATCGGCGGGTTGGACCAGATGGCGTCGAAGGGGCCGGCCAGCGGGTCGGCCGCGTCCGTGGCGCCCTCCGCGCCGTCCGGGTCCTCCTGGTCCTCGGGGCCCCCGGCGGGCGCGCCGTCGGGGGTGATCAGGTGGAAGCGGGCGTTGCCGAACCCGTTGGCGGCGGCGTTGGCGCGGGCCAGGGCGACGGCGCGGGCGTTGACGTCGACCCCCAGCACCGCGGCGCCGGGGGCGCGGGCCGCCAAGGTCAGGGCGATCGGGCCGTACCCGCAGCCGACGTCGAGCAGCCGCCCCCGCTGGGGCGGCGCGGGCACGCTCTCCAGCAGGACGCGGGTGCCGAGGTCGACCCGGTCGGGGGAGAACATCCCGCGGTCGGTGCCCAGCCGGAGGTGGACGTCGGCCAGGACGAGGTCGACCGTCGCGGGCCGGCTGGCCGCGCCGGGATCGGGGTCGAAGTAGTGCTGCGCCACGCGGCGACGCTACCAGCAGCGGAGCCGTCGGCGGGCCCGCCCGGGTGGAGCGACCGACCGGCCGGTCGGTACTGTGGGGCGCGCACCGTGCACCGAGGAAAGGACGCCGCTCGTGGGACGTTTCGACGGGAAGGTCGCGATCATCACCGGGGCGAGCCGGGGGATCGGCTTCGCCGCGGCCCGCCGCATCGCCGACGAGGGCGGCCGGGTGGTCATCACCGCCCGCAAGCCCGAACCGCTGGCGAAGGCCGTGGCCGAACTGGGCGGCGCCGGCACCGCCCTGGGCATCGCGGGCAAGGCCCACGACGCCGAGCACCGCGCCGAGGTGATCGAGCGCACCCTGGCGGAGTTCGGCCGCATCGACGTGCTCGTCAACAACACCGGCATCAACCCGGTGTTCGACGCGATCGTCAACGTCGAGCCCGCGGCCATGGCCAAGATCTTCGAGGTCAACGTGATCGCCGCCATGGCGTGGGTGAGTGCCGCCTACCACGCGTGGATGAAGGAGCACGGCGGCGCGGTCGTCAACGTCGCGTCGCTGGCCGGGCAGCACCCCTCGCCGGGCATCGCCGTCTACGGCGCGAGCAAGGCCGCGCTGATCAACCTCACCGGGCAGCTCGCCTACGAGCTGGCGCCCGGCATCCGGGTCAACGCCGTGGCCCCCGCCGTGGTGCGCACCAGCTTCGCCACCGCCCTGTTCGCCGAGAACGAGGCCGAGGTCGCCGCCGGCTACCCCCTGCGCCGCCTCGGTGAACCCGAGGACGTCGCCGCCGCCATCGCCTACCTCGCCTCCGACGAGGCGTCCTGGGTCACCGGGCAGACCCACACCCTCGACGGCGGCCGCACCCTCAGCGCCGGCGTGGAGTAGCCCGCGGGCGGGGCGGCGCGCCCGCGCGGACCCGCGCGGCCCGGGGCCCCGGGCGCGGGGTAAGGCCCCTGACCATTGCGTCCGCTCCGGACGGCGGCGAAAATGGTCGGAACGGGCACCGCGGACCACCGGCGGGCACGCCGCGCGCCGGACCGCCCGGGGCCGCCCCGCCCCGACCGGCCCGACACCACGGTTGATGGAGGTGGCCAAGATGCACACCACGAAGCGGTGGAACATCGACGTCCTGCTCTCGGAGGAGACCGACGGCGACACCTGCCGGACCTGGGCCGAGGTCGGCCTGGACGCCGAGGACGGCGCGCACCTGCGCGGCCACGGCATGGCCCGCAAGCACCCCGCCGACCTCGACGTGCCCGAGATCGGCGACGAACTCGCCGTCTCGCGCGCCCTGGCCGACCTCGCCCGGAACATGCGCCGGGCCGCCGCCGAGGACATCTCGGAGCAGACCGGCACCCCGTGGCGCGCGTGACCGCCCGCGCCGAACCGCCCGCCGTCCGGCCCGCCCCGGCGCCGCGCCGCCCAGCGGCGGCCGGACACGGCCGGTTGTGGACGCGTCGCCGAGGGGTGAAGTTCACTGAGGCGTGATCATGCTGGGGCAGACTCAACGGATATGACCACCTCTCCTGGCCCGCCTGCGCGCGTCCTGGGCACCGCCGACGCGGTGACCCTCGGCGCCGCCGCGATGATCGGCGCGGGCGTCTTCGCGGTGTTCGCGCCGGCGGCCGAGAAGGCCGGGGCGTGGCTGCCGGCCGCCCTGCTGATCGCCGCCGTGGTGGCCTACTGCAACGCCACCTCCTCGGCGCGGCTGGCGGCCCGCCACCCCCAGTCCGGCGGCACCTACGTCTACGGGCGCGAACGGCTGGGCGAACTGTGGGGCTACCTCGCCGGGTGGGCGTTCGTCGTGGGCAAGACCGCCTCCTGCGCGGCCATGGCGCTGACCTTCGCCGCCTACGCCTTCCCCGGCTGGGAGCGGCCGATGGCGGTGGCCTCGATCGCCGCGCTCACCGCGGTCAACTACCACGGGGTGCGCCGCTCGGCCTGGTTCACCCGGCTGCTGCTGGCCGCCGTGCTGGCCGTCCTCGCGGCGGTCGTCGCGGTCGCGCTCGGCGGCAGCGAGGCGCGCCTGGACCAGCTCTCCGTGCAGGGCGTGTGGCCCGGGTTCTTCGGGGTCTTCGGCGCCGCGGGCATGCTGTTCTTCGCGTTCGCCGGCTATGCCCGCATCGCCACACTGGGGTCCGAGGTCCGCGAGCCCCGCACCACCATCCCGCGGGCGATCACGCTCACCTTGGGCGGGGTGTTCGCCGTCTACCTGCTGGTGGGCGCGTCCGCGCTGACCGTGCTCGGCCGCGAAGGGCTGGCCGCCAGCGCCGCGCCGCTGGTCGACACCGTCGTCGCCGCCGGGTGGCCGGTCCTGTCCCCGGCCGTCGTCGCGGGCGCCGCCCTGGCCAGCCTGGGCGCGCTGCTGACCCTGCAGCTCGGCGTGTCGCGGACGGTCGCGGCCATGGCCGCCGACGGCCACCTGCCCCGCGTCCTGGCCGCCGTCCACGGGCGCACCGGGGCGCCCTATCGGGCCGAGATCGCGGTCGGCGCGGCCGCGTGCCTGCTGGTGCTGGCGGTCGACCTGCGGGGGGCCATCGGCTTCTCCGCGTTCGGGGTGCTCGCCTACTACCTCATCGCCAACGCGTCGGCGCTGCGCCTGGGGCCGCAGGAGAACCGGCCCCCGCTGCTGGTGCCGGTCACCGGCCTGGCGGGGTGCGTGGTGCTCGGGCTCAGCCTGCCGCTGCCGTCGGTCGTGGCGGGCGCCGCCGTGCTCGCCGCCGGAGCGGGGGTGTGGCTGCTGCGCCGCGCGGTGCCGGCGCGGCGCGGCTGACCGCCCGCCGCTACCGCCCCTCCGCCGCCGCTCCCAGCGACCCCAGGGCGCGCCGGGCGGTGAGCGACAGCCGCAGGTGCGGCAGGTCCTCGGGGGCGAACCAGCCGCAGTCGGCGGTCGACCCCGCGGTCTCGGTGACCCGGGTCGGCACCGGCGCGGCGACGTGCGCGTGGAAGAACACCCAGACCGCGTAGATGTCGGTGGGCCGGTTCTCGGGGCCCATCTGCCCCGGCCGGGCGTGGTGGGAGATCGCGACCAGCCGGCCCACCCCGCCGTCCTGCCCGGTCTCCTCGTAGATCTCGCGGCGCAGCGCGGCCCGCGCGTCCTCCCCGTGGTCCACGCCGCCGCCCGGCAGGTGCCAGGTGCCGGCCCCCGGGAACCCGGGGGCGATCAGGGCCAGCAGGATGCGCCCGGCCGGGTCGGTCACCACGCCGTAGGAGGCGAACCGGCGCAGCGACGGCACCGGCCGGTCCGGCTCCTCGGCCAGCAGGTCCCCAGGGCGCGGGAGCCACGGCCGGGGCGGCGCGGAGAACGGGGCGTCGGACGCCGCTCCGGCGGGGGTGTAGAACAGCCGGTCGACGTGCAGCTCCAGCGGTCCGCCGGGGGTGTCGACGACGGCGATCTCGGTGCGCGCGTCGCGGGCCGTGAGCGGCGCGTCGGCGGGCAGGCCGCCCGCAGCGCGGGCGACCTCGGCCGGGTCGTCGCCGAAGCGCACCAGCCGGCCCGGGGCCGTGGTCGCGCCGTCCGCCCCGACGACGTGCGCGGTCACCCGGCGTCCCCGGCGGGGGGCCGGGGCCGGGCCGTCGGTCGGCGCCGCGGCATCGGAGGGGGCGGGGGGCACGGGGTCGGAGGCGTCGCGCATGCCCCCAGTCTCCCGCCCCGGACCCGGCCGATGATCACCGGGGGCGGGGGCGGGGGCGGGTCAGGGGCGCGGTGCGGCGGCGGCGAGCCAGGACGCCAGCGCGGCGTCGCGGTGCGCGGGCTCCCACGGGGCGCCGACGGTGCGGCCCCAGGCGGCCAGCCGCTCCTCGGCGGCGTCGGCCTCCAGGCCGAGCGCGGCGGCGGCGAAGCCGGGCAGGTCGGCGTCGGGGTAGCGCAGCACGCCGATCCCGCGCTCCTCGGCGGCCGCGGCCAGCGCCTCGCGGTACAGGGCGCGCTCGGCGGCGAGCGCGCGCTGGGGCGAGCCGAGGACGTCGGCCAGCGGCACGTCCAGGGCGGCCGAGGCGGTGTCGTCGATGGCGACGGCCGCGACGTCGATCCCCTCGGGGGCGAGGTCGGCGACCAGCGCGTCGAACGCGGCGCCCGCGGCCTCGGCGGCCGCCGCGGCGACCCGCCGGACCAGCGGCTGGGCGTCGTCGGGACGGAGCCCGGCGGCGGCGTGGTAGACCCGCGCGGGCAGGTCACCGCCGACGAGGACGAGGTCGCGGAGGTCGAGGATCTCCGGGGCGGCGCCGCCGGCGGCGCGCAGGGTGACGAGGGCGGCCCGGCCGGTGCCGTCGGTGCCGCCGAGGTCGCGCACCCCCACGGCGACGCGGCTCATGGCCGCCGCCCGGAGCGGTCGCGGGGACGCGGCGGGCGGCCGCCGGAGCAGGGAGAGGGCCGTTCACGCATGGGGTCCATCGTAGTGCGCCGCACCCGGCCGGACACCGGCGCGGCGGCCGCCGGGTCGGGGAGCGGTGGCACTTGGAGATGGCAGCGGGGCACCGGCGCGGGGGCCGCCGGGTCCGGGAGCGGGGGCACCCGGAGACGGCGGCCGGGCGCCGCACCGAGGGGCGCCGGTAGGGGAGTGGGACCGCCGAACGCCTGCGGCCGGGCACCGGCCCGGGGTCCGCCGGGTCGGGGAGCGGTGACACCTGGGGAGGGCGGCCGGACACCGATACGGGGGTCCGTCGGGGTCCGGGAGCGCCGTTTGGAGGCGGTGGCCGGGCACCGGCCCGCCGGGTGGGGGAGCGGTGGCCCTCGGAGACGTCTGTACCTATCGGTATGTACACTGGCGGCCGTCCGGCGGGCCGCGCGCGGCGGCACGGCCCATGCGGCCCGTGCGTGCCGGACCCGGCCGCGCCCCTCCCGGCGCGGCGGCACGGCGAACGGGCCGGGGCGGCGGCCCCGGCCGAGAGAGGAACGCGCATGCCCTTCGTCCGCATCGACGCCCTGCGGGCCGGCCCCGACCGCCTCGACGCGCTCGGCCGCGCGGTCCAGGACGCGCTCACGGCGGCCCTCGGCATCCCGCCCGACGACCGGTTCCAGGTGCTCACCGACCACGACGGCACCGCGAGCACGCTCCGCCACGGCGGCTATCTCGGGGTGGACCGGGACGACGGCGTCGTCTACGTCGCCATCACCCTGCGCGCCGGGCGCACACCCGAGCGGAAGCGCGCCCTGTACCGGGAGATCGCGGCGCGCGCCCACGCCTACGCCGGGACGGAGCCCCGCAACGTGCTGGTCACCCTGACCGAGAACGCGTCGATCGACTGGTCCCTCGGCCACGGCGAGGCCCAGTACGCGCCCGGCCCCGAGGGCGGCGCCGCCGGATGACGCCCGCGCGTCAGCGCGGCCGGTCCGGGGAGGGGGCGGCGCCGCCCTCGCGCGGCACCGCGCGCAGCCGGACCTTGCGGCCGCCCTCACCGTGGCGGCCCTCCTCGCGGAAGCCGTGCCGCAGGTAGAACGCGCGGGCCCGGTGGTTCACGGTGAGGACGTCCACCACCAGGTCGCGGCCACGCCCGGCCGCGCGGTCGAGCAGGCACCGCAGGACGCGCGACCCGATGCCGCGCCCCTGGAACCGGGGGTGGAGTTCGATCAGCCCCAGGTAGTCCTCCGCCGCGCCGTGGTCGAGCGCCAGGACCCCCGCGTCGACCCCGTCGACGGCGATGATCCACCGGCCCGCCGCGCGGAAGGAGCGCCGGTGGTAGGCCCGCTGCTCGGCCTCGTCCCACCCCCACACCTGCGCCACGTAGGGGCCGAGGGCGGCCCGGTGCAGCCGGAAGCAGAACTCGGCGTCGCCCGGCACCGCCGGGCGCAGCTCCACGGTGGGCATCGCGCGGACCTCCGTCCCCCGGGCCCGCCGGCGCGGCGCCCCGCGCGGCCCACTCTCGCAACCCGGCCCGCGCGGCGGTAGTGGCGTGCGGGTGGCCGGGTCACCCGGGGCCGCTCCCCGTTGGCTAGAGCAGGCCGGTCCCGGCGGGGATCAGGCGCAGCAGGCCGGGCAGGCCGGTGATGGTGGTGACCTCAGCGGGCGGGGACGTGTGGCGGGCGCGCCGGTCGATCAGGATGGGGCGCAGCCCCGCCGACACCGCGCCCAGGGCGTCGGCGCGCAGCTGGTCGCCGACGTGCCAGGACTGGGCGGGGGCGACCCCCAGCCGGTGGCAGGCGAGGTGGAAGATGCGCGGGTCCGGCTTGCCCGCCCCGGCGGTGTCGGCGCACACGACCACGGGGAAGTGGCCGCCGATGCCGAGGACCCCGAGCTTGTCGTGCTGCAGCGACTCGATGCCGTTGGTGATGACGCCGAGCCGGATACCGGCCGAGGCCAGCGAGGTGAGCGCGGGGACGACGTCGTCGAAGGCCCGCCAGGCCGACCGGTGGGCGGCGAGGTAGTGGGCGTACAGCTCGTCGCAGTGCTCGTCGGAGACGAAGGAGTGCCCGGCCTGCGTGGCCAGGGCGCGCACGCGCTCGCGGCGCTGCTCGGTCAGCGTGAGCCGGCCCGCGACGTAGGCGCCGAAGGAGATCTCGGTCTGCACGTCCCACAGGTGGCGGGCGGCGGAGAACTCGGGGTGCCCGAGCCGCTCCATGAGGGTGCGCAGTCCGGCGGAACTGGCCGCGTGGTCGTCCAGCAGCGTGTCGTCGAGATCGAAGAAGACCGCCGCTGGCGCGGGGGTGGTGTCCGGCATCGTTCCTTTTCCTCTGGTCCGGCGTTCCCGGCAAGCGGGCAAACATCGCCACGGTATCGGGTGAGCAGCAGGAATCCGGCATCGGGAGCGGAGCAGGGGCCCGCGCGGGCGCTCCGGCCATCCGGCCGCCGCACCCGGCACACGCGGCGGCAACGCCCGCCCCGCCGGGGACGCGCGGCGCACGGGTGGCCGGAAGAGGTCAGGGCAGGCGCTGGAACCACATGAGCGAGGTCACGCCGGTGGCCCCCGCCAGGAGCAGCGCCATGAACACGAACCAGGTGACGATCTCCTGGTCCACGGTCTCGCTGCCCAGCGACGACCCGATGTCGTCGTAGACGTCGCTCAGCTCCTGCTCCGACTCGGCCTCGTAGAAGTGGCCGCGGGTGGAGTCGGCCAGGCGCTCCAGCGCCTCCTTGTCGATGTCGGCCTCGACCGGCTCGCCGTTGATCTCGATGATGGCCGAGCCGGTGCCGAACGCGATGGTGGAGACGGGCACCTGGGCGTCCTCGGCCGCCCTCCCGGCGGCCGTGATGGGCCGCCCGCTGGTGTTCTCGCCGTCGGACAGCAGCACGATCGCGGCCGGCGGCGGGTTCTCGCCGGCCTCCTCGTCGAAGGAGCTGATGGACTGGAGCGACGTGAACACGCCCTCGCCGATGGCGGTCCCCGGCGACATCTGCAGGTTCTCGATGGAGTCGATGACCGCCCGGTGGTCCTGGGTGGGGGAGGAGACCACGCTGGCCGTGGAGGAGAACGCCACCAGGCCGACGTTGAACCGGTCGGGCAGGGAGTCCACGAACCCCTTGGCGGACTCCTTGGCGGCGGTGAGGCGGTCGGGGTCGACGTCGCTGGCGGCCATCGACGGCGACACGTCCATGGCGACGATGATGGTGGCGCGCTCGCGCGGCACCTCGACCGGCATGGCCGGGCGGGCCATGGCGCCGATGAGCACCGCGATGGTCAGGCAGAACAGGACCGCCGGGACGTGCCGCCGCCACCCGGGCCGGCGCGGCGCCACCCGGTCGAGCAGGGCCAGGTTGGTGAACCGCAGCGTGTACCGGGTGCGGCGGCCCTGGACCAGGACGTAGGCGGCCACGAGGGCGGCGAGCGCCAGCAGCAGCCACAGCCAGCCGGCGGATAGGAAGGTCACCCGTGGTCCTCTCTGCGTCGGTCGTGCGCGTGCTGGTCGGGCCCGAGGCCGCCGGGGCGGGGGTCAGCGGGGTACGGCCGGGGTGTGGCGGGCGAGCCGGTGCGCGGTGCGCCGCTGCTCGACCACGAACCGGGCCATGTCCACCACCCAGTCGCGGTCGGTGCGCAGCACCAGGTGCGGGACGCCGCAGCGGCGGAGCGCGGCCTGCACGGCGCCGCGCTGCGCCAGGGCGGCCCGCCGGTAGTCCTCGCGGACCCGTGCGGTGAGGCGGACCTCGCGCACCCGCCCGGTCTCGGGGTCCTGCACGGTGACCAATCCTATGTCGGGAAGGTCGAGTTCGCGGGGATCGAGCACCTCGATGGCGATGGCCTGGTGGCGCGACGCCAGGAGGCGCAGCGGGCGCTCCCAGTCGGGCGGGGCGCCGGGGTCGGGCGGGGTGTCCAGGAAGTCCGACACCACCACGCGCAGCCCGCGCCGGCTCCGGGTGCGGGCGAAGTCGGCCAGCGCGTCGGCGAGGGAGGCCGCCCCGGGCGCGGTGTCGCCGGGGGCGCCGCGCGGCGCGGCGGCGACCGTGGACAGCAGCGACAGCAGCGCGGCGGTGCCCGACCGGGCGGGCCAGCGCCGGATGCGGCCGCGGTGCAGGAAGTGCGCGCCGAACCGGTCGCCCACCCGCTGGGTCAGGATGTTGACGGCGGCCAGCGCGCCGATGGCGATGTCGCGCTTCTCCTGGCTGCCGGTGCCGAAGTCCATGCTGGCCGACAGGTCGAGCAGGGTCCAGGTCTCCAGTTCGCGGTCGGCGACCAGGTCGCGCACGTGCGGCGTGGTGGTGCGGGCGGTCACCGACCAGTCCATGCGGCGGACGTCGTCCTCACCCGGCTGGTAGGTGCGGGCCTCGGCGGGCTCGCTGCCCGGTCCCAGGCGCAGCCCCAGGTGCTCGCCGTGCAGCAGCCCCTCCAGTCGGCGCACCACCTTGAGGTCGAGGTGGTGCAGGGCGGAGTGCAGCCGCGGGTCGAGGCCGGGGGTGCCGGAGAAGGACGGCATGGGCGCTACCGGGCGGCCATCGCGGTCTGCTCCCCGCCGGCCGGGTCGTCCCAGATGACGCGGGGCGGCGGTACCGCCGCCAGCACCCGGTCGACGATCTGGGTGGTGGTGATGCCGTCGGCGAGGGCGTCGAAGGTCAGGACGAGGCGGTGCGCCATGACGTCGCGGGCCAGCGTGCGCACGTCCTCGGGCAGGACGTAGTCGCGGCCGCGCAGCAGGGCGAGCGCGCGCGAGGCGGCGACCAGGCCGAGGGTGGCCCGCGGGCTGGCGCCGACCTCCAGCACCCGGCGCAGCTCTGGCACCCCGTAGTTCTCGGGTTCGCGGGTGGCCATGACCAGCCGCACGATGTAGTCGGCGATGAGCTGGTGGACGTGCACCCGTTCGGCGTCGTGCTGGAGTTCGCGCAGCGTGACGGGGTCGAGGACCTGGTGGGCCTCCGGCGGGGCGGCGCTCATGCGCCGCAGGATCTCCATCTCCTCGTGCGCGCGCGGGTGGGCGACGACGACCTTCATCAGGAACCGGTCGCGCTGGGCCTCGGGGAGCGGGTACACGCCCTCGGACTCGACCGGGTTCTGCGTGGCGATGACGACGAAGGGGTCGGGCAGCCGGTGCGTGGTGCCGCCGAGCGACACCTGCTTCTCGGCCATGACCTCCAGCAGCGAGGACTGCACCTTGGCGGGCGCCCGGTTGATCTCGTCGGCGAGCACGAAGTTGGCGAAGACCGGGCCCAGTTCGACGTCGAACTGCTCGGTGGAGGGGTGGTAGATGCGGGTGCCGACGATGTCGGAGGGCACCAGGTCGGGGGTGAACTGGATGCGGGTGAACGACCCGCCGGTGACCCGGGCCAGCGTGGAGACCGCCAGCGTCTTGGCGATGCCCGGCACGCCCTCCAGGAGGCAGTGGCCGCGCGCGATCAGCGCGATCATGGTGCGCTCGACCATCTGGTCCTGGCCGACGATGACGGTGGAGACCTCCTGCAGCGCCGCCCGCAGCAGCCGCGTGGGCTCGCCCGCGCCGGAGGGGCGGTCGGAGCGGTCGCGGGCGGTGTCGGGCGCGGGGTCGGTTTCCGGCATGTCTCCAGCCTTTCAACGAGCGGTGCCGCCCCCACGGTGCCGCCGCCGGGTACGTTGATGGTCACGCATCGGCGATGCTACCCGTTCGAACCGTGTACGACCGGTCATCGCGGGACCTGTCGGTGAATGTGGCACCGACCACGTTGAGGGAGGACGAGAGTGCCGCTGCAGGATGCCGATCCGCGCCAGCTCGGGGGCTTCCGGCTGAGCGAGCGGGTCAGCGAGGGCCCCGAGGGCGTGGTCTACCGGGCGCACGACTCCCGGGGCCGCGCGGTGAGCGTGGTGATGCTCAGCGCGGGCGCGGCGGCCGACCCGGCGGCGCGCGACCGGTTCGTCGCGGCGGTCACCAAGGGCGTCGGGGTGTCCGGTGCGCCGAAGGTGTTGGCGTCCAACACCGGTGGCGCCGCCGCGCCGTGGGCCGCCGTGCGCGGCGACGGCGCGCAGGCGGGCGCGTTCCTGGCGCCCGTGGGCGTGGTGGGCGCGGGCGCCGGCGAGCGCGCCGGCGGGCCCGCCTACGCCCCGTACTGGGCGGCGGGCGGGGGTACCCCGGCGACCGGCCGCTGGCACTGGCCGGGCGGTGCCGGGCGGGGCGGGGCGGCATCGGTCGACCCCGGGGGCGCGAGCCGGCCCGTGGTGGCCGCGCTGATCGTGGTCCTGCTGCTGTTCGCGGCGCTGCTGGTGGTGCTGTTCCTGTGGCTGTCGCACTTCACGGCGCGGATCGGCGGGGCGGCGGCCGACCGGCCGAGCCCGACGCCCAGCGCGTCCGCGTCGCCGTCGCCCTCACCGGAGGGGTCGGGGTCGGCCGAGCCGACGGACGACCCCAGCGGGAGCCCGTCGGCGTCGCCGCGGCCGTCCGGCAGCGGCGAGCCGACCGACGTGCCCACGGTGGAGCTCGACGAGGACGACTTCCCCGACATGCCGATCGACCCCAGCGGCCAGGCGTAGCAGGGACCGCCCCACCACCCCGGACCGCCGCCGCACACCGGATATGACGGATCTACGCCGTCAAGGTGCTGGTTCCGGGCATACCCGAATGCGCCCCCGCTGTCGCGCACCCCGCTGTCCGCACCCGGCCCCTACGGCGCGCCGTGCACCCGCACCTCGCCCGCCGCCGCCACCGGCTCCCCCTTCAGCAGCGGGGCGAGGAACCCGAGCGCGGCGTGCAGGTCGGCGGTGGCCCCGCCCTCGTGGCCGTTGAACGGCCACACGTCCAGGTCGGCGGGCGCGGCGTAGGCGTGGAAGGCCGCGAACACCGTCGAGGGCGGGCAGACGTCGTCCATCAGCGCCGCCGACAGCAGCGCCGGCGCCTGGGCGCGCGCCGCGAAGTGCACCCCGTCCATATAGGAGAGCGTCCGCAGCGCCGCGGCGGCGTCCCCCCGGTGCACCGCCAGGTAGCGGCGGATCTCGGCGTAGGGGTCCGCGTCGGTGATGGTGACGGCCCGGTCGAACTGGCAGAGGAACGGCACGCGGGAGACGACCGCCGCGACGTCCCCGGTGAGCGCGCCGGCCGCGAGCGCGAGCCCGCCGCCCTGGGAGGTGCCCAGGACGGCGACCCGGGCCGGGTCGACGGCGGGGAGCGCGCGGGCGGCCTCGACCGCGCGGACCGCGTCGGAGATGACCCGGCGGTAGTAGTAGCCGGCCGGGTCGGTGATGCCGCGGGTCATGGAGCCGGGGTGCGCGGGCGGAGCGCCGACCGGGTCGGGGGTGGCGCCGGGCTGGCGGCCGGCGGCGCCCTGGCCGCGCACGTCCATCGTCAGGTGGGCGTATCCGGCGGCGGCCCACACCAGGGAGTCCAGGACGTCGCCCCGCCCGTTGCCGTAGCCGGGGAACTCCACGACGGCCGGCAGCGGCCCCTCCGCCCCTCGGGGGGTGCGCAGCCAGGCGCGCACGGGGTGGCCGCCGAAGCCGGCGTAGGTGACGTCGCGGACCTCGACGGTGCGCAGCGGGGTGGCGGCCGGTGCCGCGCGCACGTCCAGCGGGTGGGCGCGGACCTCCTCCAGGGTGGTGCGCCAGAAGGCGTCGAAGTCGTCGGGGGCGGGGCGTTCGGCGCGGTGCTCGCGCAGGCGGTCCAGGGGCAGGTCGACGTACACGGTGGTGGTGCCTCCTCGCGTGCGGGCGGCCGCGCGCGAGGAGCGCGCGGTCCGGGGTGGGGATACCCCGGGCGCTGCCGTCGCCACCGCAGCGGGGCGGTCCCGGCGCGTCGCGCGGGTGGCCGAAAACCGGTTGCGGGGGGTGGGGGACGCGGTGAGGGTGGCCCCATGAGCGAGAGCGACGAGATCCCGGTCCCGGTGCACCACCCGTCGGTGGCGGAGTTGGCGCGCGACCCGCTGCCGCTGCGGGGGCGGGCCGCCCTGGTCACGGGGGTGAGCCGGCGCGACGGAATCGGGTACGCGGTGGCCCGGCGGTTGGCGGCCTACGGGGCCGACGTGCTGTGCCACCACTTCCGGGCACACGACGAGGCGCAGCCGTGGGGCGCCGACGACCTGGCGGAGGTGCTGGCCGGGGTGCGCGAGGCGGGCGCGGCGCACGGGGCGCGGGTGGCCGGTGTGGACGCGGACATGGCCGATCCGCAGGCGCCGGCGCGGGTGGTCGACGCGGCGGTGGCGGAGTTCGGCCGGCTGGACGTGGTGGTGGCCAACCACGCTCGCAACGGGGGTGACGCGTCGCTGGAGGCGGTGACGGCGGAGATGCTGGACGGGCACTGGGCGGTCGACGCGCGGTCGGTGCTGCTGCTGGCGCAGGCGTTCGCCGCGCGGCACCGGGGTGGTGAGGGCGGGCGGCTGGTGTTCCTGACGTCGGGTCAGGGCCAGGGGCCGATGGTGGGCGAGGTGGCGTACGCGGCGGCCAAGGGGGCGCTGGCGGCGATCACGCTGACGGTGGCCGAGGAGTTGGCGGACCGGCGGATCACGGTGAACACGGTGAACCCGGGGCCGGTGCAGACGGGGTATCTGACCGGGGCGCTGTGGGAGTGGGTGGAGCCGATGTTCCCGTTCGGCCGGTACGGGTTCCCCGACGATCCGGCGCGGTTGATCGCGTGGCTGGCGACGGACGAGGCGCGGTGGATCACGGGGCAGGTGATCAGCACCGAGGGGGGCTTCGCCCGGTGGCGGGCCGGTGGGCGGCGGCCGGAGGGCGGCGCGTGAGCGGGGTGGTGCGGGGGTTGGACGGGGCGGTCGTGCGGTAGGTAGGCGGGCGGAGGCCGAACGGGCCGGACGACGGAGTGGGGTGGGTGCGGTGCTGCTGGACGAGGACGCGATCGCGGAAGGGCTGCGCGGGGTCGAGGGGTGGGAGTGGGTGCCGGATCGGCGCGAGATCCGGCGGTCGGTGCGGTTGCCGGACTTCGTGTCGGCGGTGGGGGTGGTCGCGTCGGTGGCGCGGGTGGCCGAGGAGGTGGGCCACCACCCGGACATGGACATCCGCTACGACCGGGTGGTGTTCCACCTGAGCACGCACGTGGCGGGCGGGGTGACGGCGGCCGACCTGGACCTGGCGGGGCGGATCGACGCCGTTGTGGCGGCGGCCCGGCCGGCGGGGTGAGGGGCCCGGCCCGGTGCGGCGGGGGCGGCACCGGGGGCGGGGTCAGCGCCGGGGGGCGCCCAGGCGTGATCGGCGGATCTTGCCCGAGGGGGTGCGGGGGAGCTGGTCGGCGAAGGTGATGCGGCGCGGGTAGGCGTGGGCGGCGAACCGGGTGCGGACGATCTCGCGGAGTTCGTCGGCGAGGTCGTCGCCGGGGTGGAAGCCCTCGTGCAGGACGACGGTGGCGGCGACGGTCTGGCCGCGGAGTTCGTCGGGGACGCCGTAGACGGCGGTCTCGGCGACGGCGGGGTGCTCCATGAGGGCGGATTCGACGTCGAAGGGGCCGATGCGGTAGCCGGACATGAGGATCGCGTCGTCGTCGCGTGAGGAGAAGTAGAGGTAGCCGTCGCGGTCGCGGCTGCCGGTGTCGCCGGTGAGGTACCAGCGGCCGTCGGGGGTGAAGCGGGCGGCGGTGGCGGCGGGGTTGGCGAGGTAGCCGGTGAACCACATGGCGGGGCTGGCCTTGGCGTCGACGGCGACGCGGCCGAAGGCGCCGGGGGGCGCCTCATCGTCGGCGAGGGTGTCGAGGACGGTCACGGCCCAGCCGGGCAGGGGGGTGCCGGTGGCGGCGGGGCGCAGGTCGGTGGCGGTGTCGGGGTGGTGGTGCTGGCCGACGCAGATGCCGAGTTCGCTCTGGCCGTAGTGGTCGTGGACGGGGACGCCGAAGTGGTCGGTGGCCCAGTCGACGACGTCGGGGTGGAGGGGTTCACCGGCGCTGGAGAGGCGGCGGACGGCGATCTCGGGGGGCAGGGTCTTCAGGGTGGCGCGGAGCGTGCGGTAGACGGTGGGGGAGGCGGCGAGGTTGGTGACGCCCTGGGTGGCGAGGACGTCGAGGGTGAGTTCGGGGTCGAATCCGGCGCGCAGGTGGAGGGTGCGGTGGCCGGCGAGGAGGGGGGAGATGAGGCCGTAGTAGAGGCCGTAGGCCCAGCCGGGGTCGCCGGTGTTCCAGTAGACGTCGTCGTCGGTGACGTCGAGTCCGTAGTGGTGGTGGGCGTGGAGGGCGGCGAGGGCGCGGACGGGGACGGGGACGGCCTTGGGGGGTCCGGCGGTGCCGGAGGTGTGCAGGAGGACGAAGGGGGCGTCGCCGCCGACGGCGGCGGTGGGGGGTGCGGGGTCGGGGGTGGCGGCGAGTTCGGTCAGGGTGTGGTCGCCGGGGCGGAGGGGGCGGGGGCCGGTGGTGGCGACGTGCCAGGGGGCGTCGTGGGGGAGGTCGCGGCCGGGGTCGAGCTTGGGGCGCTGGTCGTCGTCGGCGACGACGAGGCGGACGGTGGGGTGGGTGATGCGGTGGGCGATGGCGGAGGGGGCGAAGGCGGTGAAGAGGGGGACGTGGACGGCGCCGAGCCGCCAGACGGCGAGGGCGGTGACGGCGAGGTCGATGCCTTTGCCCATGAGGGTGGCGACGTGGTCGCCGGGGCCGATGCCGAGGCGGGCGAGGCCGGCGGCGAGAGCGGTGGAGCGGTGGGCGAGTTCGCCGTAGGTGAGGTCGTGGGGGGTGAGGTCGGGGCCGATCTCGGTGAGGGCGGTGTGGTGGGCGGGGTGGCGGTCGCAGAGGAGGTGGGCCACCGATGCGGTGGGGGTGGCGTAGGTGGCGAGCCAGTCGCTGAGGCGCTGCGCCGGGTCGGGCATCGGTGGTGGTCCCCTTTTCCGGTGTTCTGTGGTCGTGTGTGGGGCGGTACCAGCCTATGTCGTGGGTTGTGATGGTGCCCTCACCCGGGGGCGACGGGCGTCTCACCGGGGTGGGCGGGGCGGGGCGCCCGTGCGGGGTGTGGCCTTGGGGGGCGGGAGGCGCGACGATATGGCGCATGGACGTCGCTGCTGTGGTGGACCGGTTCGATCTGGGTGCGGAGATGCGGGGGTGGTTGGAGGAGGCGTCGGGGCTGCCGGTGCCGGAGGGCGGGCTGCCGCTGCCGGGCCGGGCGGAGGCGCCGGCGGTTCTGGCGCGGTTGGGGTGCGAGCCCCGGGACGCCGAGGAGCTGCTGGAGATCTGGCCGGACGCGTCGTGGCCGGTGGAGCTGTGGTGGCTGATGGAGCGGATGTACGCGGTGGTGGCCGCGGACCTGGCGGCGGGGCGGCGGGAGTGGCGGAGCTGGCCGTCGCAGGTGCGGGTGGCCGACGTGCGGGCGCGGTGTGCGGTGGTGTTCGCGCTGGCGGCGGCGGTGCCGCTGCTGGAGCGGGTGTACGACCGGTACGGGGTGCCGGAGGAGGTGCGGGCGGCGACGCTGTCGGACGTGGGCCGGCACGTGGTGAAGACGCGGCAGATCTTCGGGTACCTGGGGTTGGAGATCGCGACGTGGGTGGCGCTGCACTTCCGGGCGGGCCTGTACGAGCTGGGGCGGTTGCAGTACGAGCCGGCGCGGCTGGGCGTGCAGGGGGCGGTGGAGTGGCCCGCGCCGGAGCGGGCGGCGGAGCTGGGCGCGGAGCTGGAGTGGGGGCGGCCGGTGCTGCGGCTGCACATCGCTCCGGGCGGTCCGCTCGACGACGCGGCGGTGGGGGCGTCGCTGGGGCGGGCGCGGGGGTTCTTCCGGGAGCACTTCGGCGCCGACTACCCGGTGGCGACGTGCACGTCGTGGCTGCTGGACCCGCGGTTGGCGGAGTACCTGCCGGAGGGGTCGAACATCGTGCGCTTCCAGCGGCGGTTCACGCTGGTGGAGGGCGAGGGCGCGCCGGGTGAGGCGGACGTGTTCCGGTTCGTGTTCCGGTCGGTGGAGGTGGCTCCGGAGCGGGCGCCGCGGCGGACCACGCTGGAGCGGGCCCTGCTGGACCACCTGGCGGCGGGCGGCACGTGGCGGGTGCGGACGGGGTGGCTGCGCCTGTAGGGGCGGGCGGGCGCGGCGGGGTCACTCGTCGGAGCCGGGGGCGTCGTCGCCGGGGTCGGCGGCGGCGCCCCAGCCGGGGGTGGGGCGGCGTCCCGAGCCGGAGCAGTCGGTGCAGCGGCGGGGGACGACCATCTCCCCGGAGAGGTCGCTGCCGCTGTAGCCGACGACGGTGACGCGCAGTCCGCTGCCCTGGCAGGCGGGGCAGACGATGACGATCTCCATCTCCGCAGGATAGGCGGTGGGCGGGCCGGGGGAGCGGCCCGGGTGCGGCGGGTCAGCCGGTGAGTCCCAGGGCGGCGAGCAGGGCGCGCACCCGGTCGGCGTCGTGGGGGGTGTCGGGGGTGTACTCGCACACGGCGGCGCCGACCAGGTCGTGGTGGGCGGCGATGGCGGCCAGGGCGGCGGCGACGGCGGGGGTGCCGGGGCCGCCGGGGGTGGGGCAGGCGACGGCGGGGAGGTCGCCGGGGTCGCACACGTCGAGATCGAGGTGGATGTAGGCGGGGCCGCCGGCGTGGCGGCGGGCGGTGGCGGCGCGGGGGTCGGCGGCGATCTCGCCGGCGGCGACGCGGTCGATGCCGTGGGCGGTGACGTAGGCGCGTTCGGCGGGGTCGAGGTCGCGGGTGCCGACGAGGGTGACCTGGGCGGGGTGCAGGGCGGGGGCGGGGGTGCCGACGAGGCGGGGGTGGCCGTCGCCGAGCAGGGTGCGCAGGCCCATGCCGTGGGCGCGGCCGCTGGGGGAGGTGGCGGGGGTGTTGAGGTCGGCGTGGGCGTCGACCCAGTAGACGGTGAGGCCGGGGTGGCGGGCGGCGAGGTGGCGCATGGCGGCGAGGTCGCTGGCGCAGTCGCCGCCGAGGGTGAGGACGCGGGCGGGGTCGCGGCGGGCGAGGCGGTCGTGCAGGCGCTGGAGGGTGTCGGCGACGGTGTCGAGGGCCTGCACGCCGTCGTGGGCGGTGGGGGTGCCGTCGGCGACGGAGATGTGCAGGCGGCCGCCGCTGGGGGCGACCATGCGGGCGAGGGCGGCGGCGCCGGCGGCCACGCCGATGTGGCCGCCGCCCTGCCACAGGGGTACCACCAGGTCCACGTCGCGCTGCCACACCATGCCCCGACCCTAGCCGGGGGCGGTGGTGCCCAGCAGGGACGAACGTCCCGGGGCGGGCGGCGGGTGTGTGGTGGGCGGGGGCGGCGGGTAGCGGGCCGGGTCGTCCGGCGGGGGGCCGGAGCGGACGTGGAGGGGAGGGCGGACGGTATGGCGCGCGATGTCATCACGTTGATCACCCGCGACCACCGGGAGCTGGAGGAGATGGTGGACCGGTTGGCGAAAGAGCCGGAGGGCCGGGAGCGGCTCGTGGGCGAGGTCGCGGCGCGGTTCGCGGCGCACGGTGCGGCCGAGGAGGAGCACGTGTACCCGGTGGTGGTGCGGGCGGCGGCGGGGGTGGCGGGGGACCGGGCGGGTGCGGGGGCGGTGGTGCCGGAGGCGGAGGGCGGCGGGGCGGACGTGGTGCGGGGGGCGCGTGAGCACCGGGTGGCGGGTGAGGTGCTGGGGCGGTTGTGCGCGTGTGATCCGAGCTCGCCGGGGTTCGACGACCTGCTGCACGAGTTCGTGGACGTGGTGGTGCGCCACGTGCGCGAGGAGGAGACGCGGGTGCTGCCGGCGTTGCGCGCGGTGGTCGACCCGGCGGGGTTGGAGCGGTTGGGGGAGGGCTTCGAGCGGACGCGGGTGGCGTGGTTGCGGCGGTCGCGGGAGGACGCGGCGGGGCGCGGCGGGGGGTCGGGTGCGCCGCGGCCGAGGGCGGGCGAAGGGGCGTCGGCGGCGGAGGAGCGGGGGGCGCGGGGGCGGCCGCGGGGGTGAGGTGGACGCGGTGCGGGGCGGGCTTGGTGGGCCCGGGTGCCGCCCCGGGGGCGGGGGCGGCACCCGGGGGCGGGGTCAGGGGTGGTAGCGGACGGCGACGGTGGTGT
>NZ_BCRK01000085.1 GCF_001552555.1 Nocardiopsis trehalosi NBRC 14201 | reverse complement strand
GCGGCGGCCGGGGGTCGGCCGCCGCGCGCGGGCACGGCGCGGCCCCCGCTCAGCGGGGGCCGGCGCGGGTCACTTCTCCAGGGCGGCGGGGTCGAAGTCGACGCGCCGGCCCAGGAAGTGGTTGGCCAGCCAGAACACCACGCCGATGCCGAGCAGCGCCGCGGCGATGGCGTACTCGCGCAGCGGCCGGCCGGTGATGGGCAGCGCGAAGAACACGCAGGTGATCGCGCCGAGCACCGGCGCCCACGTCGGGGCGGTGAAGTGCTGGTGCGCCACCTTCTCCTTGCGCAGCACCAGGACGGCGACGTTGACCACGGCGAACACCATGAGCAGCAGCAGCGAGGTGGTGCCGCCGAGGTCGGCGATCGTCACCGAGCTGACCAGGATGATCGCGATGACGCTGGTGAACAGGATCGACACCCACGGCGTGCGGCGCACGGCGAGCACCGACCCGAACATGCGCGGGATGATGCGCTCGTTGGCCATGCCGTACAGCAGCCGGCTCGCCATGAGCATGTTGATCAGCGCCGTGTTGGTCAGCGCGAACATCGCGATGACGGCGAACGCCGCCGCCGGGAACCACGGCGCCGCGGCCTGCACGACGAGCAGCAGCGGACCGTCGGACCCGGCCAGCAGGTCGGTGGGGACCAGTGTGGAGGTGACGACGGCGATGACCAGGTAGATGACGGCGGTGATGCACAGGCCCATCAGCACCACGCGGGGGAACGTCTTGACCGGGTCCTTGGTCTCCTCGGCCATGTTGACCGAGTCCTCGAACCCGACCATGGCGAAGAACGCCAGGGCGGTGGCGGAGGTGACCGCCAGGAACGGGCCGGAGTCGGAGTTGAACTCCAGCAGGCGCCCGGGGTCGGGGGCCAGCTCCGGGTCGGCGGACCCGCCGAAGATGGCGAGCAGACCGAACACGATCACGATGACCAGGCCGGACACCTCGATGAGGGTCAGGACCATGTTGATCTTGACCGACTCGCTCACGCCGCGCAGGTTGATCCCGGCGAGCACCAGCAGGAAGCCGATCGCGACCAGCCAGCCGGGCGTGCCCGGCCCGACGAGCGCGGTGAGGTAGTCGCCGCTGAAGCCCTGGGCGGCCGACGACGCCGAGGTGATCCCCGAGCACATCACGGCGAACGCCACCATGAACGTCAGGAAGTGCACGCCGAACGCCTTGTGGACGTACAGCGCCGCACCGGCGGCGCGCGGATACTTGCTGACCAGCTCCAGGTAGCTGAACGCGGTCAGGAACGCCACCAGGAACGCCACGAGGAACGGCACCCACAGCGCACCGCCGACACGCCCCGCCACCTGGCCGGTCAGCGAGTACACGGTGGTGCCCAGGATGTCGCCGACGACGAACAGCAGCAGCAGTTTGGGGCCGATGACCCGCTTCAGCGGGGTGCCGTCGGGGCGTTCCTCCACCGGGGCGCCGCGGTCCGGCCGATTCTCTTCACTCACGTCTGACCCTTGTCCATCCTGCTCGTATCGGCTATATCGACCCCGGAAGCGTAGTAGCCCTCTGACGTGGTGTGAACTCACCGGGAGGACCTTGTTCCCGTTTCGGGCGCGTCGCCGCCCGTCGCGACCCCCGGAAACCCCTGCGAACAGGGCGGAACCGGATCCCCACGCATAACCGGAGCGGATCGCGGCAGTGGAAGGGCGTACGCCGCACCCCGGGAACCCGGGGTCCGAACCCCACGTCTGGAGGCGGACATGAGCGCCAGTGAGAAGGGTCAGGCCAAGGGCGAGCAGGCCAAGGGCAAGCTCAAGGAGACGGCCGGCAAGGCGACCGGCAACGAGCGGCTGAAGAACGAGGGCCGCGCCGAGCAGGCCAAGGGCAGCGCCCGCGAGGCCAAGGAGGACGCCAAGGACACCGCGCGCGGCGTCGCCGAGGGACTGCGCGGCGACAAGAAGGGCCCCGGCCCCGACCGCCGCGTCTGACCGGCGCACCCCGCACCACCGGGGGCGGACCCGTACGCGGGTCCGCCCCCGGCGCGCGTCCGCGCCCCGGTCCGCCGTCGGGCGCCGGGGCGGCGCGGCCTCAGCCCAGCCAGGCCGGCAGAGGCTCGCGGGCGGCGCGCCACGCGGGCGGGATCCCGTCGACCCCGACCCGGGCGCCCACGACGCCGCCCGCGATCGCCGCCGTGGTGTCCATGTCGCCGCCGGCGCCCACGCAGCAGCGCACCGCCGCCGCGAGGTCGCGGGCGTGCACCGTCGCCGCCCACAGCGCGAACGGAACGGTGTCCGGGGCGCTGATCCGCGCGCCGTTGCCGAGTTCGCGCGCCGCCTCCCCGGCCGACCGGCCCAGCAGCGCGCGGGCGCTCTCCAGCCCGGCGCGCACCCGCGAGCGCGGTGTGTGGGCGATCGCCGCGTCCAGGGCGGCGGCGGGGTCGGCCGCCGGCTCCCCCGCCGCGGCGGAGGCGGCCGCGGCCACCGCGACCGCGCCGGCGACACCCTCGGGGTGGGTGTGGGTGACCTCGGCCGAACGGGCCGCCTCGGCGGCCGCCCGCGCCGGGTCCCCGGCGTAGTAGCCCCCGAGCGGGGCCACCCGCATGGCGGCCCCGTTGCCGTAGGAGCCGGAGCCGCCGAACTGCTCCGCTGCGGCGGCGCGCCACGGGGCGCCCGCCCGGATGCGCTCCAGCAGCTCCAGCGCGCCGCCGCCGTAGGCGCGCCCCACGTCGAACCGCGCGGCGAACGCCTCGGCGAGCGCGTCCTGGTCGACGCGGCCGTGGCGGAGCAGGACGTCCGCCACCGAGCACGCCATCTCGGTGTCGTCGGTCCACGCCCACGGCGCCGGCGGCAGCGCGTCCGGCGGCAGGCCCTTGCTCTCGGGGCGGAAGAACCGCTGACCGAACGCGTCCCCCACGGACAGGCCCTCCAGGCTCGCCCGCAGCCGGCCGGCGTCGGTGCCCCCGGACGCGGCGGCCGCGCCCGGCGCGTCCGCCGCGCCGCGGGGCGGGGCGGACGCGGCCGGGGGCGGCGGCGGAACGGGGGCCGCTCCGCCCCGCGCCCGGCCGGCGGCGCCGGTCCGGCCGCCGCCGGGCCCGCCGGGGGCGGGCGGGGGCGGGGGGACGGGCGGCCCGCCGTCGGCCAGGCCCGCCTGGTAGCGGCCCCGGTGGCGGGTGGCGCCGTGCTGGCTGGCGTAGGCGGCCTTGGCCGTCCGGTTGGCGTCGCCGTGCAGCGCGGCCGCCGCGAGCGCGTCGAGCTCGGCCACCTGGGCGTCCAGCTCGGGCGCGGCGCCCGCCGGGGCGTCCGCGCCGCCCGGCCGCCGCGCGGCCAGGGCGGCGCGGGCCGCCGCCAGCGTCGCGGCGGCACTGGGCCGGTCGCCGCGCCGCAGCGCCTCGCTCGCCTCGCGCTTGGCGGTCTGCGCCTGCTGGAACGCCAGTTCGGTGCGGACCTCGGGGTCGGGCGCGTGGCCGCCGGCGCCGTCCGCCCCGCCGAGGTCGGCCTCCACCCGCAGCGCCACCGTGTGCGAGGCCAGGGTCGCCGGGTCGGCGTAGCCCACCTCGACCTCCGCGACCGGGACCCGCCCGGTGCCCGCGGTCGGCGGCAGCACGCAGCGCAGCAGGACGCGCCGCCGCTCGCCGCCGTAGAAGTCGCCCAGCTCGACCATGACCGAGCCGTCGGGCATCCGGGTGGCGGGCAGCTCGCCGATCACCGCGACCGCGCCCACCGGCCCGGCCGGGCGCACGCGCAGCGACGCCGCCTGCACGGCCTTGTCGAGCAGGTGGTCGACCTCGCCCGCGATGAGCTGCCCGGCGGTGTCGGCCTCCTCGGCGAACAGGGCGCTGCCCGCCCCGCCGTCGGAGATCGCGCCCAGCAGCGCCTCGTCGTAGCCGAGCCCGTAGCCCAGCGTCGTCGTGGTCACCCCGTGGCCGTAGGCGTCACGGGCGGCCGCGGCCAGCCGGGCGTGGTCGGTGACGCCCTGGTTGGCGTGGCCGTCGCTGATCAGCAGCAGCGTGGCCCCCCGGTCGCCCGAGGCCCGCCGCGCCTCCTGGACGCCGCGCAGCAGCCCGCTGGACAGGTCGGTGCCCCCGCTGGCGCGCAGCGCGCGGATACGGCGGCGCACCGCCTCCTTGTCGGTGAGCGGCCCCGCCGGCACCTCCACCCGGGCCTGGTTGTTGAACGTGACGATCCCCAGGTGGTCGCGGGGGTCGAGCCGGTCGACCAGGTCGAGCAGCGCCCGCACCGCCCCGTCGAGCCGGCCCCCGCCCATCGACCCGCTGCGGTCGAGCACCACCTGGAGGGTGGCGGGCGGGCGGTCGGCGCCCGCCTCCTGGCGGGGGGCGGTGATGTCGAGCAGGGCGACGACGTCGCCGCCCGAGCCCGGGGGGACGTCGGCGAGGTCCAGCCGCGCGGACAGGTGCATAGGGCGCCTCCTTCATCGCTGCGGCGCGGCCCCGGCACCGGCCCGCGTCCGCCGACTCCAGCCAACAGCATGGCTACGACGCGCGGCGGCCCGGCGCGGGTTCCGCCGCCGCACCGCCGCACGACGCCGCACGACGGCGCACCGCCGAACGCACGCCGCCGCCCCCGGCGGGCCGGGGGCGGCGGGTCGGCGGCCGACCGGGCTGCCGGACGGGTGGGCGGTCAGAGGTGGTCGCGCGGGACGGTGGTGTTCCACTCGCGGGAGAACACCCGCTCCGACCCCTCGTAGCCGTCGAGGGTCGCGTGCAGCACGAAGTCGGTGTCCGTGGAGCGCAGCACCGTCCGGGTCTCGGTGCGCACGTCCCAGCCGCCCCGGGTGAACCGCATCGTCCACGCCGTCTCGCCGCGCACCGACGTGAAGTCGTCGGCGACGGAGTCGTAGCGCTCGTAGGCGCGGCGCCCCACGTCGAGCCCGATGTCGTCGTAGCGGACGGTCCCGCCGTCCTTCACGATCTCCAGAGCGGCGCTGTAGTCGACCAGGTCGCGCCAGACCTTCCAGCTCTGCTCGGGCGGCGTCAGCTGCGTGGTGGAGATCGGCGGCGCGCCCTCGGGCTCGCCGAACGGGCGGGCCGGCACCTCGTCGGGCGCCTCGGTCGGCCGCACCGGCAGCGTCAGCGAACTCGACCCGGTGTAGACGGTCAGCAGCACGGGCTCCGGCGCGGGCCAGGCCAGCGGCCAGTACGACGTCGACAGGGACAGCCGCACCCGGTGCCCCGGCGGGAACGCCTGCGCCACCCCGTTGAGCTGGAACTCGGCCTGGTAGCGACGCCCGGGCTCCAGCGGCTCGGGGTCGTCGCGGCCGTCCAGGCGGTTGAGGTTGAGCAGCCCGTAGGTGACGCGCGTGGCGCTGCCGTCGGGCGCGACGTCGGACAGCCGCGCCGCGACCATGGCCACCGGCCGGTCCACCGACAGCTCCAGCCGCACCGTGGGGGCGCCGAGGATCTCCAGGCGCTCGGTCAGCTCGTCGCTGTCGAACACGATCGACCCGCCGTCCTCCTCGCGCTGGTCGTAGGGCAGGTCGGGCGGGGCGTTGTAGGACGCCCACTTGCCGGCGAACTGGCCCACCGACAGCGGGGAGCGCACCGTCAGCGCCGTCTCGGCGACCTCCTCGCCGGGCGCCCCGATGCCGTGCCGCTTCAGCGGGGTGGCGACCTCCTCGATGTGCGGCGAGGGCCACGACGGCTCCCCCACCCAGCGCCCCGGTCGCTCCTCGTAGGCCGTGGACGGGGGCACGCTGTCCTGCATCCACGCCTGGAGCATGGGCCCGTCCATGACCCCGTTGTCCTCGCCCTTGAGCCAGTGGTCCCACCACCGCACCACCTCCTGCAGGTAGCCGATGGCCGGGCCCGGCTGCCCCAGGTGCGGGTACTTGTGCGACCACGGGCCGATGAGCCCCTTGCGCGGCACGTCCAGCCGGGCCAGCAGCCGGGTGACCGGGTTGGAGTAGCCGTCGGCCCACCCGCTGGACGCCAGCACCGGGCACGCCACCGCCGAGTAGTCCTCGCACACCGACGCGTGCCGCCAGTAGTCGTCGCGCCGCTGGTGGCGCAGCCACTCCAGCACCCACGGCTGGGAGCCCTCCAGCCGCTCCCGCCACATCTCCCGCCACCGCTCGCCCACCAGGGCCGGGTCGGGCGGGCACGTCGCGTAGGCGAACATGGTGCCCGACTCGCCCAGGTTGTCCGACAGCAGGCAGCCGCCCATGTAGTGGAAGTCGTCGGCGTAGCGGTCGTCGGTGAACGACGCGATGACGATGGCGCGCAGGCTCGGCGGGCGGCGCGCCGCCACCTGGAGCGCGCTGAACGCCCCCCACGAGATGCCCATCATGCCCGTGGCGCCGTCGCACCAGGGCTGCTCGGCGATCCAGGCCAGGACGTCCTCGGCGTCGCGCTGCTCGATCTCCAGGTACTCGTCGACGAGCACGCCCTCGGACTCGCCGGTCCCCCGCAGGTCGACCCGCACGCAGGCGTAGCCGTGGCCCGCCATGTAGGGCTGGTGGATGGAGTCGCGGACCGAGGTGAGGTCGCGTTTGCGGTAGGGGATGTACTCCAGCACGGCGGGGACGGGTTCGTCGTCGGACGACGCGGGCCGCCAGATGCGGGCGGCCAGCCGGGTGCCGTCCGACATCGGGATCCAGACGTGCTCCTCCTCCTTGACGGAGTACGGCAGCGCGGTGACGGAGCGCATGTGCGCGGTTCCTCCTCTCAGGCGACGCCGTCGAACTCGAAGCGCAGCGCCGCGACGCAGTCGTCGTACTTGCGCCGCATCTCCTCGTGGCTGTCGGCGCCGATGAACACGTGCGCCAGCTCGAAGCTGTAGCTGTCCTGGCCGGGCATGTCGGACAGCCGCTCGCCCTCGGAGGGGACCACGTCGACCCGGACGCCCGGGATGTCGCGCTCGATGTCGGCGATCTCCTCGGCGGTGGGGACCCGTCGGACCACGCCGTCCTCGAACCGACGGTGGTACCACTTGGCGGCCACCTCGTAGGGGCCGGACTGATCGGGCATGTGGGGGTCGCGGCCGAGCGCGAGGCTGAGCATGGCGTGGTGGTTGGGGACGCCGTCGACGAACTCGAACAGCTCGGCGTGGGACTGGGAGTGGCGGGCGTTGATCTCCAGCAGGTTCACCGCGTCGGTGTCGTGGTCGTAGAAGAACTCGATGCTGAAGGTCGCGTTGTCCATGCCGACCTGGGTGATGACCCGCTCGGAGACGTCGCGCAGCCGGTCCACCACCCGCGACGGGAGGGTCGAGGGGTACTGGTGGCGGAGGAAGACCGGGGTGTCCGGGTAGTTGATGGAGTCCAGCGCGCCGTAGACGACCACCTTGCCGTTGTAGACGTAGCCCTCGACGGCGCACTGCTCACCGGTCAGCGCGGCCTCGGCGAGGCATGCCTGCCCGCCCGCCTCGGCGATCTCCCGCGGCAGGTCGACGTGCTCCATGATGTACTCGAACGGGCGGCCGACGCGGCTGACGCCGTCGCGGATGGCGTTCACCGCCTCCGTGAACTCCTTCTCGTCGGTCACCTGGAACGCCAGTTCGGACGAGAACGACTTCACCGGCTTGAGCCACATCGGGAACCCGACCTCGGCGGGCGGCTCCGGGTCGCCGTCCAGGTCCACCAGCGCGAACGCCGGGTGCTCGTCGATGACCTTGCGCTGCTCCAGCCGGCTCCAGTACTTGTGCTCGCACTTGAGCACCGACTCCAGGCTGGTGGCGCGCGTCCCGTACTCCTTGGCGAGGAGGGGGACGATGGTGCTCACCGGGAAGTCCCAGTAGCCGACGATGGCGTCGATGGTGCCGTCGAACGCGTCGAGTTCGGCGCGGGCCTTGTCGAGCAGGGCCGCGATGTCGATCTCGCCGTACTGCAGCTCCTCCACGCCGAGCAGGGGGTGGAAGCGGTAGTCGATCGACTGCGGGACGTCCTTGAGCGTGTCGAGGTTCGTCTCGTCCAGACCGATGACGAAGATGTTGGCCTGCGCCATGTGCACTCCTCCTTGGGGGTTCGTGGGGACCCCGCCCCGCTACCCCCCGTTCGCGCGGTCCAAAACGGGAGGCCCGCGGCGCCCCGGTGCCGGGGCGGGCGCGCGGGGTGCCGGAGGCCCTGCGCGGCGGGCGTGCGGGGCCGCGCGCCGGAGCGCGCGGAACCGCTCGCGGGCCCCGCGGGTTCCCGGCGTTCCGGATGCCCCGATCACCCGTACAACGTAGATTCGCCCGCCCTCATCCTGGTATGTCCGAATGGAGGTGTTACGGTTTGACACATGACGTCGATGTGTAACATCCCGCGCGGGCGGCCCGGGCCGCCCCCCGGCACGGTCCCGGCGCCGTGACGGCGCCCGGGACCTCGCTCAACGCGGAGCGCCGGGCCCGCGAACTCGACGCGCTGCGCCCGGACACCCCGGTCGACCTGCTCGTGGTCGGCGGCGGCGTGACCGGCGCGGGGGTCGCCCTCGACGCGGCGGCGCGCGGCCTGTCGGTCGTCCTGGCCGAACGCGCCGACCTCGCCTCCGGCACGAGCCGGTGGAGCTCCAAGCTGGTCCACGGCGGGCTGCGCTACCTCGCGACCGGCGACGTCGGCCTGGCCCGGGAGAGCGCCGTCGAACGCGGCGTGCTGATGACCCGCACCGCCCCGCACCTGGTGCGCCCGCTGCCGCAGGTGGTGCCGCTGCTGCCCGGGGTGTCCCGGCGGACCGCCGCCGTTGTCGCCGCCGGGTTCGCGGCGGGCGGCGCGCTGCGCGCGGCCGCGCGCACCCCGGCCGCCGTCCTCGGGCCCCCGCGCCGGCTCTCGCCCACCGAGGTGCTGCGCGCCGCGCCCACGGTGCGCCGGGACGGCCTGCGGGGCGGGCTGCTCAACTGGGACGGGCGGCTGACCGACGACGCCCGGCTGGTGGTCGCGCTGGCCCGCACCGCCGCCGGGCTGGGCGCCCGCGTGCTCACCCGCTGCGCGGCCGAGCAGGTCACCGGGCACGGGGCGGTGCTGCGCGACGTCCTGACCGGGGAGCGGCGCGACGTCGCCGCGCGCGCCGTCGTCAACGCCGCCGGGGTGTGGGCGGGCCGGGTCGCCGGGGACATCGCGCTGCGGCCCAGCCGCGGCACCCACCTGGTGTTCCCCCGCGCGGTGTTCGGCGGGCTGGCGGCGGGCCTCACCGTCCCGGTGCCGGGCGAGCGCGGCCGGTTCGTGTTCGCCCTGCCCGCCGAGGACGGCCGGGTGCACGTCGGCCTGACCGACGAGGACGCCGGCACCGACCTGCCCGACGTGCCCGAGGCCGCCGACCACGAGATCGGCTTCCTCCTCGACGTGGCCTCCTCCGTCCTCGCCGTGCCGCTGGACCGCGCCGACCTGCTGGGCACGTTCTCCGGGCTGCGCCCGCTGCTGGACGCGGGGCCCGGCCGCACCGCCGACCTCAGCCGCCGGCACACGGTGCTGACCCGGGCGGACGGCCTGGTCAGCGTCGTCGGCGGCAAGCTGACCACCTACCGGCGGATGGCCGAGGACGCCGTCGACGCCGCCGTGGCGGCCGCCGGCCTCGCCGCCGGACCCTGCCGCACCCGCCGGCTGCCCCTCGTCGGGGCGGCGCCGCGCCCCGCCCTCGCCCGCGTCCCGGCGCCGGCCCGGCTGGTCCACCGGTACGGCACCGAGGCGGTGGCGGTCCTCGCCGAGGGCGGCGGCGACCCCGCCGCGCACGCCCCCGTCGCGGCGGGCACGGCCGCCACGGCGGCGGAGCTGCGGTTCGCGGTGCGCCACGAGGGCGCGCTGGACGCCGCCGACCTGCTCGACCGGCGCACCCGGGTCGGCCTGGACCCGGCGGCGCGCGCCCGCGCCCTGCCGCACGCCCGCGCGGCGCTGGAGGCGGCGGGCGGCGGGTGAGCGGGCGGTCCAGCGGGGGCCGAACGGCCGGGGTCAGCGCACGGGCGCGCCGCGTTCGGCGCGGCGCACCGCGGCCACCGCGGCGGCGATGACCGCGAGCAGCACCGCCAGGCCGAGCCAGACCATGCCCTCGGTGACCACCGGCGGGGCGCTCTCGGCGCCGGGGGTACGGCCGCCGTCGCGCCCGGTCGCGGTGACCGCGAGCAGCACCACCACGACCGCCGCCACCGCGCCGCGCCCGGCCGCCCGCACCGCCACCGGCAGCAGCGGGGTCCGGGCCGCGCCGTGCCGCCGCAGCCGGTCGGCGGGCAGCGCCGGGGCGAGCAGCCGGACCAGGAGCAGCGCCGCGATGGGCAGCTGAAGCGTCCACACCAGGGTGCGGAACCACCCGTCGAACCAGACGTTGGTGCCGTAGAGCAGGGTGTGCCAGACGCTGAGGACGTAGACGGCGATGACGAACCGGTGCAGCGCCCGCCACAGCCGCCCGCCGGTCGACCGGCGCAGGTAGTACGCCAGGCCCAGCGGGATCGCCAGGTAGAAAGCGATCAGGCCGAGCAGGATCGCGACCTGGCCGGTGCCGGTGGCGTAGCCGCCGGGCACGAAGACGTCGACGAACGCCGACCACACGCGTCCGGCCGGGCCCAGGCCGTCCTCGTTGCCGCGCACCAGCTCGGCGAAGAACATGAACGCGTGCCCGAACATCAGCGCGATCGTGGTCAGGCTGGTGGTGCGGTGCCAGCGCTCGACGCGGGCCGCCGGGACCGGCAGCCAGTGGGGGTGCGCGCTCGACCGGACCAGCCCCAGGCCGACGGTCAGCCACGCCCACAGCAGGGCCGACCAGCCGAACGCCTGGCAGAGCCAGTACATCCAGTACGCGCCCGCGTCGGCCAGGTCCGGCATGACGTCGAGCGTCATGGAGGCGCCGGTGTCGACCCGCCGGTAGAGGAGGGCGAAGATGGCCGCGGTGACGACCAGCGCGGCGGAGGCGTCGGGCACCGCGGCCCGGAGGTCGGCCCGCAGCGCGGGGGTGTCGAAGCGCGGCGGGGGCGCGCCGCGCCGCCCGGGTCCGCCCGAGGTCTGCCGAGTTCCCGCCATGCCGCACCGCCCGTCGTCGCCGAACCACCCGGGGAGCCCCGGACGTGGCGGATTCCACGGTGCGGCCGGAAACCCGGGTCCTTTCTACCCCGGCGCCGAGGGGTGCCGGGACTTCCCCCGGGGACAGGTCATGCTGTCCCCGGCGGCGGAGGCGGCCCGGGCGGGGTCAGCCCGCGGGCGGGCCGGAGCGGACGGCGGTGGCGGTGGCCCGCGCGTTGAGGACGACGCCCACCAGCAGCACCAGCAGCCCGGCCAGCGTCCAGGTCAGGCCGAACCACTCGGCCAGCCAGCCGATGACGACCGGGCCGAGCAGGGCGCCCGTGTAGGTCATGGTGGTGAACCGGGACAGCGCTGCGGCGGCCCCGGCGGGGGCGCCCTCGTCTCCCCCGCTGTGGCCGACGGAGCTGAAGATGACCGGCAGCAGCACCGACACCCCGGCGCCGACGACGGCGAAGCCGAGGACGGTCGGCAGCGGGGTCGGGCTGAGGACGACCACCGCCAGCCCCGCGACGGCCAGCGAGCCGCTGACCCGGACCAGGGTCGGCGCGCCGAACCGCGCCTGGAGCCGGTCGCCCACCAACCGCCCGGCGACCTGCAGGACGGTGAAGCAGATGTAGCCCAGCGAGGCGGTCGCCAGCGGGGCGCCGCGGTCCTCGTGCAGCAGGACGCCGCTCCAGGTGCCGATGGCGCCCTCCAGCAGCAGCACCGAGGCGCCCATGACGCCGAACAGCACGACGCGGCGGCTCCACCCGGTCCGCCAGCCGGGCCGGGGCCGGGTGGCGGCCGCCGGGTCGGCGGGGTCGGCGGGCGCGGCGCGGTCGGCCGAGGCGGGCAGCGACCAGCGGCCGGTGACGGCGGCGAGCGCGACGAGCAGCACGGCGAGGACCGCGTAGTGGCGGGTGATCGACCAGTCCGCCCGCATGGCCAGGCCGCCGAGGGTGGAGCCGAGGGCGGCGCCGATGCTCCACGCCGCGTGGCAGCCGTTCATGATCGGCCGCTTCAGGGCGCGTTCGACGGCGACGGCCTGCGCGTTCATGGAGACGTCCAGCAGCCCGTCGACGGCGCCGAAGACGACCAGCACCGCGACGAGGACCAGCGGGTCCGCGGCGAGGCCCAAGCCGATCATGGCCACCGGCAGACCGATGGCGGTGACGCGGGCGATCCAGGCGCTGCCCAGCCGGGCGGTGAGGTCGCCGGCGAGCTGCATGCTGATCATGGCGGCGACCGAGACCGTGGTCAGCAGCACGCCGAGCCGGCCGTCGGTGAGGTCGTGGGCGGCCTTCAGTGACGGCACGCGGACGAAGTAGCTGGCCATCGCGGCGCCGTTGACGAGGAAGACCGCCGTGATGGCCCAGCGGGCGCGTTCGGCCGTCCCGGGCGCGCCCAGGACGCCGGCCAGCGAGCGGGCCCGCGCCCGCGTGCGCGGCTCAGCCACGGCGCACCCCCGCCGGGGCGGCGGGCGCGGCGCGGCGGCGCGCGGACGGCCGCCCGCCGCCATTGCGGCCGAATCCGGCCGCGCCCTTTCCGCGACCGGATCGGGACACGGCGGAAAAACATCCGGTGAATCCCCCGGATTTCCGGGGCGCGGCGGGTTCCCGGAAAATACCGGCGCCCTCTTTACCGCACCGGACGCCGATCATCGTGAATGGCGCGGCACCCCCGCCCGACCATTGTCGATAACGGTCCGTCGCGCGACCGTCGCAGCACGGTGGGCGATCGGTGGTCGGCAACGCCCGGCGCACCGCCGTTCGGGGATTCTGCGTAGTCGGACGATCACCCATCGCAGGCGTGCTCCAGCCGTCTTCCAGCGGCGCCGGGGGCGCCGGAACGTGTGTCCGGACGTGGACCGAGGGTCGCCGCACGTCGATACGGCGGCGGGCACCGCGGCCTGGACGCCGCGGTGCCGAGATTATGACAGCAATTTTTGGGAGCGTTCCCACGGAGGAAGGTATTTGCCTCCGAGAAGCGGTGTCAACTCCTTGCGCGCCATTTTTGGCCTGGGTTAGGGTCGACCGTCCGACACGGATAGGGGGAATCCATGCCCGTCCCTTCCGCCGCACCAAAGGGGCGGCCGCACCGGGCATCGCTGGGCGCCCGGCTGGCCGGCTACGTCGTCCTCGCCCACGACCCCTCGGTGCCCCAGGTCGCCGCCGACTGGTGGGAGATCTGCGCGCCCCACTACCGCTCGGTGGTCGACCCGCTGCGCGCGGCCGCCGAGGGCCACCGCGCGGCCGCCGACCTGGCCGCGCTCGCCGCCGCGCCCGCCGACGGCGCACGTGAACGCGCGCTCGCCGACTCCCTGGACGCCCTGCTGGCCGCCGCCCCGGCCACCGCGGACCGGCTCGCGGACCTCGTCGCCGCCGCCGACCCGCACCTGCTCATCGACTACCACCGGGGCCCCCGCCCGGCCGCCCCGGCGGCGCCCGTCGGCCTCGACACCGTCCTGGGCTGGCCGCCCCGCACCGCCCCGCCCGCCGAGGCGCCCCGGACGGCCGTGGTCATCCCCTTCCGGGACCGCATCGGCGGCGCGCGCACCCGCAACCTGCTGGCCTGCCTGGCCGCGCTGCGCGCCCAGCACCGGCCGCCCGCCGGTGTCGCCGTCACCGTCGTGGAGACCGACGACACCCCCCGCTGGGAGCGGCACATCCGCCCGTGGGCCGACCACTACGTGTTCGCGCCGCACGGCGGCCACTTCAACAAGTCGTGGGCGGTCAACCTCGGGGTCCGCCGCACGCCCGGCGCGCCGGAGTGGGTGTGCGTGCTCGACGCCGACATCCTCGTGGACGACCGCTTCCTGGAGCGCAACCTGGCCCGCGCCGCCGACGGCGGGCTCGCCGCGTTCCTCCCCTACCGGGCCATGCACTGCCTGGACCCCGACTCCTCGCACGCCGCCATCCGGTCCCGGATCGAGCACGGCGCACCCGACGTGCCCGTCGACGCCGTGCGCGCGCTGGTCCTGCGCGAGCCCCCGGGCGCCGTGCTGTGGGCCCGCGCCGACGTGCTGCACCGCATCGGCGGGTTCGACGAGCGGTTCCAGGGGTGGGGCGGCGAGGACGACGACGTCGTGGCGCGGCTGTCCGCCGCCGGACGGCTCGACCGCTTCGACGACCCGCTGCTGCACCTAGCGCACCCCCGCCCGCAGATGACCCTCGACGGCGCCCCGTTCAACGCCGGCGTCACCCCGGGCGGGTGGCGGCCGGGCGACCGCTACGGCCTGCCCGACGGCCCGGCCGCCGCCCGCGCGGGAGGGCGGCCGTGAACGGGCCCGCCGCCGGCGGCGGGCTGTCGGTCTACGCCACGCGCACCTCGGTCGCCCAGGGCCAGACCCTGCTGTTCCGGCTCGACGGCGCCACCGCCGGGCGCGTCCGCGTCCGCGACACCGTGACCGGCGCGGACGTGGCGGAGTTCGACGTCACCGCGCCCGAATGGAAGCTCGACGTGCCGGCCGAGTGGCCCAGCTCGCTGTACGCCGCCCGGTTCTCCCCCGGCGGCCAGGAGGCGTACTTCGCGGTGCGCACGGCCCGGCCCGGCGCGGACAGCCCGATCCTGGTCGCGGTGCCGTTCCTGACCTGGCAGGCGTACAACGGGGCGGGCGTCCCCGGCGCCGGGCTGTACCCGGCCGAGGGCCCCGACCGCGCGCTGCGGGTCAGCTTCGACCGCCCCGGCGGCGGGCCGGCCGGGCACTGGGAGGACCGCTTCTACCGGTGGCTGGCCGAGCAGGGCCGGCGCGTCGAGTACTGCTCCAACGTCGACCTGCACGCCGACCCGGGCCTGGTGGGCCACTACCGGATGCTGGTGTGCGCGGGCCACGACGAGTACTGGACCGCCGAGATGCGCGACTCCGTCGAGGCGTTCGTCGCCGCCGGGGGCAACGCCGCCTTCTTCTGCGGCAACACGTGCTGGTGGCAGGTGCGGCTGGAGGACGGCGAGCGGACCCTGGTCTGCTACCGCGACGCGCTCAGCGACCCGCTGGCCGCCACCGACCCGGCGCGCACCACCGTCGAGTGGTCGAGCGCGCCCGTGCACCGGCCCGAGAACACCCTGCTGGGGGTGAGCTTCCGCAACGGGGCCGGATGCTGGGAGGACATGTCGGTCATGCGGCACGCCGCCTACACCGTGGCGTTCGCCGACCACTGGGTCTACGCGGGCACCGGGCTGCGCGACGGCGACACGTTCGGGCGCGGCGCGGTGGGCTACGAGACCGACGCCGCCGACGTCCGCGAGGTCGACGGCGTCCCGCTGGCCACCGGCGCCGACGGCACCAGCCGCGACTTCACCGTCCTGGCGGCGGCCGACCTGCGCCACTGGAGCCGCTACGGCAAGGGCGGGCGCGCCACCATGGGCGTGCTGCGCACGGGCCGGGGCACCGTGTTCAACGCGGCGACGGTGGGCTGGGCCGACGCGCTGGACGACCCGGTCGTCTCGCGCATCACCGCCAACGTCCTGGACCGGCTGGGCGGCGCGGCCCCGGAGTGGGAGCCCATGGGCGCCGCACCGGTGCGGCCGGTGGCGCTGGCCGCGTGCGAGGGGCGGCTGTTCGCCGCCGCCCCCGACGGCACCCTGTGGACCCGTCTCGACCGCACCCAGAACCTGCCGTGGCGGCCGCTCGGCCCGGCTCCCGGGCTGGTGGCGCTGTCCGCGCCCGGCGCGGCGGTGCCCGGGTGCCCCGTCGGGCTGTACGGCCTGTTCGCCGACGGCCGGGTGCGGCTGCGCCCGCCGGCCCCCGGGCCCGCCGACTGGACCGACCTGTACCCCGCCCCCTCCGGCGCCGTCGACCTGCACCCGGTGGACGAGCACCTGTACGTGCTCACCGGCGACGGGCGGCTGTGGCGCCGCCCGCTGGCGGCGGCCGGCGACGCCGCCTGGTCCCCGCACGGCGACGCCGCGGGGCTGACCGCCCTCACCGGCATGAACGGGCGGCTGTTCGCGGTCGGCGGCGACGGCGTCCTGCGCACCCGCCGGCCCGGCGACACCGGGTGGACCGACCTGTGCGCCGCGCCCGGCCTGGCCGTGCTCACCGCCGTCGCGGGCCGGATCACCGGCGCCACCGCCGACGGCGGGCTGTCCTGGCGCGACGTCACGACCATGACCGGCGCGCCGCCCGCCCGCCCGGAGGCGTCTTTGTGACCCTGGGGCGGCGGACCCGTGCCGCGGGTCCGCCGCCGGACGCCCCGCCGCGCCCGGCGGGGCGGCGGCGCCGCGTGCCCGCCGCCGGACACGCCCGGTACCGGACCGGTCACCGGGCCCACCGGGCGCGCACCCCCGCGCGCCCGGCCGCTCACGAGAGGAGCCGCCATGCAGGACACCGTCGCCATCCCGGCCTTCCCGGCGCCGCTGCGCTGGACCACCCCGCCCGAGGACTGGTCCGTGGAGGGCGAGGACACGCTCGTCGTCTCCGCGGGCGGCGGGACCGACCTGTTCACCGACCCCGACGGCAGCGCCCGGTTCGCCAACGCGCCCGCCCTGGTGGGCCGGGTCGAGGGCGACTTCTCACTGAGCGCGCGGGTGCGGCTCGACCTCGCCTCCACCTACGACGCCGCCGTGCTGCTGCTGTGGGCGGGCGCGGACACCTGGGCGAAGTTCTGCCTGGAGGCGTCGCCGCAGGGGCGGCCGACGATCGTGTCGGTGGTCAACCGGGGCGTCTCCGACGACTGCAACTCCTTCGCGGTCGACGGCGGTGACGTCCGGCTGCGCATCAGCCGCCTCGGCCCGGCGTACGCGTTCCACGTGCGGGCGGACGGCGACTTCTGGCACCTCGTCCGCTACTTCGCGCTGGACGGCGACCCGGAGGTGGGCTTCCTCGCCCAGAGCCCGACGGGCGAGGGGCGCACCGTCCGCTTCGAGGAGATCGCGTTCACCCCGACCCGCCTGGCCGACCTGCGCGGCGGCACCTGACCGGAGCGGGGGCCGGCCCGCCGGGCCGGCCCCCGCGGGCCACCGGATCAGCGAGCGGCCCGGGGCGGCGCGCGCCGATCCGCGCGGGGCGGGGGGTCATCCGGAACCACCAGGGTCGGCGGTGTCCCCCGGTCCGGCGGGCACCGCCGCACCGAGCAGGCCGGCCAGCCGCCGGACGCGGTCGACCAGCTCCGGCGGCTCGTGGACCTCGAACGGATGCCCGGACAACCCGACGTACAGCGCCAGTTCGTCCAGCGAGTCGGAGCCGGCGCGCAGCGTGCAGCTGTGCTCGTCGACCGCCTCCAGGACGCCGACGGTCGGCGGGATGGTGTCCGCCGCGACGTGGACCGGCACGTGCAGGGTGAACCGGCCCCGGTACCGGTAGGCGCCGGTGGTGATCCCGTAGGCGGTGGCGGCGGCCACGCCGGTCTCGGGCGGTTCGCGCGGGGTGAACCGGGGCCCGTTGGGGGTGCGCGGGCGGAGCCGGTCGACGCGGAAGGTCCGCCAGTCGGCGCGGTCGACGTCCCACGCGACCAGGTACCACCGCGCCCCGGCGTGCACCAGCCGGTGCGGCTCGGCGCGGCGCCGCCCCGTCGTGCCGTCGTGGGCGGTGTAGTCGAAGCGCACCTGCTCGTTGCGGCGGCAGGCGGCGGCCAGCGCGGTCAGCACCTCGGGGTCGGCGCCGGGCGCGCCCGACGACAGGGTGACCGTGGCCTCGTTCAGCGTGGTGACGCGGTGCCGCAACCGGGCGGGCAGCACCTGCTCCAGCTTGGCCAGCGCCCGCACCGAGCTCTCCTCGATCCCGGCCACCCCGCCCCCGGCGGCGGCGCGCAGACCGACCGCGACCGCCACCGCCTCGTCGTCGTCCAGCAGCAGCGGGGGCAGCCGCGCCCCCGCGCCGAGGCGGTACCCGGCGATCCCCGGGCGGGACTCCACCGGGTAGCCGAGGTCGCGCAACCGGGCGACGTCGCGGCGGACGGTGCGCACGTCCACGCCGAGGCGGCGGGCGAGGTCGGTCCCGCTGTGGTCGCCGGGGACCTGGAGAACGGACAGGAGCCGGAGCAGCCGGGCGGAGGTGTCCCACATACCGCCGATTCTCCTCTGCACCTAGGACGGACCCTGTCCTGGGTGGAGCCTACCGTCCCGGTCATGAGCGAAACCGACATCCGCCCCTTCCGCCTCGACGTCCCGCAGGCGGAACTCGACGACCTGCGCGCCCGCATCGGCGCCACCCGCTGGCCCGCGCCGCTGCCCGGCGACGACTGGGACACCGGGGTCCCCACCGGGTGGCTGCGCGGGCTGGCGGAGTACTGGCGCGACGGCTACGACTGGCGGCGGGCCGAGCGGGAGCTGAACGCGTTCCCGCAGTTCACGACGGTCATCGACGGACAGCGCGTGCACTTCCTGCACGTCCGGTCGCCCGAGGCGGACGCGCTGCCGCTCGTCCTCACCCACGGCTGGCCGGGGTCCGTGGTGGAGTTCCTCGACCTCATCGGCCCGCTGACCGACCCGGCCGCCCACGGCGGTGACCCCGCCGACGCCTTCCACGTCGTCGTGCCGTCCCTGCCCGGGTACGGGCTGTCCGGCCCGGTGGCGGAACCCGGCTGGGACACCGCCCGCGTGGCGCGGGCGTGGGACGAGCTGATGCGGCGCCTGGGCCACGAGCGCTACGGCGCGCAGGGCGGCGACATGGGCGCGGCCGTCAGCGCCGACCTCGGGCGCGCCGCCCCCGACCGGGTGGTGGGCGTGCACCTCAACGGCCCGGGGCCGATCCCGGAGATCCCGCTGCCCGAGGAGGAACTGGCCTCGCTCACCGACCTGGAGCGCGACCGGATCCGCCGCATCGAGGCGTTCATGTCGGAGGAGTTCGGCTACATCGCCGTGCAGTCGACCCGCCCGCAGACCCTTGCCTACGGACTCACCGACTCCCCGGTCGGCCAGCTCGCCTGGATCATGGACAAGTTCCAGGCGTGGACCCACCCGCGCGCGGCGCTGCCGGACGAGGTGCTCGACCGCGACCGGCTGCTCACCAACGTGATGCTGTACTGGCTCACGGGCACCGCCGGGACCTCCGCCTACAACGGGTACGCCCAGCAGTCGGCGTGGGGCGCCGCGCCCGAGGACTCGGGGGTGCCCACGGCGGCCCTGGTGCTCGCCCACGACGTCGGTATCCGCCGCTACACCGAGCGCGAGAACACCGTCGTCCGCTGGACCGACGTCGACCGCGGCGGCCACTTCGCCGCCCTGGAGGAACCCGCCCTCCTCACCGCCGACGTCCGCGCGTTCTTCCGCGGCCTGCGGTAGCCCGCCGACGGCCGCGATGGGCGGGGGGAGATCGCGACCGGAGCCCGACGCGCCGTTCTCACCTGGGGTTATGGCCGGGTCGGATGTGCCAGCATCTCCCCATGACCGCACTCGCCTCGCGGCCGAGGGCCGCCGTGCAGTGGTGTGCCCTGGTGGTGTCGGCGGCCCTGCTCATCGCCGTCGCGCTGGCCGCCGACCCGGTGACCCCCGACCCCGCGCGCACCCCGCCGATCGACGCCCCCGCCCTCGATGCCCCGGCACCGCCCACCGCCGTCGCCGCCTGACCCGCGAATATCGGGCGCACGGGCGGTGCCGCCACGCCCCGCACCCGGGCATCCGGCCGGGCGCCGGTCGCACCGACCCGCCCATCCCGGCCCCACGCGCGGCGCCCGCGAGGTCGGTGGGGACGTCGGCCCGAGGCCGGTGCGGAGGGCGACGCGGGGGAGGGCCGGTGGGCGGAACCGGTGGGGCGCCGGGCCGTCCTCACCGCGTCGATCAAGGGCGCGCGTCACCCGGTGGCCGCCCGGCCCGCCACGCGCGCGTCACCCAGGCCCCACCCGGCCGTACGCCGGGCGGGGCCTTCGCCTGCCCACCACCCGCGTCATGCGGCGGTGGTCCGGCCCGCCGTGTGCGGGCGGGTGCGGTGGCCGCCCAGGAGGACGTGCAGCAGCGCGGCCGCCACGTGCAGGGCGGCGGCGAGCGCCAGGCACAGGAAGGGGGACCGGTCGGCCAGCGGGCCGGCGGCGGCCGTGACGGCGGCCAGCGCGCCGATCTTGGCGCTCGCGCCCGTGGTGAACACCTGGGCGCGCAGGCGCGGCGGGGCGTCGCGGTGGCGGACGGCGAACACCGCCGTCAGCAGTGGGCCCTCGGCGGCGCCGGCCACGGCGGTCCCGATCAGCACCGCATCCAGCCCGCCGGTCGCGGCCGCCGCCATACCCGCCGCCTGCGCCGCCACGCAGGCCAGGACGACCGCCTCCGGCCGGGCGCGCGGCGGCCACCGCGCGCACACCAGGTTCGCGACCAGCGCGCACGCCGCCGACCCGGCCAGCAGGAACGCCCCGTTCTCCGCTCCGCCCAGGACCCGCGCCCCGACCAGGGGCGCCGCGACCACCATCGCACCGGTCCCGGCGATCGCCACCGCCGACACCACGGTCACCCGCAGCAGCGCGGGCACCGCGACCACGGCCCGCACCCCGTCGCCGACCTCCCGGGCGAACCCCCGCGCCCCGGTGGCGGCCGCCGCCCGCCGCGCCGGGCCTTCGGGGTCCGCGACGGAGTCCGTCGGCCGGGGAGGGGCGGCGGGGAGGGTGAGGGCCGCGCAGGCGGCCAGGGCCACGAGGGCGGCGGCGAGGGCGACCGCCGCCGGGGCGCCCGCCGCTGTCGCCATTAGGCCGGTGAGCGCCGGGCCGACCAGTCCGGCCGCGCCGAAGGTCATCGCGTCCAGCGTGGCGACGCGGGCGACCCGGGCCGGCGGCACCACGTGCGGCAGCTGCGCGGTCCACCCGCCCGACAGCGCCGGCACCGCCAGGCCCGCCACCAGGGCGGCGCCGAGCACGAACGGTGTCGGCACCCGGCCGAGCGCCGCGCCCGCGACCGCCATCCCCGCCGCATAGCCCAGCAGCCCCACCGCGATGGTCCGGCCCGGCCGCGCGGCGCGGTCGAGCAGGGCGCCGACGACCGGCCCGCCCACCGCCGCGGCCGCCGTCAGCGCGGCGAGCAGCGCCGCCCCCGGCGCCGCCGATCCGGTGGCGGCCACCCCGAGCAGCAGCAGCGCGGGCCCCGCCGCCTCGTCGCCGGTGCGGGCGGCCAGCGCACCCGCCAGGTATCCGGCGGTCCGGACGCGTTCCCCCATGGCGCGCGACGCTACCCGGGTAACGGCACAACGGGAAAGAGGCGTTACGGGGTGGGCCCATGACGCGCGGCACCCCCGGGTAACGACACAACGGAGCAGAGGCGTCATGGGGTCGCCCATGGCGCGCGACGCCACCCGGTAACGGCATGACCTGAAAGAGGCGTTACGGTGGGCGCATGCCGCAGAACGCGATAGCCGGCCGCTCGGTGCGCGCCATCGCCGCCCGCACCGCCGATCTGGCGAACCTCGTCCGCGACCCCGCCTGCACGCCCGGAGACGTCGCCGCCGTCCTGCGTAACCACGGCGAGACCGATCCGCACATCACCCCGTCCGACGTCGCCGACCTGCGCACCGCCGCCGAGCGCCTGCGCGCCGTCCTGACCGCCCCCGACGCCGACGGCGCCGCCGCGGCGGTCAACCGCCTGCTCGCCGCCACCGCGCATCCGCCCCGGCTGACCAGCCACGGGGGCACCACGCACTGGCACCTCCACGTGGACACCCACGACGACGCCCCGTGGGCGGAGTGGTTCACGACGTCGGCCTGCCTGGTGTTCGCGCTGCTCATCACCGACCGGCAGCGGCCGCCCGGCGGGGTGTGCGCGTCGCCGTCGTGCGGGTTGGTCTTCGTCGACGCGGGCAGTGGGAGCCCGCGCCGCTACTGCTCGCGCCGGTGCGCGACGCGCGAGCGGGTCGCCGCCCACCGCGTCCGCACCCGCGGCTGACCCGCGCGCGGCCGCCGGGACCGAACGCCGGGGCCGCCCGGGGGATTCCCGCCGCGCCGGTTCCGGCCACCACCGGAATCGGCGGCGCGCGGCGGGCGCTGTCGCTCGTACGGGCGGCCACCGGGCCGCCCCCGAAGGAGAGGAGGACCGCCCATGCCGGTCGATGAGGCGGTGGAACGCGCGCTCGTCGTCATGGCCCACCCCGACGACGTCGACTTCGGGTGCGCCGGGACCGTGGCGCTGTGGACGGACGCGGGGACCGAGGTGACCTACCTGATGGTCACCGACGGCGAGGCGGGGGGCGACGAGCGCTCCACGACCACCGAGGAGACCGCCGAGCTGCGCCGCGCGGAGCAGCGCAAGGCGGCCGCCGCCGTGGGCGTCACCGACGTCCGCTTCCTCGGCCGCCCCGACGGGCGGGTGCTGCCGACGCTGGACCTGCGCCGCGACATCGCCCGCGTCATCCGCCAGGTGCGCCCGCAGCGGGTCGTCATCCCCAGCCCCGAACGGGACTGGTCGGCCATCGCGCCGAGCCACCCCGACCACCTCGCCACCGGCGAGGCCGGGATCAACGCCGTCTACCCGGACGCGCGCAACCCGCACGCCCACCCGGAACTGCTCGCCGAGGGCCTGCGCCCGTGGTCCGTACCGGAGGTGTGGGTGGTCCACCCGCCGGGCGCCGACCACTACACCGACGTCACCGACGTGATCGACCGCAAGTTCACCGCGCTCGCCGCGCACGCCAGCCAGATCGCCGACGTCGCCGCGCTGGAGGCGGACCTGCGGGGGTGGCACGCCGCCAACGCCGCGCGCGGCGGCCTGCCCGAGGGGCGGCTGGCCGAGGCGTTCCGGGTCGTCGACACCCGCTGATCCGGGCGGGCGCCGCACGATAATCGTGGGGGTAGTGGGGAGGATGTCCCCGACCGCACGACCGACAGGAGGAGCCACGTGGCCCAGCCGCCATCCCCGTACGACTTCCTTCCGGACCTTCCGGTGTTCACGGTGACCAGCGACGACGTCGCCGACGGCCGCCCCCTGCCCCGCGCCCAGGTCAGCGGGATGATGGGCGCCGGAGGCGAGGACGTCTCCCCGCACCTGGCCTGGAGCGGGTTCCCCGAGGGCACCCGGGGGTTCGCGGTCACCTGCTTCGACCCCGACGCCCCCACGGCCAGCGGCTTCTGGCACTGGGCGGTCTGCGACATCCCCGCCGACGTCGCGGAGCTGCCCACCGGAGCGGGCGACGACGCCGGCTCGGGGCTGCCCCCGGGCGCGATCACGCTGCGCAACGACGCCGGGGGCCGCCGGTACGTCGGCGCCGCGCCGCCGGCCGGGCACGGCCCGCACCGCTACATGTTCGCGGTGCACGCCCTGGACGTGCCGACGCTGGGCATCGACGACACCGCCAGCCCGGCGTACCTCGGCTTCAACCTGTTCTCGCACGCCATCGCGCGGGCGGTCATCGCCCCGGTGTACGAGGTCGCGTAGCGCGGCCGTCCCGCGACGCGCCCCGGAGGGCCGCCCGCCGGTTCGGCGGGCGGCCCGCACCCTTGCCCGCTCCCCTCACCTCACATATCGTGTGTTCGAATTCGCAACTTCCGAACACGGAACGAGTGTGATCACACATGGCCTCCCGCGACGGCGCCCCCTCCACCGTCCTGTTCGACTACGGCGAGGTGCTCTCCCTGCCGCCCTCCCCCGAGGCGCGGGCCGAACTGGAGCGCCTGTCCGGGGCGCCCGAGGCCGACTTCTGGGCCGCGTACTGGGCCGAGCGCCGCGCCTACGACCGCGGCTGCGCCGCCCGCGACTACTGGGACGGCGTCGCCGGGCGGCTGGGCGCCGCCTGGGACTCCGCCACCCGGCACGCCCTGTGGGCGACCGACGTCGGCTCCTGGCTGCACCTGGCCGAGGCGAGCGCCGCCCTGCTCGACCGGCTGGCCGCCCGCGGGACCCGGCTCGCCCTGCTGTCCAACGCCCCGCACGACATCGCCGGCGCGCTCCGCCACTCCCCCGCCCTCGCCCCGTTCGACCGGCTCTTCTTCAGCTGCGACCTGGCCGCCTGCAAGCCCGAACCCGCCGTGTACACGCACGTCCTCACCGAACTCGGGACCCCGGCGGCGGACGTGGTGTTCGTGGACGACCGCGAGGAGAACGTGCTCGCCGCCAAGCTGCTCGGCATCGACACCCACCACTACGCCGGCCCCGAAGGGCTGGACGCCTTCCTCACCGAGCGGCTCGGCCCGATGTGACCCCGGCGCCGCCTCAGGGGCCACCCCGAGGCGCCCCCGGCCCCGGTGTCGTCCGAAAGGAGTACCGGGGACCGCCCGGCGGGAGGAGGCCGCCGCGCGGCGCGGCCCGTAGGCTCGGAGGCACCGAGACCACAGGAGGGTGGACGTGGCGACCGAACTGACCCCGCAGCCGGGCATGCGCGCCTCCGACGCCGACCGCGACGCCACCGCCCAGCGCCTCGCGACCGCGCTGTCCGAGGGCCGTCTCGACCTGGCCGAGTACGACCATCGGCTCAACGCCGCGCTGGCGGCCACCACCATCGGCGACCTCGTCCCCATCACGGCCGACCTGCCGGCCCCGGGCGGGGCGGCCGGCCCCGCGGCCGACTCCGGCCCGGTCGACCTCGCCGCGAACGCCCCGGCCGCGCCCGCCTCCGAATGGCGGAAGTGGTTCGACGAGTGGCGGCACTGGCTCGGCGGCTCGGTCATCATGATCGGCATCTGGGGCACCACCAGCTTCGCCGGCGGCGAGCTGCAGCCGTTCTGGCCGCTCATCCCCATCGGCATCTGGGCGGCCGTCATCGTCGCCATGGTGTTCTTCCCCGGCGACGACTGACCCCCGCGCCGCCGGTCACAGGAGTGTGCCCGGCAGGTGCCTTTTGTGCCGCGCGTTCCCGGCGTATCGTTGGTCTCCCATCAACGTGCGGCAGGGGGGTGGGCGTGGAGGACGAACGCGTCCCGGAGAGCCGTATGCGCGCCTCGGACGCCGATCGCGACGCCTGCGCCGAGCGCCTCGCCATCGCCCTCCAAGAGGGCCGGCTCGACCTCGCCGAATACGAGCGCCGCCTCGACACCGCCATGCGCGCCGTCGTCCTGGGCG
>NZ_BCRK01000084.1 GCF_001552555.1 Nocardiopsis trehalosi NBRC 14201 | reverse complement strand
CGGGCCGGCCCCTTCGCGTCGCGGCGGCGCCCGTGGCGTCCGCCGTGCCGCGGGCTCAGCCTCCGGCGGGCCGGTCCGCCGCCTCCTCCTCGGCGCGCGCCTGGGCGGGGATCTGGTTGAACCGTGCGCTCGCCCGGTCGTTGAGGGCGGTGAACCGGCGCAGCAGCGGGTGCTTGGCCGGCGCCCCGGCGTCCAGGCCGCCGCGCTGCTCGGGGTGGTCGGGCATCGACGGCAGGGCCCGGTCGACCACCCGCAGCACCGCCTGGGTCAGCGCCGGGCTGGCGCCGCGCGCGGCGATGACGGCCCGCGCCAATGGGGTGAGAACGAGGTAGCGGCGGCCCCGGGCGACGGCGTCGACGATGCGCCGGGCGGCGCGCTCGGCGTCCACCGAGACCACGGGCATCCCGGCGCTCAGCGCGAACCAGTCGAACTCGTGCTCGGGGTGCCCGGCGAACGCGGCGCGGCGGTGGGAGCCGGTGCGCATCAGGCCGGGGACGACCGTGGTGACCCGGACGCCGTCGGCGTCGAGCGCGGCGTCGAGGCCCTCGGACAGGGCGAGTTCGGCGTACTTGGCGCACGCGTAGGGCAGTAGGTGCGGGGCGCTGACCTGGCCGCCGATGGAGGTGATGGTGACGAGCCGCCCGCGGTTGGCGCGCAGTTCGGGCAGCGCGGCGCGGGTGACGCGCAGCGGGCCCCAGAACATCGTCTCCATGGCCTCGGCGAAGTGCTCCTCCTCCAGCGCGTCGATCGGGGCGACCTGGATGACCCCGGCGTTGTTGACGACGATGTCGAGGCGGCCGAACGCGGAGCGGGCGGCGGCGACGAGGTCGTCGCCGACCTCGGGGTCGCGCAGGTCGCACGGCACGGTCCGGACGTCGGCGCCGCGGTCGGCGAGGTCGGCGGCGGCCCGCCGCAGTTCGTCGGCGTCGCGGGCGCAGATCAGCAGCCGGCAGCCGCGCCCGGCGAGTTCGCGGGCCAGCAGCAGCCCCAGGCCGCGCGATCCGCCGGTGACCAGGGCGACCTTTCCGGTGAGGTCGGCCTCGGGGCGGCGGGCGGTGGCGGCGGCAGCGGCGGCGCCCACCCCCGCTGCGGCGGCGAGTCCGATCAGGGTCCTGCGGGGTCTCGTGCGCACGTCGTTCCTCTCGGTGGTGGGGGCGGGTGCCCGGGACCGGGCACCCCTCAGGCGTGGCCGGGCCGTCCGGGGCCGGCGGCGCCGGCGGGCGGGGCGTCGGCGGCGTGCGGCGGCACGGTGCGCGGGCGCGGGTGGACGGTGAACGCGAGGCCGTCGGGGCCCTGGTCCACCTCGACGCGGTCGCCCGGGGACACCTGGCCGTCGAGCAGCATGGACGACAGCCGGTTGCCGACGTTGCGCTGGATGGTGCGGGCCAGCGGGCGGGCGCCGAACTCGGGCTGGTGCCCGGCGGCGGCCAGCCAGTCGACGGCGCCGTCGGTGAACACGAGGTCGATGTCCTGGGCGCGCAGCCGGCGCTCGGTGCCGTCCAGCAGCAGCCGGGTGATCTGGGCGAGTTCGCGGTCGCCGAGCTTGGCGAAGACGATGATCTCGTCCACGCGGTTGAGGAACTCCGGCCGGAACTCCTCGCGCAGCCGGGCCATGATGCGGTCGCGGGTGGCGTCGCCGGAGGCGGTGGTGCCGCCGGTGAAGCCGATGGGGCCGCCGCCGGTGATGAACTCCGAGCCGAGGTTGCTCGTCATGATGACGACGACGTTGCGGAAGTCGACGGTGCGGCCCTGGCCGTCGGTGAGCCGGCCGTCGTCCAGCAGTTGCAGCAGCAGGTTGAAGACGTCGGGGTGGGCCTTCTCGATCTCGTCCAGCAGCACCACGCTGTAGGGGTGGCGGCGGACCTCCTCGGTGAGCCGGCCGGCCTCCTCGTAGCCCACGTAGCCGGGCGGCGCCCCGACCAGCCGGCTGACGGTGTGGCGCTCCTGGAACTCGCTCATGTCGAAGCGGACCATGCGGTCCTGGGAGCCGAACAGGGCCTCGGCCAGCGCCCGCGCCAGCTCGGTCTTGCCGACGCCGGTGGGGCCGAGGAACAGGAAGCTGCCGATGGGCCGGTCCGGTTCGGCAAGGCCGGTGCGGGAGCGGCGGATCGCCTCGGCCACGGCGGTGACCGCCTCGTCCTGGCCGATGACGCGGGTGTGCAGCCGCTCCTCCAGCCGGGACAGCCGCTCGCGCTCCTCCTGGGTGAGCTGGGCGACGGGGATGCCGGTGCTGCGCGCGACCACCTCGGCGATGTCGTCGACGCCGACCTCGGGCACCTGGGTGGGGCTGGCGGTGCGCGCCTGCGCGATGGACCCGCGGACGCGCGCGATCTCGTCGCGGGTCTCGGTGGCCCGCTCGTAGTCCTCGTCGCGGACGGCCTCCTCCTTGCGGGCCTCCAGTTCGCGCAGCCGCTCCTCCTGCCGGCGCAGGTCGACGCTGGGCGTCTTGGTGCGCAGCCGCACCCGGGCGCCGGCCTGGTCGACCAGGTCGATGGCCTTGTCCGGGAGGAACCGGTCGGAGATGTAGCGGTCGGCGAGTTCGGCGGCGGCCACCAGGCCCTCGTCGCTGAACCGCACCTGGTGGTGCGCCTCGTAGCGGTCGCTGAGCCCGCGCAGGATCTCCACGGTGTCCTCGACCGAGGGCTCCGACACCAGGACGGGCTGGAAGCGCCGTTCCAGGGCGGCGTCCTTCTCGATGTCCTTGCGGTACTCGTCCAGGGTGGTGGCGCCGATGATGTGCAGCTCGCCGCGGGCCAGCGCGGGCTTGAGCATGTTGCCGGCGCTCACGGCGCCCTCGGCGCCGCCCGCGCCGACGACGGTGTGCAGCTCGTCGATGAACACGAGCAGCCGGTCGGCGTTGGCGCGGATCTCCTCCACGAGGTTCTTCAGCCGCTCCTCGAAGTCGCCCCGGTAGCGGGTGCCGGCGACCACCCCGGCGAGGTCGAGCTGGATGAGCCGGCGCCCGCTGAGCGTCTCGGGGACGTCGTCGTCGGCGATGCGCTGGGCGATGCCCTCCACGATGGCGGTCTTGCCGACGCCGGGGTCGCCGATCAGGACGGGGTTGTTCTTACGCCGGCGGGCCAGCACCTCGATGGTCTGCTCGACCTCGTCGTCGCGGCCCACCACCGGGTCCAGCCGGCCCTCGGCGGCGAGCGCGGTCATGTCGGTGCCGTGCTCGTCCAGGTTGGGGGTGTCGCTCCGCGTCCCGGCGGCCGCCGGGGGCGCCCCCGCCCCGCCGTGCGCGGCCCGCTCCGCCCCCTGGAGCGATTCGGGGGTGACCCCCGACTCCGCCAGCATCCGGCCCGAGGCGGACTCGCCGTTGACGGCGAGCGCGAACAGCAGGTGCTCGGGCGCGATGTAGCGGCGGCCCGTGGCGCGGGCGATCTGGTGGGCGTCGAGCAGGGTCCGCTTGGCCGACGGGGTGAGCATCGGCGTCCCGGGGCCGGCCGGCGGCGCGTGCTCGGCCTCCGCCTCGGCGGCGCGCTCCAGCGCGTCGGGGTCCGCCCCGGTGCGGCCGACCAGGTCCCGGGCCGGCGCGTAGCGCAGCAGCGCCCACAGCAGGTGGGCGGCGTCCAGGTCGGTGTGGTCGGCGTCGGTCGCGCGGGTGAGCGCCTCGGCGACCACCTCGCGGGCCTCGCCGTCCATCAGCCGGGACAGGTCCACGCGCTGGGCGGAGCGGCGCGGGCCGACGGGCCCGCCGAAGAAGCGCGCCAGGAACTCCTCGAAGGACCGCGGGTCGAACCCGCCGTCCCCGGGGCGGTCGTATGCCATCGGTGTCCTCCTCGTGGTGCGGGCGGGCGGCGCGGAGGGTTCCCCGCCGCCCGGCCGGCCGTGCCCGGCTTCCGCCCGGTCGGAGGCCGCCCTTCGGGCGCGCCGGCCGGGCCGGGACGCCGTGCGGCGGCCGCCGTCGGGCGCGGCGGTGCCGCCGCTCACCGGCGGGCCTCCATGAAGGGCCTCGGCTACCCACCGCTGCCGGGAGCGAAACGATCACCGGCCGCCCGACCGGGCGGACCGGGGCGGAGGGCGGCGGGGCGCCGCCCGGGCCGGGCCCGCCGGTGCCGCGGCGGTCGCCGGCCACCGGTTCCCAGGGGGCGAACGGGCCCCGTCCGCACCGTGCCCCCCACCCGGCACCCGGGTTACGGACAGGCACAGAAGGTCATTGAAGATCTCCCCGTACACCGTTGGACGCGACCGATATGCGGTTTGGCACGGACCGTATCGTCTCATCGCGCGGCAGCGCACCACCCCGCCCACGAACGGACCGCCCGCCTTCGCCCGCGGCCGCGACCTGCGAGGACCACACCCCGCTACGGATGGTGACGGGCCGGGCGGCACCGGCGGACCCCGGATACGGGCCGGCGGAGGGCCGGAGAGGCCGACATCACGCCGTTGTTCCACTTTCAACCGTCCCTGAGGCCGATGCACGCTCGGTCATGGGGGGTACTGCCACACTGGCCCACCGCACAGGGTGCAGGTCGCACACCACCCCCCGTCACTTCCCCCGCTAGAGCGATACCGGAGTTGGTATGTTGCCCGCCTTCCCACCCGAGCCCCGTACGCAACGCACCCCTGCCCGCCGCGCCCCGCGCCGGAGAGCGGAGGCGGATGCCGCATGAACCGCACCGCCGCCATCGTCGGCACGGCCGTGCGCCTGCCGGGCGGGATCACCACCCCGGAGGCTTTCTGGCGCGCCCTGGAGGGCGGGCGCGACCTGATCACCGACCCCGCTCCGCACCTGGCGGACCGGGCCCACGTCCTGCCGGGGGGGATCCTCGACGCCGCGGAGTTCGAGGGGTTCGACGCCGCCCACTTCGGCATCCCCGACGAGGAGCTGGCGCTGATGGACCCGCAGCAGCGCTGGCTGGCCGAGACCGCCGACGAGGCGCTGCAGGACGCCGGGATCGCCCCCCGCACCCTGCGCGGCAGCCGCACCGGCGTGTGGATCGGCTCGGCGGGGATCGACCAGGTCACCATCAACATGGCACCGGGCGCGGGGGGTACCCTCCTCGACGTCATCGGCTCACTGCCCAGCATCCTGGCGGCCCGGGTCGCCTTCCACTTCGATCTGCGCGGCCCCGCGATCACCGTCGACACCGCCTGCTCCTCCAGCCTCGTCGCGCTGGACCAGGCGGTCACGGCGCTGGAGTCGGGGGCCGTCGACACCGCCGTGGTCGGCGGGGGCGGCATCATGCTCACCGACAACGGCAACCGGGCGTTCCGCGCCTCGGGCGTGCTCGCGCCCGGAGGCCGCTGCCGCCCCTTCTCCGCCGACGCCGAGGGCTTCGTGCGCGCCGAGGGCGCCGGGGTCGTCGTGCTGCGCCGCCTGGAGGACGCCCGCGCCGACGGCCTGCGGGTGCGCGCCGTCGTCCGCGGCACCGGGGTCAACGCCGACGGCGCCGGGATGGCGCGCGGCATCTTCCAGCCCAGTACCGAGGCGCAGGCGGAGCTGCTGCGCTGGGTCTACGGGCGGGCGGGGATCGACCCGGCCGACGTGGACTACGTGCAGGCGCACGGCACGGCGACGCCCGAGGGCGACGGCGTGGAGGCGCGGGCGCTGGGCGCGGTGCTCGGGCGCGGCCGCGCCCCGGACGACCCGCTGCTGGTGGGATCGGTCAAGTCCAACCTCGGCCACACCGAGGGGGCGGCGGGCCTCGTCTCGGTGATCGCGACCGCGCTCGCCATCGAGCACCGGCGCATCCCCCCGGTGCTGCACCACGCACCGGCCCGGCGCGGCCTGGCCCGGATGGGGCTGGAGGTGCCCACCGAGGTGCGGCCCTGGCCGGAGCGCGGCCACCCGCCCACGGCCGGGGTCAGTTCGTTCGGCATCGGCGGCACCAACGCGCACGCCGTCCTGCAGGCGCCGCCCCCCGACACCGCGCGGCCGACCCCCGCCCGCCCGCGCCGGCGCGGCGCGGCCCGGCCGCACGTCATCCCGGTGTCCGCGGGCTCCCGGAGGTCCCTCACCGCGACCGCCGGCCGCTGGGCCCCCGTGGTGGCGTCGGCGGCCGACCTCGGCGCGGTCGCCGACACCGCCACCCACCGCCGCGACCACCTGGCCGAGCGCGCGGCCGTCGTGGCGGCCGATCCGGCGCGGGCGGGCGCGGCGCTGGCCGCTCTGGCGGAGGGCCGCGCCCACCCGGCGCTGGTCGGCCCGCACACCGCCCCGGAGCGGCCGTTCGCGGTGCTGGTGTTCTCCGGCCACGGCGCGCACTGGCCGGGCATGGGCCGCGACCTGGTCCGCACCGAGCCGGTGTTCGCCGACGCCCTGCGCGAGGCGCTCGCGGCCCTGGCGCGGCACGTCCCGGCCGAGCGGCTGTGGCGGCCGGGCGGCGATGTGCCGCTGTCCGGGATGGACGCGGTCCAGCCCGCCGTGTTCGCCTTCCAGGTGGCGTCGGCCCGGCTGTGGCGGTCATGGGGCGTGCGGCCCGAGGCGGTGGTCGGCCACAGCCTCGGCGAGGCCGCCGCGGCCCACGTGGCCGGGGTGCTCGACCTGGACGACGCGGCGCGGCTGGTGGCCGAGCGCAGCCGGCTGCTGGCCGAGTCGGCGCCGCTGGGCGGGCTGCTCGCGGTCGGCCTGCCCGCCGACCGGACGGCGGCGGAGCTGGACCGGGAGGGCGGCGGCCTCGACCTGGCCGCCTGCAACGGGCCGGACTCCACCGTGGTGGCCGGTCCGCGACCGAGGCTGGCGGCGCTGTACGCCCGGCTGAAGGAGGCCGGGGTACGGGCCACGCTCCTCGCCGACGACGCCCCCGCGCACAGCTCGCTGATCGCCGACCACGCGCGGCGGCTCGGCCGGGCCCTGGAGGGGCTCGCACCCGCGCCGGGGGAGGTGGCGCTGTGGTCGACGGCGACCGGTGAGCGCGCCGACGGCACCGCCATGGGGGCCGACTACTGGGCGCGGCAGCTGCGCGCGCCGGTCCGCCTGTATCCGGCGGTGCGCGCGCTGGCGGAGGGGGCGGCCGAGCGGCGGCGCACGCCGGTGCTCATCGAGGTCGCCGCCCGGCCGGTGCTGGCCCCGTCGCTGATGGCCACCCTGGCCGAGGCGGCGCCGGACGTGTCCGGGTGGGACGGCGACGACCCCGCCGTGGTGACGGGCACCCGGGCCGACGGCGACGAGGCCGCCGACATGGCGCGGGCGCTGGCCGAGGCCGGCACCCGGGGGCTTGCCGTTGCGCGGCCGCGTGCGGCGGCGCCGGCGGTGGCCCTGCCGCTGCGCGTCTGGGACCGGCCGCGGGCGCGCGGCGACGAGCAGGCGCACCTGGGCCACGCCGTTGTCGCGGCGTCGACCCCCGGGGAGCGCTACGAGGCCGCCCTAATCCTGGTGCGGGAGCTGGTCGGGGCGGTCGCGGGGCGCGCGGCCACCGAGATCGGGGCCGGGGAGTCGCTGCTGGACCTGGGCCTGGAGTCGCTGGACCTGCTGCGGCTGCGCGCCCGTGCGGCCCGGTTGAGCGGGACCGAGGTGGCGGTCGCCCCCGACGACACGCTGCCCGATGTGGCGCGGACCATCGCCGATGCGGTGGCGCGGCGCCTGGCGGCGGCCGCCCCGGCGGCGGCGCACTGACGCGGTCCCGGTGTCCGGCCGGCGGCCGGGCACCGGGGCCGCTACTCCTTGACCGCTCCGGCGAGCAGGCCGCTGATGAAGCGGCGCTGCAGGAACAGGTAGAGCACGACGAGCGGCAGGGCGACGATGACGGCGGCGGCCGCGGTCACCCCGATGTCGGCGGCCTGCCGGTTGCCGGCGAAGAACGACAGGGCGAGCGGGGCGGTCTGCACCCCGGGGGCGTCGGGGATCATCACCAGCGCGAGCAGGAAGTCGTTCCAGGTGTAGAGGAACACCAGCAGGGCCAGGGTGGCCACCGCGGGCGCCGCGCTGGGCAGGTACACGCGCAGCAGGGTCTGCGCGCGGGACGCGCCGTCGATGGCGGCGGCCTCGCCGAGCGCGCCGGGCAGACCGGAGAAGAAGGTGTGCATCCAGAACACGCCGAGCGACGTCGACAGGCCGATCTGCGGCAGGATCAGCGCCCACCAGGTGTTGACGAGGTCCCAGTCGAGCATCTGCCGGTACAGCGGGATGACGATGCCCTCGTAGGGCAGGACCACGCCGAGCAGCAGCACGCCGAGCACGACCCCGGCGAACGGCACGCGCAGCCGGGCCAGGGCGTAGCCGGCGGGCACGGTGAGCAGCAGGGTGGCGGCCACCACGCAGACCCCGACGAACCCGCTGGACAGCAGGGCGCTGTCGAACCGCCCGCCCGTCCAGGCCTCGGCGAAGTTGGCGAGCGTGAAGCTGCGGGGCAGGCCCATGGGGGTGGGGCGGGCGGCGGGCGTGCTGACCGCCAGGGACAGGATGGCCATGGCCGGGTAGAGCGCCACGACCACCGCGAGGACGAGGACGGTGTGGCTGAGTGCGGTCTCGCGGCGGGCCCTCACGCGGCCGCCCCCTTCCGTTCCCGGAACAGCAGCAGTACCAGGCCGGTCACGGCGAGGATGAGGACGGTCAGCAGCACCGAGATGGCGGCGGCGGTGCCGTAGTCGCGCGTGGTGAACGCGGCGCGGACGATGTAGACGCTGGGCACCGTCGTGGTGGTGCCGGGCCCGCCGGAGGTGGTGTTCCAGACGATGTCGAAGTTGCGCAGCGCCTGGGTGACCGTGAGGACCAGCGCGAACGCGGTCTCGCGCCGCAGGCCGGGCAGGGTCACGGTCAGGAACTCCCGCAGCGGGCCGGCGCCGTCGATGCGGGCGGCCTCGTACAGTTCGGCGGGGATGCGCTGGGCGCCGGCGAGGAACAGCACCATGCACAGGCCGTACATCACCCAGGTTCCGACGAGGCCGACGCTGGGCAGGGCGGTGGAGAACTCGCCCAGCCAGGAGCGGGCGGCGCCGTCGAGGCCGACCAGCCGGAGCAGGCCGTTCACCGGGCCGTCGATGTCGTACATCCACCGCCACGCGACGGCGACGACGACGCCGGACAGGATCTGCGGGACGAACAGCGCGGCGCGGAAGAACGTCAGGCCGCGGATGCGGACGCGCGTCATCAGGGCGGTGAGCGCGAGGCCCACGGCGGTCGGCAGCAGCGCGTAGAACACCACGAACACCAGCGAGTGCCGCAGCGCCTCCAGGATCGCGGGGTCGGCGAGGGCCGCGGTGTAGTTGGCGGCGCCCGCCCAGGTGGCGGTGGTCACCCCGTCCCACTCCCACAGGCTCAGCCACACGGCCTGGCCCAGGGGGACGAGGACGAACGCGGTGAAGAACGCCAGCGCCGGGACGACGTAGAGCAGCGCCGGCCAGTCGCGACGGCGGGCCGGGGCGCGCCGCCGGGGCGGGGCGGCCGCGCGGACGGCGGCGGCCGGGGCGGTCACGTCCGCGGACCGGGCGCGGCGGGTGCGTCCGGCCGCTGCGCCGGCCGGGGGTGGGGACGGCGGCGGGTGCCCCCGCGGCGGCGCCCGCCGGGTGCACGGAAGGGGTTCATGCGGAGGGATCTTACATAACCGCAGGAGGTGACGTACGCAACATTTCGGAGATATGACCGAATTGTTCGCTATGCACCATAAGATCACCGTCCGCCGCTCCGTGCCCCTTTCCGTTGACCGAGCGTGACGCCCTCCTCCGCGTTCCGCGTTCGCCTCCTGCGTGTTTTATCGTTATTTCCGGCTTTTGACCGCATTGGTGCTCTACGTCGCTTTCTCCGGTCGCACCGCCACGGAAAAGGCCCGCGACCACGGGAGAAGCCGTCGGCCGGGCGCCCGGCGGGCCGAGCCCGCACCGATTTCCGGCGTGTCGACATCGGTCCAGCTCACCGCTACCCTCCGGAGGGCCACGCGCCGGTATGGGCCGCCCCCGGGACGCTTTGTAACGATTCGAGAACCTGGGGTAAACGGTGACCAATTGACCTGGACTGCGTGGAGTGCCCCTTGTTAAGCATTTGGGATCACATCGCCCATGGGGCTTTGGAGCCATTCCAATCCCTGGAGGAACCCGAGATGACCTCTCTCCGCATGACCTCCCGCGGACCCGGCGCCGGACCGGCCCCCGCGCGCCGCGCCCTCGGCGCCCTCGGGACGGTGCTGGCCGCGTGCCTGGCCGCCTCGTCGTGCGGCCCGCCCGGCGGCGACGACGCGTCCGGCCCGTACCGGCTGAGCGAGGAGGAGACGGTCACCGCCCCCTTCACCGAGGGCGATGTCGCCGACCTGGGCGACACCACGCTGCGGGTCTGGGCGGACAAGAACGAGCAGGGCACCCTGGAGGCCCTGGTCCCCCGGTTCGAGGAGACCTACCCCAACGTCACCGTGGACGTCACCTACAAGAGCTTCGACGACCTCACGGCGACGGTGGTCCCCGCGCTCCAGTCGGGCGGCGCCGACGCGCCCGACCTGGTGCAGGGCAACCAGGGGTACTCGGTCGACGGCGCCCTGGTGCAGGGCGGGCTGATCCGGCCCATCGACGACCTCGCCGACGCCTACGGCTGGGAGGAGAACCTCAGCCCGTCGTTCCTCGGCTCGATGCGCTGGGACGAGGACGGCCGGCGCTTCGGCCAGGGCACCCTCTACGGGCTGCACCCGGTGACCCAGATCGTCAGCGTCTTCTACAACAAGCGCAAGCTGGAGGACCTGGGGCTGGAGCCTCCCGAGACCTTCGCCGACCTGGAGGCCGCGCTGGCGGCCGCCAAGGAGAACGGGGAGCAGCCGATCATCCTCGGCAACGCCGACCAGTACCCGGCGTTCCAGGTGTTCGGCATCATCCAGGGCGCCTACAGCGAGCCGCTGGAGATCAGCGAGTGGATCAACGGCACCGACGGCGCGACCTTCGTGACCGAGGGCAACGTGCGCGCGGCCGACAAACTCGTGGAGTGGACCGAGGAGGGCTACTTCCAGGAGGGCTTCAACGGCCTGTCGGAGGCCGACGCCACCACCCGGTTCGGTGAGGGCGAGGGCGTGTTCTTCATCGGCGGCGACTGGAACGCCGAGGCGCTGGTCGAGGCGGAGGCCGAGGGCATCGGCTTCCTCGCGCCGCCCGTGGGCGAGAGCGGCGGCCACGTCACCCAGGGCTCGTCCGGCCTGCCGTGGCACATCAACTCCGCCACCGAGCGGCTGCCCGCCGCCGCCGCGTTCCTGGACATGCAGCAGCAGACCGAGTTCGCCCAGCAGCTCGCCGACCTCGGCCGCATCCCGGTCACCGCCCCCGAGGTCGAGGGGCGCGACGAACTGGCCCAGGAGACCATCGCGGCGGTGACGGCCACGCTCGCCGACGACGGCCAGGTGGGCTACCTCGACTGGGCCACCGACACGATGTACGACACCCTGGCCTCCAGCACCCAGGAGCTGATGGACGGCCGGATCGACACCGACGAGTTCCTGGGCCGCGCCCAGGACGACTGGCAGTCGTTCCAGAGCGAGCACCTGGCCGAGTGACACCGTCCGCCGCCGCGCCGCCGACCGGCGGCGCGGCGGCGGGCGCTCAACCCGTGAAGGCGTCCCCGAACGGGGTGCGGACGGCGGGGTCGCGGTCGAGGATCGCGAACACCACCCGGTGGAAGACCCCGGCGAACCCGCCGTGGAGGTGGTCGGCGAACGCGGCCGCGACCTCGGCCGGGCGGTTGCCGAACACGCCGCAGCCCCAGGCGCCGAGGACGAGGTCGCGGGCGCCCTGGTCGGCCGCCACCGCGAGGACCGCGCCCGCCCGGCGGCGGAGCACGGCCGGGACCAGCGCGGGGTCGCCGGCCCGGTTGCGCTCGATCATCCGCCGGTTGGGCGCGGCCGAGGTCAGGAACGCCACGGGGACCGGCGCGGGCAGCCAGGCGCCGTCGTCGGCCCGGAACACCGGGACCTCCGGGGCGTAGATCACGTGATCGCTGTAGAACAGGTCGCGGTCGGCCCGGTGGTGGGCGTAGTAGTCGGGGCAGCGCACCAGCGCGTCCCACAGGGCGCTGGAGCGGGCCAGGCTCTCCTCCTGGGCGCGGGCGCCGTCGGCCACACCGCCGCCGGGGTTGCGGGCCGACGCGAAGTTGAGCGCGGCCACCCGGCGGCCGCTGTCGGCGGGGCCGTCCCCGGCCAGCCGGACGGCGGCCGCGAGCGTGCTCTCGCCGGTGACCTCGAACCGGGTGGCGGCGCCGCCACCCGGGGCGGGCGCGCCGGGGGCGTCGCCGGGCCGGTAGAGCCGGACCCCGGCGCGCATGGCGGCCAGGTGCGGGGTGAGGTCGACCGTCCGCCCGCCCGCGGAGTAGCGCCCGGACTCGAACGCCTCGCGGGTCTCGCGCCACCGCTCCCGCATCCGCTGCGACATGCGTCCTCCCCTCCCCCGGGCCGTTCCCGTCCGCTCGGCCGCTGCGGAACACTACCGCCCCCGCCCCGCCGCGGCCCACCGGTTTTTCCGGCGGCGGGCCGGCACCCCGGGAGGGGCGCGCGGGCGCGGCGACCGGCGGGGCCCGGTGATCTGCGTCATGCGCCCCCGCGTCGCCGCAGCTCAGAGCGGTGGACCTACCGGCGGAGCGTCCACCTGCCGAGACGGAGGTTGCCGATCCGCGGACGCCGTTGGTAGGGGTGGAGCGCACTTCTGTTAGTTACGCTAACGAACTCTCGCACGGGGCACCGCACCGCCGCCGCGCGGGGGAAGATCGGATCACCCGGTGAATTGGTTCCTTCGTGTCCTCCTGCACGGAACCCTGTTCCACGGAGCGTTCTCCACCATCCGCCCCGTCATCTCCTACCGCGCCCTGGAGATGGGCCTCGGCCCGGTCTGGCTGGGCGTCTTCAGCGCGGCGTTCTCCCTGCTGCCGCTGCTGGTGGCGCTGCCGATCGGCCGCTGGGTCGACCTGCACGACGAGCGCCCGGCCTACTACGCCGGCAGCGCGCTGCTCACCGCGTCCGCGCTCGGCCTCACCTACGCCTACGCGCCCTGGGCGATCCTGCTCTGCGCGGCGGGCGCCGGGACCGGCGTGATCCTGGCGATGGTCGCCGCCCAGGCGATGGTGGCCAACCGTTCGCCTCGGTCGGCGTTCGACTCCCGGTTCGGCATGTTCGCGCTGGCCGGGTCGGCGGGGCAGCTCCTCGGCCCGCTGCTGCTGTCCGCGCTCGCCGCGTCCGAGCCCGCGTCGCTGACCGTGCCCGCCTTCATGGGCACCGCGGTGGCCGCCGCCGGGTCGCTGGTCGCCCTCATCGGCATGCCCGCCCCCGACCGGCCCCGACCGAAGGCCGGCGCCGCGCCGCGCGTGCGCGCCGCCGAGGTGCTGCGCGCGCCGGGGGTGACCCCGGCCATCGTGGCCAGCCTCATGGTGCTCGCCGCCATCGACATGACCGTCGTCTACCTCCCGGCGCTCGGCGAGGAGCGCGGCATCCCGGCCGCGACGGTGAGCCTGCTGCTGGCGGTCCGCGCGGGCGCCTCGGTGGTCTCCCGGGCGTTCATGGGCATGGCCGTGGCCCGCGCCGGGCGGCACGCGGTACTGGTGGCCAGCCTGGTGCTCTCGGCGGTCTGCGTGGCGGCGGTGGCCGCCCCGCTGCCGGCGTGGGCCCTGGCGGCCGCGCTCGCCGCGGCCGGGCTGGGGCTGGGCATCGGCCAGCCCCTCACCATGGCGTGGGTGGCCGACGCCGCCGCGCCGCGGGCGCGCGGGACCGCCATGGCGCTGCGCATGTCGGGCAACCACCTCGGCTCCACCGTCCTGCCGCTGGCGGCGGGCGCGGTCGCGGGCGGGCTGGGCGTCGCGGCGATCTTCGTGTCCTTCGGCGCGGGCCTCGCGGCGGTCGCCGCGCTCCTCCGCCGCCCCCGCCCCGCTCCGGGGGCGGCCTAGCGTCCGTCTCCCGCCGGGGCGCGGGCCGGTCAGAGGCGGGCGTTGGCGAGCACCGGGATCGCCGACCGGACCCGTGCCGCCGCGTCGGGGTCGACGTCGGCCACCAGCATGCCCGGGGCGGCGCCCAGCGCGTCGGCCACGGCGCCGTCGGGGGCGACGACCGCGCTGCGGCCGACGCCGCGCGGCGCGGTGCCGGTGACCTCCTCGCCCCAGGCGGCCGGATCGGCCTGCCCGCAGGCCAGGATCCAGGAGGTGGAGTCGAGCGCCCGGGCGCGGGTGAGCAGCTCCCACTGCGCCGACTTGCCGGGCCCGGCGCCCCACGACGCGCAGACCGCGATCATGGCGGCTCCGTCGCGCGCCAGCCGCCGGTACAGCTCCGGGAACCGCACGTCGTAGCAGGTGGTGAGGCCGATCCGGACGCCGTCGACCTCGATGGCCACCGGAGTGTCGCCCGGTTCGACGGTGTCGGACTCGCGGTGCCCGAACGCGTCGAAGACGTGGATCTTGCGGTACTCGGCGGCGACGCCCGGCCCGGCGGCGAGCAGCACGTTGCGCACCCGCCCGCCCGTCCCCGGGGTGAACATCCCGGCCACCACGGCGATCCCGGCCTCCTCGGCGGCCCGGCGCACCCCGGTCGCCCAGGGGCCGTCGAGGGGTTCGGCGGCGGCCGCGAGGTCGGCGCCGAAGCGGACCATGGCGGCCTCGGGGAACACCGCCAGCCGGGCGCCCGCCTCCGCTGCGGCGCGGACCCCGTCGCGCACGGCGGCGAGGTTGGCGGCGGGGTCGCCGGTGGACCCGATCTGGCAGAGTGCGACGCGCATGTGTGTGGTCCTTCCGCTCCGGTGGACCGCGTACCCCCTCGGCGCGCGCCCACCCCTCCAGGGTGGCGGACCGCCGGCGCGGACCGCCAGTCGGGCGCGCGGACACCGCGTGGTCGGTTCCGGCGTTCTCCGCGACCCTCCGGCCCCGGGCGGGCGCCCGCGGCGCCCGCCCGCCGCCGGGTCAGAGCCGGGCGAGGACCGCGCGGGTGAACTCCTCGGTGGTGGCCGACCCGCCCAGGTCGCCGGTGCGCACGTCGGTCTCGGCGAGGACCCCGGCGATCGCGCCGACCACGCCGGCCCCGGCCTCGGCGTGCCCGAGGTGGTCGAGCATGAGCGCCGCCGACCAGATGGCGCCGATGGGGTTGGCGATCCCCCGTCCGGCGATGTCGGGCGCCGAGCCGTGCACCGGCTCGAACATGGACGGGAACTCCCGCTCGGGGTTGAGGTTGGCCGAGGGGGCGATGCCGATGCTGCCGCCGACGGCGGCGGCGAGGTCGCTGAGGATGTCGCCGAACAGGTTGGAGCCGACGAGGACGTCGAACCGCCCCGGGTCCAGGACGAGCTTGGCGCACAGCGCGTCGATGTGCTCCTGGCCCCAGGAGACGCCGGGGTTGAGGGCGGCGCGCTCGGCGACGATCTGGTCCCAGAACGGCAGGGTGTGCACGATGCCGTTGGACTTGGTCGCCGAGGTGACGTGCTTGCGGCGGCCCGCGGCGAGCGCGAAGGCGAAGTCGACGACGCGGGTGACCCCGGCGCGGGTGAACACCGACTCCTGGACCGCCATCTCCTCGGGGAAGCCGCGGTTGAGCCGGCCGCCCACCTCGCTGTACTCGCCCTCCACGTTCTCGCGGACGACCACCAGGTCGATGTCGCGGGCGTCGCGCAGCGGGCTGTCGATGCCGGTGAAGACCCGCACCGGGCGCAGGTTCACGTACTGGCGGAAGGCCCGGCGGATGGGGATGAGCAGCCCCCACAGCGAGATGTGGTCGGGCACGCCGGGGGCGCCGACGGCGCCGAGGAACACGGCGTCGTGGCCGCGCAGCCGGTCGATGCCGTCCTCGGGCATCATCGCGCCCTCGCGCAGGTAGGTGTCGCACGACCAGTCGAACTCCTGGTAGGCGAAGTCGATGCCGTGGGCGCGCCCGACGGCGTTCAGGACCTCCAGCGCGGCGGGGGTGACCTCGTGGCCGATCCCGTCTCCGGGGATCACGGCGATGCGGTGCGTCGTCATGGCCACGATTCAAGCAACGCCGGGGGTCCGGCGTCCAAGACGGCCCCTCGATGCCCCTTATAGGCGCGTTCTATCCGCGGTGTCGGCCGCGAGGGCGACGGCGAGGAACTCGGCGGCGGCCGGGGTGAGCGGGCCGGTGCGGCTGACGAGCGCCAGGTGGACGTGGGCGGGCGGGTCGAGGTCGCAGACGACCGCCCCGGCGCGCTCGGCCAGTGGGCGCCACGCCTCGGCCATGATGGCCACCCCCACGCCCTTGAGGACCAGCGGCAGCAGCGCCTCGCGGTGCTCCGACTCCACGGCGATCGTCACGTCGACGCCCGACATCCGGATCTCCTCGGCCAGCCGGCGCATCCCGGTCCCGGGCTCGCCGACGATGAGCCGCTGCCCGGCCAGGCGCTCGCGGGGCAGCGGGGCGCCGGGCGTGAACGGGCCGCCGGGCGGGGCGACCAGCACGAACCGCTGCCGTTCGACGGGGTGCAGCCGGACGTCGGAGACCGCGGGCAGTTCGCGCGCCGACAGCAGCCCCAGTTCGGTGGCGCCGCTGCGGACCGCGTCGATGACGGCGTGCGGGACGGGCGCGGCGCGCAGCACCAGCTCCACCCCCGGGTAGCGCCCGGCGAAACGGTGGATCATGCTGCTCAGCGGCTCCACGGCGGGCGAGGGCATGGAGGCGATGCCGATGCGCCCGGTGCGCATGCCGGTGACCGAGTCGACGCTGGCCCGCGCGACCTCCAGGCTGCGCACGGCCTGCCGGGCGGGTTCGATGAGCGCGTGCCCGGCCTCGGTGAGTACGACGCGCCGGCCGAGGCGGTGGAACAGCGGGCTGCCGAGGTCCTTCTCCAGGGTGCGCACGGCCTGCGACAGCGACGGCTGGGCGATGAACAGGGCCCGGGCCGCCCGGTTGAAGCCGCCGTTGTCGACGACGGCGAGGAAGTACTCCAGTTGCCGGACGTCCACCCTGTCCCCCGTCCCGTGCGCACCACGCGCCCCGCGCGACCTATAGGCACAGCCTTGCACACAAGTAGCCAACGGGTGTTGGACCGGTGGCGCACCGGGTCCTTGAATGATCGGAAGGTTTCCGATGGATGTCCGCCGGTCGGCGGACTCCGGCCCTTGAAGGAGCGACCCCCCATGGCATCCGACGAGGCTCGGCCCCCCGAGAGAACCGACGTCGACGAGGCGCTGCTCGGCGGCGCCACCTACCGCAGCCTCGGCGAGCAGCGGCTGTCGCCGGCCGAGGAGCGGTTCGAGAAGGCCCGCCGCACCACCGGGTTCTGGCTGGCGCCACTGGTCTCGGTCGTCTTCCTGCTGCTGCCCCTGAACCTCGACCCGGCCCAGCACACGCTCGCCGGCGTCCTGCTCGGCGTCATCGTGCTGTGGGTGACCGAGCCCGTGCCCATCCCGATCGGCGGGCTCATCGGCGTCGGCGCGATCGTGGTGCTGGGCGCGGCGCCCGCCGACGAGGCGCTGGCCCCGTTCGGCTCCTCGACCATCTTCACCTTCATCGGGGCGTTCATCCTGGCGCAGGCCATGCTCCAGCAAGGGCTGGCGCGGCGGTTCGCGTTCCGCATCCTGTCGCTGCCGGGCGTCGGCAACTCCACCCCGCGGCTGATCATGGCGTTCGGCGCCATCACCTGCCTGCTGTCGGCGTTCGTGTCCAACACGGCGACGGTGGCCATGCTGCTGCCGACGGCGCTGGGCCTGCTCGCGGTCATCGCCAAGCTGCTCCAGGACAAGGGCCTGGTCGCGCCCGACTTCGACCCGCTGCGGCTGCGCGTCGGCGCGGCGCTGGTGCTGATGCTCGCCTACGGGGCCAGCGTCGGCGGCCTGCTGACCCCGGTGGGCAGCCCGCCCAACCTCATCGGCCGCGGCCTGATCGAGGAGGCCACCGGCGAGCGCATCTCCTTCGCCCAGTGGATGGCCACCGCGGTGCCCCTATGCGCGATCATGTTCGCGCTGCTGTGCGTGGTCCTGCTGCTGCTCAACCGGCCGGAGATCCGGCGCATCGAGGGCGTCGAGGAGTACGTGCGGGCCGAGCGCGCCGCCCTGGGGCGGATGTCGCGGGGCGAGAAGAACACCCTGGTGGCGTTCGGGGTGACCGTCACGCTGTGGATCCTGCCGGGCGTGGTGGCGCTGGCGGCGGGCACCGACTCCGCTGTGTACGAGACCGTCAGCGGCCGGCTCAACGAGGGCGTCGTCGCGGTGCTGGGCGCGGCGCTGCTGTTCCTGCTGCCCACCGACTGGCGCCGGCGCGAGTTCACCCTCAACTGGAGCGACGCCGCCCGGATCGACTGGGGCACCATCCTGCTGTTCGGCACCGGCATCATCTTCGGCAGCCTGCTGGAATCGACCGGGCTGGCCGAGACCATCGGCGCGTCGGCCTCCGACGCGCTCGGGCTGACCAGCGTCTTCGCGATCACGGCGTTCGCCGTGGTGCTGGCCATCGTGGTGTCGGAGACCACCAGCAACACGGCGGCCGCGGCGGTGGTGGTGCCGATCGTCATCCCGATCGCGATGGCGGCGGGGGTCGACCCGTTCGTGCCCGCCCTGGCGGCCACGTTCGCGGCGTCATTCGGGTTCATGCTCCCGGTGTCGACCCCGCAGAACGCCATCGCCTACGGGTCGGGGGCGGTGCGCATCACCACCATGATCCGGTCGGGCATCACCTTCGACGTCGCCGGCGCCCTGCTCATCATCTTCGGGCTGCCGGTCATGGTCGCCATCACCGGTATCGGCGGGTGACGGCCCGGGGCCGCCGGGGCGCAGCAGCATCAGGGCGACGTCGTCGCTGCGCTGCGACGCCTCGGCGGCCCCGCGGGTGAGGTCGGCGACCGCCGCGTCCAGGTCGTCGCCGCCCACCCGCTCCAGGCGGCGGGCGAGCGCGGCGACGGCGTCGTCCATGTCGGTCCCGGGCTCCTCCACCAGCCCGTCGGTGTAGAGGGCGAGCACCGACCCCGGCCCGAACGGCACCCGCACCCGCGGGTAGTGGGCGTCGGGGAGGACCCCGAGCAGCACCCCGCCGGGGACGTCGAGCACCCGCGCGCGGCCGTCGGGCGTGCGCAGCAGCGGTTGCGGGTGGCCGGCGCGGGCGAGTTCGGCGGTGGCGCGGCGCAGGTCGGCGCGGAAATAGACGCAGCTCGCGAACAGCCCGGGGTCGAGGTCCACGAGCATCCGGTTGGTGAGGGCCAGCACCTCGCCGGGGTGGCCGCCGGAGGTGGCGGTGTAGGCGCGCACGGCGGTGCGCACCTGGCCCATGAGGGCGGCCGCGCCCACGTTGTGGCCCTGGATGTCGCCGATGACGGCGGCGACGGTGTCGGCGTCGACGCGGATCAGGTCGTAGAAGTCGCCGCCGATCTCCATGCCCTCGGTGCCGGGCAGGTAGCGGGCGGCGGCCGCCAGGCCGGGCACGCGCGGCAGGGCGCGGGGCAGCAGGCCGACCTGGAGGCCGTGGGCGAGGTCCTGCTTGGCGTCGTAGAGGCGGGCGCGCTCCAGCGCCTGGGCGACGAGGCCGCCGAGCGCGTTGAGCACGACGCGCTCCTCCACCGGGAAGCGCCGCGGCCGGCCGAACGCCAGCACGCAGGCGCCCACCGAGCGCCCCGAGGTGATGAGCGGCAGGAACGCCCACGCCGCGAGGCCGCCGTCGGCGTGGGCGTCGGCGCGCCCCCGGTAGGCGCGCTCCAGTTCGGCGGGGGACTCGATGAAGGCGGGGACGCCGGTGAGCAGGGTCCGGGCGCCGGGGGTGCGCAGGGTCAGCGGGGTGCTGTCGAAGGCGGCGACGGTCTCGGACGGGTAGCCGCGCGAGCCCATGACGCACAGGTGCCCGCTGCGGGCGGCGAGCAGGGCCAGGGCGCGGCCGCCGAACGCGGGCATGATCTGGTCGGCGACGAGGTCCACGACGTCGCGCACGCCCACGGCCTCGGTGAGCGCGCTGGCCAGGTGCAGGATGTGGTAGATCGCCCCTGCGCTGACGGAGGCGGCGGGGTCGTCGGCGGGCCCGGTGTCCGCGCCGGAGGCGCGGGTGTAGCGGGGGCGCGTGGGGGTGACCCGGACACTGATGCCGGTGGTGTCGGGGTACAGGTCGAAGGAGAGCCACCGGCCGGGCGGGCGCAGCGCGGTGAACGCCGTGGGCCGGCGGCTCATCACCGCGGCGCGGTAGCGGTCCTCGAACAGCGGGTGGCGCAGCCACGGCAGCACCGCCCAGGGGACCTCGCCGAGGAGCCGGTCGACGGGCGCGCCGAGCAGGTCGGCCGCAGCGGAGGTGACCACGGTCAGCCGGCCCTCGGTGTCCAGGGCGCACATGCCGTCGGGCATGCGGGCGACCATGGCGGGGAGCGGGTCGGCGTCGGCCGCGACGGCGGGGGTGTGCGGCCGGACGGGGGCGCGCACGGGGCGCCCGGCGCGGTCGGCGTCGGCGAGGACGGCGGTGAGGTGGGCCGCCCCCGCGGCGAGGCGGGCGCGTTCGCCGGGGCCCAGCCGGTCGGGGTGGCCGCCGGGCCACAGCACGAACACCGCGCCGTACACGGTGGTGGTGGAGGCCAGGGGGACGGCGGCGAGGGGGAACTCGTAGGGCAGGGTGATGGCGGTGCGCGGGTAGCGCCGCGCCATCTCGGCGGCGCCGCCGACCCACACCGTGCGGCGTTCGCGCAGGGCGTCGGCGACGGGCAGGGAGACGGAGGTGCGGACGCGCTCCCAGGGGCGGGTGATGGCGCGGGGCAGCCCGGCCAGGACGGCGAGGGCGAGGACGGGTTCGCCGGGGGTGAGCAGGAAGACGCCGCCGGCGTGCGCGCCGAGGCCGTCGAGCAGGGCGGTGAAGTCCTCGCCGAGGCGGATGAGCCCGCTGCGCGGGCGGGGGCGCTCGTGCGGCGCGCTCTCCTCGTGCACGGCTCCCCCCGTCGCCGACTGGTCGGACGCGGCCGCGCTCCGGGCCGACGGCCCGGCGCGGGCCCATGACCTGAGGATACGCGCGGCCCCGGGGGGCGCCGAGGAGCCGCGCCAGCGCGGCGGGGGCGGGGAGCGGGACGGTCGGGAGGGGTGGTGCGGAGGGTGGTGCCCGCCGCGCACCGCCTCGTGGGCGGGTGCGCGGCGGGGGGCGCGGGGCGCGGCCGGGGGTGCGTGCCCCGGCCGCACGGCGGACCGTGCGGCCGGGGCCGACGGGGCAGGGGGCGTCCGCCGGGTCAGGCGGCGCCGACGTTGAGGTCGACGCAGGCGTAGAAGGCGTTGGCGGTGTCGTACACGTTCCACACGGCGAGCAGCTTCTGATGGCCGCGGTAGCCGCTCAGGTTGATGTTGTGGGTGACGGAGGCCGGGGGCTGGGCGCCGTTGTCGTTGAACGACGCGACGCGGGTGTTGCCGATGTAGTAGTCCCAGGTGCTCGTGCGGTGCCGCGCCGTCAGGGTCCAGGTGAAGGGCACCGAGGTGCCGACGTTGTGGACCCGCCAGCCCTTGCTGTCGTCGTTCAGTTCGGCGAACCGGCTGTTGCCGCCGGCGCAGTCGCGCAGGCCCTTGGGGCCTTCGACGCTCTGCGGCTCCCACCGGATGGCGCCGCAGGAGACGGTGCCGGCCGCGCACTGGGCCTGCCGGCTGGCCGGAGAGGAGACGTAGCCGTGGGCGTAGGCGGTCCCCGAGGGCAGCACCGCGAAGAACAGGGGCGCGGCGGCGGCGACGGCCGCGGCGGACAGGAGCCTTCTCTTCAGTTTCATGCCAGGTCCTTCTGGGATGTTCCGCGCCCCCCGGGGAACGGCCGGAGGCGCGTCCCGGGGACGCGGGGGCGCGGAGCGGGTGCGGGGGAGCAGGGGCCGCGGAAGGCCCCCGGTGAGGGACCGGCGCGCCGCCGCCCGTCGCACGGCGGCCCGGGGCCGCGGTGCGGTGGGGGAATCGTGTGGTGCGCATCGGTCCCCTCGGCTTCGTCGGGTGAGGGTGCCGGCGGGGGGGGTGACCCGCGCGGCGGAGAGGCTCCGCGGTGGCTCCGGACGGCCGCCGGCCGGACCGCCCGGAATCGCATCACCAATCCGAGCGAAACCGTAATTCGGCGTTCACGGACGGTCAAGAGGGGGTGCGGCCGGGCGGCGCTGCGGAGCGCGGAAATCAAATCGGAAAGGGCGCGCATTCCCCCGGCGCGCACCCGATCCGGTATTGCGCCGCGCGAATGCACCGGAGCCGCTTCCACCTGCCCGTCCACGCGCGGCGGGGTGCGCGCGGTCTGCCCGCGCCGGGTTGTGCAATGCACAACCGGTAACAGTCCACTTACCCGGAGGCCAGACTTCACCGGCATCCGCGGACCACCACGCGCGCCACCCCCTCGCCCCTCAGACGCCTCCCACCTTCACATCCACCGCGCCGCGCGGGAGCGCGCTCCGCGCCCGGCCGCCCCCGAGCGACCGCCGCCCGCTCCCCCGGCGGCCCGCCGGACCCGCCGCCGGACCCCTCGCCCGGGACGCCCGCCCTCCGGGGCCGCCACCCCGGAGAAAGGCCGGAGGAAATGGCCCCGATCGGCCATTATCCGTTTTCCTCGGACACCCGCGCGATCCCCTTCGTCTCCACCCGGAGATAAACCAATGACAAACAGTCGGGAATCATCATCCGGAAAATCACCCGGACGCGCGGAAACGGCGGCGGCGCCCCGGCGCCACTGCGGTACGGCACCGCGCCGCACCCTCTCCCGAGGGCGCCCCCGCGCCTTCCCCCGGAGGCCGCCGCGCCACCGCGCCGCCGCCGCGCCCCGCCCTCGGGCGGCGCCCGGCGCCGGGCCGCCCGCACGGCCGCGATCCGCTCCCACGAGGGGTTCCGCACGGCTCCGGAGGTACGCCGCCCCTCCGGGACGCGGGCGCGGGGCGGCGCCGCGCGGCCCGCCCCGCCCCGGCGGCGCCCGGACGGCATCGGCGCCGCAGGGAAATACCCGGTCGAGAGCGGTTCGCCCCTTTCGGCACCCGGGCCGCCGCCCCGGAATGCGCGCACCGCCGAGTACGGTATTCGCGCCGCCGACCGCTCATATTTTAGGAAACTTTCCTATTAATTGGCCAGGGCGCGCTCCCCTGCACCGCTCCCCTGCGCACCCGGACGATTACGGCGCCGAATCCCGGCCGCACCGCGCCGACCCCGCGGAACCCGCCCCGGCGGACCGGGCGGGTCGGTAGGGTCGCCCGGGTGGAGGACCTACGGGCGGTACTCATCGGGGGCACGTCGCACACCGGGAAGACGACGGCCGCCCGCGCGGTCGCGGACCGCCTCGGGTTCGCCCACGTGTCGACCGACCTCCTGGCCCGGCACCCGGGGCGGCCGTGGCGCACCCCCGAGCGGGAGGTCCCGCCGCACGTCGCCGAGCACTACCGCACCCTCGGCACGGACGAGCTGATCGCCTCCGTGCTCGACCACTACGCGCGCCTGTGGCCGCGCATCGCCGACCTGGTCGCCTCCGCCGGAGCCGACGGCGGCGCGGGCCTGGTCGTGGAGGGGTCGGCCGTGTGGCCGACCCGCGCCGCCCGGCTCGGCGTCCCCGGGACGGCCGCCGTATGGCTGACCGCCGACCCCGCCGTGCTCCGCGCCCGCGTCCGCCGCAGCGGGGGCCATCCCGACGCGACGGAGGACGAGCGCCACCTGATCGACCGGTTCGCCGCGCGGGCCGTCCGCTTCCAGGAACTGCTGCTGGACGCCGCCGCCGACGTGGGCGGGACCGTCATCGACAACGGGGCCGACCGGTCGGCCGCCGCCGCGGCCGACGCCGTCCTCACCGCCGTCGCCGCCCGGCCCCCGTCCACCCCGCCCCCCTCCGGCGGCGGCTGACGCGGGCCGGACCGCCGGGTCCGGCGTCCGGGCGCGCCCTCACGCCTCCGGGATGTCCATCCCGAAGGCCTCCCGGGTGACCGCCTCGGGCTCGGGCCCGCCGCGCACGCCCGTGTCGAGCGCGTCGATGGCGGCCAGCTCCTCGGCGCCGAGTTCGAAGTCGAAGACGTCGAAGTTCTCCGCGATCCGCGCGGGCGTCACCGACTTGGGGATGACCTGGCGGCCCTGCTGGAGGTGCCAGCGCAGCATCACCTGGGCCGGGGTCCGGCCGTGCGCCCGGGCGATGCCGAGGATGCGCGGGTCCTCCAGCGTGGACCCGTGGCCACCGTCGCGGTAGAAGGTGATGCCGCCGATGGGCGACCACGCCTGGTCGAGGACGCCGTGCCCGCTGTCGAAGGCGAGCACGTCGGACTGGCGGAAGTAGGGGTGCACCTCGATCTGGTTGACCGCGGGCACGACCCCGGTCTCGGCCAGGAGCCGGGCGAGGTGGTCGGGCATGAAGTTGCTGACCCCGATCGCGCGCACCCTGCCGTCGGCCAGCAGCCGCTCCAGCGCCCGGTAGGCCGCGATGGTGAGGTGGAACTCGCCCGGCAGGGCCTGGTGCAGGATCAGCAGGTCGATCCGGTCGGCCCCCAGCTTGCCCGCGCTCTTGTCGAAGGCGCGCAGCGTCGCGTCGTACCCGTAGTCGCTGATCCAGACCTTGGTCTGCAGGAAGACCTCGGCGCGGTCGAGACCGGAGCGGCGGACCGCCTCCCCGACCTCGCGCTCGTTGCCGTAGGCGGCCGCCGTGTCGACGTGCCGGTAGCCGGTCGCCAGCGCCGTCTCGACGGCGGCGGTGGTCTCCTCGGGGGCCGCCTGGTAGACGCCGAACCCGATGGCCGGGATGTCGACGCCGTTGTTCAGGGTCAGGGTCGGGACGCTCATGGGGCCACGTTAAGCCGACCGGCGGCGGTGGGAGGGGACCGCCGCCGCCGGGCGCGGCGGACCCGGTGGTGCGGTCAGGCGGGGGCGGCGGCCGGGCGGGCGGCGGCCTCGGCCAGCAGGCCGTAGGCGGCGTGCTCGGCGGCGAGCACCTCCTCGGCGGAGAAGCGCCGGGTCCACGGTTCGCCGTCCGCCGGCGCGTGGGCGTCGCGCAGCGCCACCACCGTGGCCGCCAGGCGGTCGCGGGCGGC
>NZ_BCRK01000083.1 GCF_001552555.1 Nocardiopsis trehalosi NBRC 14201 | reverse complement strand
CCCGCTGCCGCCGGCTCGCCGCCGAGTCCGGCGACGACCTTCCGGTGTCGTGGTGGCACCGCGCCGACCGCTACGGCGAGAAGCTCGCCACCCCCGACACCGCGGTGGCCGACCTCATCGGCGACGTCGACCCCGTCCGGCTGGCCGAGGGCCGCAGCCTGGGCGACCCCGAGACCGTGCACTTCGGCCTGGTCCCGAGGTTCAACCGGGGCGTGTTCTGCCTCAACGAGCTGCCCGACCTCGCCGCCCGCATCCAGGTGGCGCTGCTCAACGTGCTGGAGGAGCGCGACGTGCAGATCCGCGGGTACACCCTGCGGCTGCCGCTGGACGTGCTGCTGGTGGCCAGCGCCAACCCCGAGGACTACACCAACCGCGGCCGCATCATCACCCCGCTCAAGGACCGCTTCGGCGCCGAGATCCGCACCCACTACCCGGCCGACCTGGACGCCGAGGTCGCGCTGCTGCGGCAGGAGGCCGCGCTCGACGGCGGCCCAATCGTCCCGGCCCACCTGATCGAGACCGTGGCCCGGTTCACCCGGCTGGTCCGCGGCTCCACCTCGGTGGACGACCGGTCGGGGGTGTCGGCCCGGTTCGCCATCGCCGGCATCGAGACCGTCGCCGCGTCCGCCGAGCGCCGCGCCGCCCTGGCCGGCGAGGACACCGCGGTGGCGCGGGTGTGCGACCTCCCGGCGATCGTGGAGACCCTCCAGGGCAAGGTGGAGTTCGAGGTCGGCGAGGAGGGGCGCGAGACCGAGGTCCTGGCGCACCTGCTGCGCCGCGCCACCGCCGACACGTTCCGGCACACGCTGGGCGGCGCCGACCTGACGGCGCTGACCGACCTGTTCGCCGACGGCGGCACGGTGGAGTCCGGCGAGCTGGTGGCGGCCACCGACCTGCTGCGCGGGGTGGGCCCCCTGCCGGGGCTGGCCGACCTCGTCGCCCGCCTGTCGCCCGACGAGGGCGCGGGCGAGACCCCCGGGTTCGCCGCGTCGGCCGTGGAGTTCGCGCTGGAGGGCCTGTACCTGAACCGGCGGCTGTCCAAGGACGCCGTGGCCGACCGCACCGTCTACCGGACCTGAGCCGGCGGCCGGCACCCACACCACCACGCCGCCCGCCCGCGCCGCCGCACCCCGCGGCCGCGCCGGGTCCGGGCGGCCGCGAGGGAGACCCCGATGGACCGCTACCGGTACGGCGACTACCACGAGGGCCCCGACCCGCTGGCCCCGCCCGCCGACGTGCGCTCCGCGGTCGACGAGCTGGGCCGCGACGTCATGGCGGGCGCCACACCCCTGCGCGCGCTGCGCGACCTGCTGCGGCGCGGCACCCAGGGGGCCGCGGGCCTGGACGACCTGCTGCGGCGGGTGCGCGAGCGCCGCGAGCGGCTGCGCTCCCGAGGCCGGCTCGACGGCACCCTGGAGCAGGCGCGGGCGCTGCTCGACCGCGCCCTCGGCCAGGAGCGCGCCGAACTGTTCCCCGACCCCTCCGACGACGCCCGGCTGCGCGAGTCCGAACTCGACGCGCTGCCGGGCGACACCGCCGCCGCGGTCCGCCGCCTCGCCGACTACCAGTGGCGGTCGGCCGCCGCCCGGGAGAGCTTCGAGGAGCTGCGCGACCTGCTCCGCCGCGAGGTGCTCGACGCCCGCTTCCGCGGCATGAAGCAGGCGCTGCGGGACGGCGCGGTGGACCTGGCGCGGGTGCGCGCCATGGTCGACGCCCTCAACGCCATGCTGGAGGCCGACGACCGGGGCGAGCACACCCCCGAGGACTTCGCCCGGTTCATGGCCGAGTACGGCGACCTGGTCCCCGACGACCCCGCGCCGCGCGACCTGGAGGAGCTGGTCGACGCGCTGGCCCGCCGCGCCGCCGCCGCGCGGCGGATGCTGGACTCCCTCACCCCCGAGCAGCGGGCCGAGCTGAGCGGGCTGATGGACCAGGCCGCCGCCGACGCCGGCCTGGGCGAGGCCCTCGACCGGCTGGGCGGGGCGCTGCGCGCCCGCCGCCCGGACCTCGCGTGGTCGGGCGGCGAGTCCGTGGACGGGCCCGAGGGCCTGGGCGTGGGCGACGCCACCACCGCCGTGGAGGAGCTGGCCGACCTCGCCGAGCTCGACACCGCGCTGCGCCAGGGCTACGCCGGCGCCGGGCTGGACGACGTCGACGAGGAGGCGGTGCGGCGGGCACTGGGCCGCTCGGCCGTCGACGACCTCGCCCGGCTCCGCGCGCTCGAACGCGAGCTGCGCGACCAGGGCTACGTGGAGGGCACCCGGTCCCGGCCCCGCCTCACGCCCAAGGCCGTGCGCCGCCTCGGCGAGACCGCGCTGCGCGACGTCGTCTCCGACGCGGTGCGGGCGGGCCGCCCCGGGGCCCACGCGCGGGCGGCGGCGGGCCGGTCGGGCGAACCCACCGGCGCCACCCGGCCGTGGGAGTTCGGCGACGAGGACCCGCTGGACGTGGTGCGCACGCTCGGCAACGCGGTGGCGCGGGGCGGGGCCGCCGAGGGCCGCATCCGCATGGCGCCCGAGGACTTCGCGGTGGTCGAGACCGAGCGCCGCGACGCCGCCGCCGTGTGCCTGCTGGTCGACCTGTCGTACTCCATGGCGCTGCGCGACCTGTGGGTGTCGGCCAAGCAGACCGCCATGGCGCTGCACTCCCTGGTCACCACCCGGTTCCCGCAGGACGCCGTGCAGATCATCGGGTTCAGCGACTACGCCCGGGAGCTGCCCCCCGGCGGCCTGGCGGAGCTGGCGTGGGAGCCGGTGCAGGGCACCAACCTGCAGCACGCGCTGATGCTGGCGGGCCGCCACCTCGACCGGCACGCCGACTTCGAGCCGATCGTGCTCGTGGTGACCGACGGCGAGCCGACGGCGCACCTGGACCGCGGCGGGTCGGCGGCGTTCGCCTGGCCGCCGTCGCCGGAGACCACCACCGCGACGCTGGCCGAGGTCGACCGGATGACCCGGCGCGGGGCGGCCCTCAACGTGTTCCTGCTGGCCGACGACCCCCGCCTGCAGCGGTTCGTGGACGAGGTGGCGCGGCGCAACGGGGGCCGGGTGGTGCGGCCCGACCCGGACCGGCTGGGCGGCTACGTGGTCCGCGACTTCCTGGCCCGGCGGCGCTCCGCCTGACCCGGGCCCCGGGCCCGGCCCGGGCTCCCAGGGCCGACCCGGGGCGCCGGGCGGCCGGCGGTCAGCGCTCGAAGATGCTGACGTCCGAGGCGAGCAGCAGCAGCTCGCCGGGGGCGTCGCCGTCGGCGTACAGCAGCTGGTGGCGGTCGGCGGGCATGACGGTCTCGGTGAACCGGGTGGCGCGGTCGCCCGCGTAGGCCACCCGCTCCTGCACGAGCAGGGCCACCCCCGGCCCCACGCCGAAGGCGGCGCTCTCGGCGGGGTCGGGCATGCGCGCCCCCACGACGTCCCACGACCAGGTCTCGGTGTGGCCGAGGCCGCGCAGCACGGCGTGCGCGCCGCCGTCCAGGGAGCGCGGCGACATCAGCGGGGTGCCGTCGGCGAGCGCGTAGGGGTAGTGGGTGGTCTGCGCCTCCCACAGCCGGCCCTCCACGAACCGGTCGCAGCCGCGCACCACCACCAGCCGGTCCTCCGGCGCCCCGCCGTCCCCGGGGGCGGCCAGCCCCAGCCGCTTGGCCACCTTGGGCCGCAGGGCGTCGATGCGGACGGTGATCCGCTCGGTCACCCTGTCGTACCCGGCGGCGCGCACGTGCGGCGCGTAGCCGTCCTGGAAGCGCTCGGCGTCGGTGCCGCCCGGGACGGCGGTCGCCAGGTGCACGATCGGCCGGTAGTCGCGGACGAACGCGCCGCGGCCCTGCCGGATGACGATGCGCCCCTCCTCCTCCAGGGTCCGCAGCGCGGTGCGGACGGTGCCCCGCGAGACGCCGAACCGCTCGGCCAGCTCCTCCTCGCGCGGCAGGGGGTCGCCGGGGGCGTGGTCGCCGCGCAGCAGCGCCTGGCGCAGGTGGTCGGCCACGACGGTCTTGCGGGGCGTGCTCATGCGGTATCAGTCCCGGTGGTAGGCGTCGAGGTCGCCGATCTCGTACTGGAACCGGGTGCCGTGCCCGGCGAACACCGTCCAGGTGACCCGGATGGCGCGGGTACGGGAGAAGCCGGTCCGGTAGAGGTCCAGCACCGGGATACCCGGTGCGAGTTCCAGCTGAACCGCCTCCTCGGGGGTGGGCATGCGGGTGCGCAGCTCGTCCACGTAGCCGACCTGGGTGTGGCCGAGGTCGTGCAGCACGCGCAGCGCGCCGCGCTCGATGTCGTCGGGGTGCATCAGCTCGGTGCCCTGGGCGATGTCCATGGGGTAGTAGGAGGTCTCGACCATGGCCGAGCGGTCGTCCACGAACCCGTAGGTGCGCCGGACCACCACCATGTCGCCCTCATCCACGCGCAGCCGGCTGGCGATGTCGGCACCGGCGCTCTGGATGAGGAGTTCGGCCACCCGGGCCTCGGCGCTGAACTCGGCGAAGACGATGTCGTGGCCGTCGCCGCCCGGGTCCTCGCGGACCTCGCGGGGCACGCGGTTGGCGTGGAAGGTGACCGGCGGCACGCTCTGCACGAAGTGGCCGCGGCCGGGCCGGCTCATGATGAGGCCCTGGTTGCGGAGCATGCCCAGGGCGAGCCGGATGGTGTTGCGGGAGGCGTCGAAGCGCTCCTCCAGCTCCTTCTCCGAGGGCAGCCGGCCGCCGGGGGGCAGCTCGCCGTCCTTGATCTCCCGGCGCAGGGCGCGGGCGATCTGGCGGTATCTGCTCTCTTCACGCATGGGGGGCTTCCCTCGGGGGTAGGTAGCTTGTACCAACAAGTCCAACCTGATGTCTTGACCCCACCACATGGATGGGTCACCATCAAACCATGGTAGTAGCAGAGGCCCCGGTCCTACAGCGGTTCGGTCGCCTCCCCCCGCAGGGGCTCCGCGCCCCGCCCACAACAGAAGAGAAGGGGTGACCATGTCCCTCACGAGAACCCGCCCCGGGCCGTCCTCCGCGCGCCCCCGTCCCGCCGCCGAAGGCGGGTGACCCCATGGCGATCCTGCTCGTCGTCGCGGGCCTGCTGCTCCTCGGCCTCGCCGTCGGCTTCCTGCTCGCGGTCTCCATCGGCATCCGCCAGCGCGACCGCCGCGGCGGCTACCGCTCGCTGCGCGACGGCACCGACAGCGCCCTGTCGCTGTCCGGCCGCCGCCTGCTCAACCTGACCTTCCGGACGCCGGAGTCCGGCGGCCGCCCCGCGGCGGACGACCCGACCGATCCCGACCGGTCGCTCGCCGCCTGACCCCCGCGGGCCGACCGCCCGCACCCGCCGCACCCCGCGGCGCCTCCGCCCGCCGGCCACGCCGGCCCCCGCCGCCACGTCCCGGCCCACGGCCGGGCGCGCGGCGGGCCGACCGGCGGCCGCACGGGCGGACGCCCGGCCGCGTCAGTCCTCCAGGGCCGCCCGCAGGTCGGCCACCAGGTCGTCGGCCGACTCGATGCCCACCGACAGCCGCACCAGGTCCGCCGGGACCTCCAGCGGCGACCCCGCCGTCGAGGCGTGGGTCATCCGCCCGGGGTGCTCGATCAGCGACTCCACCCCGCCCAGCGACTCCCCCAGCGTGAACACGCGGGTCCGCTCGCAGACCCGCAGCGCGGCCTCCTCGCCGCCGCGCAGCCGGAACGACACCATGCCGCCGAACGCGCGCATCTGCCGCTCGGCGGTCTTGTGCCCGGGGTGGTCGGCCAGCCCGGGGTAGAGCACCGACGCCACCGCCGGGTGGCCCGCCAGCTCCTCCACGACGCGCTCGGCGTTGGCGCAGTGCCGGTCCATCCGCACGCCGAGGGTCTTGGCGCCGCGCAGGGTCAGCCAGGCGTCGAACGGCCCTGCGACCGCGCCCATGGTGTTCTGGTGGAACGCCAGGCGCTGGCCCAGTTCGGGGTCGGCCACGACCAGCGCGCCGCCCACCACGTCGGAGTGCCCGCCCAGGTACTTGGTGGTGGAGTGCACCACCACGTCGGCGCCCAGGGACAGCGGGCGCTGCAGGTAGGGCGAGGCGAAGGTGTTGTCGACCACCAGCAGCGCGCCGACGTCGTGCGCGATCTCGGCCAGCGCCTCGATGTCGGTGATGTTGAGCAGCGGGTTGGTCGGGGTCTCGGTCCACACCAGCGCGGTCTCGGGGCGCACGGCCCGGCGGACCGCGTCGGCGTCGGACTGCGGGACCGCCTCCCAGGTGACGCCCCAGCGCTCCAGGACCTTCGCGAACAGCCGGAAGGTGCCGCCGTAGGCGTCGCCCGGGATGATCACGTGGTCGCCGGGGCCCAGCACGGTGCGCAGCAGGGTGTCCTCGGCGGCCATGCCCGAGGCGAACGCGAGCCCCCGGACCCCGCCCTCCAGGGCGGCCAGGCACTCCTCCAGGGCGGTGCGCGTGGGGTTGGCGGTGCGGGAGTACTCGTACCCGCCGCGCAGCCCGCCGACGCCGTCCTGGGCGTAGGTGCTCGTCTGGTAGATGGGGACCACGACCGCGCCCGTGGCGCCGTCGGCCTCCTGACCGGCGTGGATGGCCAGTGTCTCGAACCCGTCGAACGTCATGGGCCCCACAGTAGTGCGGGCGCGGGGCCGGCGCGGACCGGGCGCGGGACGACGCGCGGGCGGGGCGCGCGGCGGCGCGCGGGCGGCCGCTAAGCGCGGCCGAGCAGGGCGTCGGTGTAGGCGTCCCAGTAGGGCCCGGGGTCGACCGGGCGCACCCCCGCGCGCAGCCGCTCGGGCTCGCCGGGGGCGTAGAACGCGCGCAGCGTCCGGGCGAGGTCGTCGGGGTCGCCGGGGGCGCACAGCAGCCCGTCGACGCCCTCGCGCACGTGCGCGGCGAGCGCCCCGGCGCGGGTGGCCACCACCGGCAGGCCGTGCTCGTGGGCGAGCCACACGTTCTGGCTCGCGGTCGCCGACCGGTAGGGCAGCACCACGGCGTCGGCGGACGCGAACAGGGCGGGCAGCTCCGCGGCCGGCAGGTAGCCCTCGCGGAACTCCACCCGGTCGGCGACGCCCAGGTCGGCGGCGAGTCCGCGCAGCGCGGCCGACCCGCTCCACACCTCGCCCGCGACGGTGAGCGTGACCCCGGGCGGTCCGGCGGCCAGCGCGCGCAGCAGCACGTCGACCCCCTTGTAGGGCCGGACGATGCCGAAGAACAGCAGGTGCCGGCGGACCCCCGGGGCGGGGCCGGCCGCCGGGCCGGCGCCCTCGGGCAGGTGCGGCGGGAGGGCGGCGGTGCGCACGTCCCCGCCGGGCAGCAGCCCCCGGGCGAGCCGCTCCTGGTCGGCGGAGTGCACGAGGACGCGGTCGGTGCGGCGCAGCAGGGCGCGCATCAGCGCGGCGTCGCCGGGGCGGGGCTCGTGTGGGAGCACGTTGTGGCAGAGCGCGACGGCGGGCACCCGCCGCCCGGCGCCGGCGAGCACGCCGAGGTAGGGCGGCACCTGCACGGGGGTGAGCACGGTGAGCACGAGCAGGTCGGCCGTCCGCGCGGCCCGCCGGCCCGCGCCCCACCACCCGTCGGGCCGGTACCAGGCGAGGGCGCGGCGGGTGCGGGGGAACAGCGGGCCCTCGGGGGCGTCGACGGTCTGCCGCCCGGGGTAGAGCAGGGCGGGGTACTGGGCGCGCCACGACTCCACGGTGACGTCGTGGCCGCGCGCGGTGAGGCGGTGGGCCAGCTCGGTGGTGTGCCGGGCGCCGCCCCCCTTATAGGGGTGGGCGGGGCCGACGAGGGTGACGCGCACGCCGGCCTCAGGCGCCGTTCCGGGACCGCACGATGAGGTCGGCCAGCAGCGCCATGGAGGCCACGATCAGCCCCGTGGTGAGCAGCATGATCGTGTTGTTGGGGATGTAGAGCGGGGTGCGGACCATGTCGAACACGAACTTGGCCGCCCCGATCCCCAGCAGCCACAGCGCGAGGGGCATCAGGACCTTGAGCGGGTTGAAGTACATCACCATGCGCAGCACCTGGAGGATGTAGCGGTAGGCGTCGCGCACGAAGTGGAACTTGGAGCTGCCCGCCCGGCGGGAGTAGTCGATCGGCACGTACCGGACGGGGTGCTGGTTCGACAGGAACGCCAGGGTGATGGTGGTGACGCAGGAGAACCCCGGCGGGAGCAGCCGCAGGTAGGGCAGCGACACCTCGCGGCGGAAGGCCCGCAGCCCGGAGTTGAGGTCGGGGATGCGGGTGTTGGTCAGCCGCTCGGCGAGCTTGCGGATCAGCCACTTGGTGGGCACGCGCAGGATCTTGTGCGTGCCGGCCTCCTGGCGGCGGGCGCCGACGACCTGGTCGAGTCCGGGGTCGTCGCGCAGCATCGCGACGAGCTCCGGGATGCGCTCGTTGGGGTAGGTCATGTCGGCGTCGGTCCACACGACGATCTGCCCGCGCGCCCGCTGAGTGCCGATGCGGCGGACCGTGCCCGACCCGCCGTTGTGCCCGAACGCGATCACGCGCAGGTGCGGGAACCGGGGTTCGGCCGCGCGCAGCCGGTCCAGGGTGGCGTCGGTGGAGGCGTCGTCGATCGCCAGCAGCTCGTAGGCGATGCCGGAGGCGTCCATGGCCGCGCAGATGCGCTCGACCTCGGTGACGACGTGGTCCTGCTCGTTGTAGCAGGGCAGCACGATGCTGGCGTAGGGAGGGGGCTCCGCTGCGCCGTCGGGATGGGGAGGCGTCTCGCTCACGGTCGACCCAGGATAGTGGTGTGCGCCGGGGCGCGGTCAGCCGACCACGGCGAGCCAGACGTCGCCGTGGAAGGCCCAGGCCCCGGACGGGGGCCGCATGAGCGTACTGGGGTCCTGTGCGCTCTGCACCTCGAACGGGTGGAGCACGGGGGTGCCCGGGGGCACGATGCGCTCGATGCGGTCGGGTTCGGAGGCGGCGACGACGGGGGTGCGGCCGCGCGCGCGGATCTCGTCGACCACCCGGACCGCGTCGGCCACCGGGTCGGCGGCGGTGATGGCGGCCGTCGGCACCCCGCACATGCCCCGGACGAGCTGCATGTAGTTGTGGTAGAGGCCGTCGACGATGACGACGCTGGCGTCGGACGGGATCGCGTCGCACAGCGAGCGGGTGGCCGCCACCGTGCCCACGTCGGAGCGGTAGTCCATGACCCCGGCGGCGGTCACGGCGGTGGGGGCGGTCATGACCACCGCGCAGAACGCGGCGGCCGCCGCGGCGAGGCCGCGCGCCGCCCGGCCTTCGCCCTCGCGCAGCCGGCGGGTGAGCCAGGCGACGAACCAGACCCCGATGAGGACGAACGCGGGCAGCACCAGGACGACGAGGCGCCGGCTCGCCCACGGGTGGTCGGGGGTGATGGCGGGCCGGGCCAGGGTGGTGGCGACCGTCCACACGAGCAGCAGCAGCGGCAGCGCCCACTGCGGGTCGGTGCGGCGCAGCACCCGGCGCACGAGCAGCGCCACGCCCAGCCCCGCGAACAGCACGGTGCTCAGGCCGACGTACCAGCCCACCCAGTACAGGCTCATCTCGTCGTAGGTGCGGTCGGGATCGAGGGCCAGCCCCTCGATCCCCTGCACCTGCCCGATGTAGGCGGCGGTCGCCTCGTCGCCGTGGCCGCGGTGGGTGTACACCAGCGGGCGCAGGGCGAGGGCGGCCACCACGAGCAGCGCCAGGCCGGCGGCCGCGGTGGGCAGCCACGCGGGCCGGTCGGTGCGCGGCACGCCGCGCCGCCAGAGCAGGGCGGTGGCGGCGGCCACGGCGACGACGACGGCGGCGCTGATGGCCAGCAGCGGATCGAGGGAGGCGGACAGGTAGTCGAGGTAGGGCTTGGACAGCCCGAACCCGGCGGCGAACCCGTAGCCCAGGCCGACGGCCAGCCCGCCGAGCAGCGGCACGGCCTGGCCCCGGCGGGCGAGCAGCAGCAGCCCGACGAACCCCACCACGGGCAGCAGGTCGCGGAGCGCGTCGATGCGCACCACCAGGCCGAGGCCGAACGCCACCCCCGCGGCGGCGGCGAGCGCGTGCGGCGCCCCCCACCGGCCGCGCGCCCCGGCGCGCCGGGCGAACGCGTCGTAGGCGAGCAGCAGCGCCCCGAGCATGAGGACCTGCGCGACGGGCTCGCTGTAGGTGGCGCGGCTCGCCCACTGCTGGGGCAGGCACACCGCCAGCAGCAGGGCCGCCAGGGGCGCCCAGCGCGCGCCGACGAGCCGGGCGGCCAGCCCGCCGAACACGAACACGCCCAGCGCGCCCGCGATCGGCGGGACGAGCAGCATGCCGTCGAGTCCGCCGATCCAGTGGCCGACGGAGAACAGCAGCGGGGCGCCGGCGAGGAACTGCGGCCAGACCGACCGGCCGACCTCGTAGTAGGCGAGGCTGCCGTAGGACAGCGCGGGGTCGTCCCCGGCGATGAGGGGGCGCTGCTGCGGGATGGGCAGCGACCCGTTCTGCGCGATCCACGCCGTGAACTGCGCGTAGGAGGCGGGGTCGCGCCGGATGACCAGGGTCTCGCCGTGGTACACGAGCTGCACGGCGGCGAAGGCCGCCGCGATCAGGACGGTCGCGGCGAGCGGCCACCACGGGAGGCCGTCCTCGGCCAGGTCGGGCACCAGCCGCGGCAGCAGGACGGCGGCGGCGAGCACGGCGGGGACGCCGAGGAGGGCGCCGGCGAGCGGGGTGAACACCCCCGCCACCAGCAGCGGGAACGCGACCAGGAGCCACGCGGCGGCGGCGGCGACGGGGACGGCCGTGGCACGGGCGAACAGGCGGGCGGGCGTCAGGCGCATGGAGGGAACCGTCTCGGTCGGCAGGCGATTGCGCGGCGTGAGCGGGCGGGCGCGGGCCGCGGCGCGCCACCACCGCCCCCCGGTCGCCTTCCACCCCCGGGCAACCTACCGAAGGCCGCGCGCGGACACCACCGCATCGGCGGGGACGCGCGATAGCCTGTGGCGGCCCGGGGCCGCGGGGCGCCCGCGCGGCCCGCCGCGAGAACCCTGGAGCAGCCGTGCCCGCTGAGACCCCGGCCGGCCTGTGGCGGTCCGCCGCCGCGGCCGACCCCGCCCGCCCCTTCGTCACCGCCTACGACGCGGCCACCGGGGGCCGCGTCGAGCTGTCCTACGCCACGTTCGACAACTGGGTGGCCAAGACCGCCAACCTGATCACCGACGGCCTGGGGGCCGGACCGGGCGAGCGCGTCGCCCTGGCCCTGCCGGCGCACTGGCAGGCCCTCGTCTGGCTGGTGGCGGCGTGGTCCACGGGGCTGACCGCGGTGCCGGTGGACCGCGGCGGCCTGGCGGGGGCGGCGGCCGACATCGCCGTGGCCGACGCCGACGGGGTCGATGCGGCCCTCGACAGCGGGGCGCGCGAGGTGGTGGGGGCGTCGCTGCACCCGCTGGGGATGCCCCTGGCCGACTGCCCGCCGGCCGCGCTGGACTACGCGGTGGAGGTGCGCGGGTACGGCGACCGGTTCACCCCCGGCCCCGTCGACCCCGGCGCACCCGCCCTGGACACCGGGGACGGCGTGCTGTCCGGCGCGGAGCTGGCCGCGCTCGCCCGAGGCCGGGCGGCGGAGTGGGAGCTGACAGCCGCGGACCGCGTGGCTATCATCACCTCGACGCCGGGTTCCCTCGCGGACCTGGGACCGGAGCTGTCCCGCTTCCTCGCCCCCGTGGCCGGCGCCGTGCCGCTCGTGCTCACCCCGGGGGATGCTTCGGCTAACCTGCAGGCACGGCTTGGCATGGAACGCGTAACGGCGGTGGCCGACGCGCGGCCCGGCTCCCCCGCGCTCCCGGGCGAATTCAAGCCTCTTCCCTGACCCCGTCCGTTTGGTGCCAGATGCCCAGAAATCGATCGTCCCGTGGCGCGAAGGCGCACGCGGCGCGGAAGAACCACAGCGCGGCGCGGACCAACCTCAGCCGCGGCGGCTGGGCCGCCGTCATCACGACCGGCCTGGTCATCTGCAGCAGCCTCACCGCCTACGGCGCCTACTACGACCTCTACGGCAACATCAGCCAGGAGTCGATCGACACCGACGCCTTCGGCGACCGCCCGAGCCGGGTCGACGGGGCGCTCAACGTCATGGTGATCGGGTCCGACGTCCGGACCGGTGAGAACGGCGACTACGGCGAGGCCGAGGGCGAGCGCCCGGACTCCCTCATCATCGCGCACATCTCGCCCGACAAGGGCACCGCGACCATGATCAACCTCCCGCGCGACTCCATGGTCGACCTGCCCGCGTGCGAGGCCTCCGAGGACGGCAAGTACCCCGGCATGACCGCGCAGCGCGGCATGATCAACTCCGCCATGTCCTACGGCGGCGTCGAGTGCCAGTGGATGGCGGTCGAGCAGCTCACCGGCATCCACATCGACCACTTCGTCAGCGTCGACTTCACGGGCTTCCGCGACATCGTCGACGCCATCGGCGGGGTGCGGATGTGCATCCCCGAGCCCATCGACGACGACAAGGCCAAGCTGCAGCTGGATGCGGGCGAGCAGACCCTCAACGGCGAGGAGGCGCTCGGCTTCATGCGCTCCCGCTACGGCCAGGGCGACGGCAGCGACACCTCCCGCATCGGCCGCCAGCAGGAGTTCCTCGGCGCCATGCTGCGCCAGGTCATGAGCGGCGAGATCCTGAGCAGCCCCACCACCCTCTACGACTTCCTCGGCTCGGTCACCGAGACCATCACCACCGACGACGAGCTGACCGTCGACACCATGGCCGACATCGCCATCGCCATGCGCGAGGTCGACATGTCCAACGTCAACTTCGTCACGGTGCCCAACGGCGCCGACCCCGCCGACCCCAACCGGCTCGTCTGGAGCGAGCCCGCCGCCTCCGAGCTGTTCCAGGCGGTCGCCCAGGACGAGGACCTGTCCGGCGGCGACGGCGGCGGGGACGAGGGCGGCGACAGCGGCGGCGGCGAGGAGGAGCAGCCGGAGGAGGAGGCCCCGAAGGTCGAGCCGGGCGACGTCAGCGTCGACATCCGCAACGGCACCGACACCTCCGGCCTGGCCGACCAGGTGGCCCCGCTGCTGACCGAGAAGGGCTTCCAGGTCACCGGCACCGGCAACCCCGACATCGTGCCCGAGCAGACCACCGTCTACTACGGCCCGGGCCAGGAGGCCCACGCCGAGACCCTGGCCGGCGAGCTGGAGAACGCCGTCACCGAGGAGAACCCGGCGCTGGGCGAGACCGTTCAGCTCGTCATGGCCCCCTCCGACTGGCAGGGCCTCAAGGGCGACGGCGGCTCCGGCGACTCCGGCGGCGGCGCCCCGGCCGGCGGGATCACCGCCGCCGAGGCCCAGACGGAGTGCTGACCGCTCCCCCGCACGGACACCGAGGGGCCCGCACCGGAACCATCCGGTGCGGGCCCCTCCGCGTCGGCGGCCGCGCCGCACAAGGGCGGCCGACGCGCCGCGGCGCCGGCCCCGGCGGCACATCCCGGGGCCGGCGCCGCGTGCGCCTCCGTCCGCCTCAGGCGGCCGCTAGGCCGTCACCGCGCGGGTGAGATCGACGGGCTCGGGCACCTTGCCGTGCACGACGAGGTCGGTCCACAGGTCGCAGACGCGGCCGAGCGCGTAGTTCTCGGTGATCTCGGCCTGCGCGGCCCGCCGCGCGGCGTCGAACCGGCCCTCGCTGACGATCGTGTGGATCGCCTCGGCCATGGCCGCCGTGTCGTCGTGCAGCCACCGCGCCGAGTAGATCGTGTCGGCGCCCGGCCAGCTCAGCACCGCCGGCACCCCGCCGGAGGCGGCGCACTCGGCGGGGGCCAGGTGGAAGCTCTCGTCGTCGCTGGTGGACAGCATGAACCCGACCCGGCGCAGCCAGGCGCCCACATCGGGGCCGAACGGGTCGAACACGACCCCCTCGGCGAGCAGGTCGCTGCGCTGGATGGAGCGGTAGGTGCGCTCGTAGTACTCGCGCTCCTCCGGCCGGTTCCAGATCCACCAGTAGTCCCACGGCTGCTTGGACTTGACCGCCAGCGTGTAGCGCGGGTCGCGGCGGCGCAGCTCGGCCAGGACCTCCAGGCCGCGGTCGAGCCGCTTGCGCGACGGCGCGATGCCGATCATGCCGAGCGTGTACTCCGCGCCGGGCAGCTTTGGCCGGTCGAGCTGGGCCACGTCCACCCAGTTGGGCAGGACCACCACCTTGTCGGCGGGCCAGCCCGCCAGCTCGCGGGTGAGCGACGCGTAGTAGGGGCTGACGCACACCACGGCGTCGACCTTGTCGATGTCGAGCTTGCGCGGCCACTCGGCGTACAGCTCGAAGCGGTGCAGCCGCACGACGAGGCGCTGGCCCGGCCGCTTGTGCTGGGCGTAGAACAGCGCGTTGGGCCCGCACCACTCGCAGATGACCACGTCCGCCCAGGCCGCCAGCTCGCGGCTGCGGTACTGGTCGTGGGCGCGCAGCGACTCCCACTCGTCCAGGCGGACGTCCAGGCCGGGCAGCGACATCAGGTAGTCGGCGAGGCGGGTGAAGAACTTGAGGTCGTGCCCCGCGATGACGACCTTCAGCGGCCGCTCCGGGTCGACGCCCGCCGGCATCGGGGGCAGGGCGAGCGCGAGGTAGCCGCGCAGCCGGTCGGCGGCGCGCTCCAGGGTGAACCGGGCCGACGCGGCGCGGCACCGCTCGGCGGCCTCGCGGTAGATCTCCGGGTCCGCGGCGAGCGTGAGGACGTCGGCGACGCTGTCGGTGTCGGCGCCCGCGTACAGCGGGTAGTCGGCGCCGAGCAGGGCCTCGTGCATGGGGGTGCGGTTGAGCACCACCGGCAGGCCGAGCGCGCCGAGTTCCAGCACCTTGGTGGACAGCTCCAGGCTGGCGTCCATCTCGGGGTCGCGCCAGGACAGGCCGATGTCGCACTCCGCCGACAGCCGCAGCGCCTCGGCGCGGGGGCGGCCGCCGTGCCAGACGACGTCGTCGCCCTCCAGGGCGCGGCGCATGCGCTTGGCCCATTCGGGGTCGTCGCCGTGGATCTTGTCGCCGATCATGTGCAGTTCGGCGGCGACGCCGCGCTCGGCCAGGGCGGCCGGGAGCCCGGTCATCTCCAGGGTGTTCCAGCGGGACGCGAACTTGCCCGTGTAGACGAGCCGCAGCCGCTCGTGCGGGGTCCCGGAGCCGGCGACGCCCTCGGGGGCGACGACGACGGGCGGGAACAGCACGCTCTTGCCGCACGCCGCCGGGATGGCTGCCTCCAGGAACCCGCGCAGCTCCTCGGTCTGGCAGAGCAGGAACCGCGAGGCCACCGCGATGTCGGTGAGCTCGGAGACGGCGGTGGAGGTCATCTCGGTGACGTTCTGCGGGACGTCGGTGAGGTAGGTCCACAACCGCCCGGCCAGGGCCTCCTCGGCGGCGGCCAGGCCGGCCAGCCGGCGGCCGCGCACCACGACGAGGTCGAAGCGGCGCTCGGCGTCGAGCCGGGTCATCAGCGCGACGGCCTGGTCCGGGGTGAGGCCGCGCGGCCCCAGGTCGGAGAGGAGCCTGTCCTCGTAGGGGCGGCGCACCGTCACGTGCTCGGCCCCCATCAGCGGGGCGACGAGCCGGTCGGTGGTCACCGGCGCCTTGAGCAGCAGCGTGACGTCGCACCCCGCCGCGGCGAGGCCCTGGGTCATGGACTGGGCCCACACGGCGGACCCGTCGATGATGTTGAGGTCGACGTCCCCGTAGACGAGCGCGCGCGGCCGCGTAGCGTGGTCCGGCACCGTCACACCCCCCGTCCGTTCGCGTCCGCCGTGCTGCGGGCGCCCCTGGGCGCTGCCTGGGTGTCCGCTCGGTGGTTGGTCACGTGCTTCCCTTCGAAACCGATCCGCCGGGGCCGGACCCCGGAGGACGTCTGCGCCGCCGCGTCGCGGGCGACCGGCGGCGCGTCACTGTCACGACTGCGCATGCGGGGTGGTGCGCCTGCGGTCGGGGGACTCCCAGCGGCCGTCCGCCATCGGGCCGAGGGCGAGGAGCCGCGCCCCGTGCCGGTTCCACACCCCGGGCTGCAGGCCTCGGCGCACGAGCTCGCGGCGGGCGAGGTCGGGCCGGATGGCGCTGACGAACACGTACTCCTGGTCGGCCACCGCGTCGTCGACCGCGTCGGCGGACGCGCCCTCGGGCCGCCAGGCGGCGATCGCCGGGCCCACCGCGTCGGCGCCGGAGCACTCGGCCGCGCACAGCACGTCGGCCAGGAACGCGTCGCCGCGCGGCTCGCGCCACAGCGCGGTCCACGGCGCGGACGCGGCGGCGGCCAGCCGGGCCCAGTCGGCGGGCCCGGGCTCGCCCTGCGGCTCCGGCCCGGCGACGGTGCGCAGCGGCACGCCGTGGGTGCGCAGCCGCTCGATCCCGGCGAAGTGCGCGGCGCTCTCGGGCACCAGCACCTCGGCGGGGGCGTGCGACTGGCCGAGGACGTCGCCGGCCAGGGCCAGCGAGGCGTTGTCGTCGGCGGGCAGCGCGAGCAGCGCCACCCGGCGGCCGCGCAGCGGCAGGGAGGCGGCGCCGGCGCCGGGCGCGAAGGCGAGCGCGCCGAAGATCTCGGCGAGCCGGACCGGGGTGGCGTCGGTGAGGAACACCGAGCGCAGCACGAGCCGCAGCTCCTCGGGGCCGAGCGCGCCGGCCGCCCGCATGCGGTCGAGTTCGGCGGCCGCGGCGCCGGAGCGCAGGGCGCCCGCGTCGGCGGGCACGGTGTGCAGCGCGCCGGCCTCGGCGCGGTCGCCGGAGCGGCGGTCGCCCAGCAGCAGCGCCCGCGCCCCGCACACCAGGGCGCGGTCGGCCAGGGCGGGGTCGTCGACGACCACCCCGGCGGAGCCGCGCAGCACCGCGGGCAGGTCGTCCCAGGCGGGCGCCGGGCGGCGCAGGCCGTCGAGGGTGGCGGCCAGCCGGGTGACCACGGCGCCGCCCGGCCCGGGCGAGGGCAGGTGGGCGGGCGCCGGGTCGCGCTCGGGTTCGGCCGCGACGGGGTTGAACAGGTGCAGCGGCACCCCGGTGTCGCCCTCGTGGACGAGGTCGAAGCCCAGGGAGCGCAGCGCGGGCGGCGCGGGCGCGTCGGCGATCAGCACCGAGGGCACCCCGCGGGCGGACGCGGTCTCGACCACCCAGTGCAGGGCGCGGGTGCGGTCGGCGACGGCGGGGTCGCCCGCGTGCGCCCACAACCCGCCCGGCGCGGTGGCCGACGCGGACACGCACACGGCGTCGACGTCGACGGACTCCAGGACCGCCTGGGCGTTGTGCGGGCGCAGCGGCACCACGCGGACGTAGGGCTCGACGGCGGCGCGGACCTCGGGCGAGAGCACCCCGGCGACGACGAACCGGTCGTCGCGGACGCCCACCGTGCCGGCGAGCAGCCGGGCCTCCTGCCGCTCGGCGTCGAAGGAGCGCACCGGCTGGGTGGTGCGGCGGCGGCCGCTGCCCTGGCGGGTGGTACCGCTCTTGCGCCACAGCCGGAACAGGTCGCGGGGCAGCCGGATGAGGCCGCGCCCGGGCCGCTTGGCGGCGGCGGTCAGCGCCCGGCCGACCTGGAGCGACGTCGAACCCTCCAGCGCCGCGAGGCGGGACCGCGCCTCCTGGAGCTGGGCCTCCCGTTCGGTGAGCGCCTGCCGGAGCTGTTCGGTCTGGCTCTGTTCACGCCGTTTCACAGCAGCATTCCTACCTTGCGTTGGGCGGGGTCCGGCGGCGCGGCGGGACGGCGCGCGGGGGTCACCGGCCCGCCAGGATGGTGGCGATGCGCTCGCCGGCGCGGCCGTCCCACAGCGGCGGGACGTCGGCGACGGTGGGCGCGCCGGGGGTCTCCCCGGCGAGGATCTTCGCGACCAGGCCGGGCAGTTCGGAGTCGACGACCAGGCGGTTGGTGCCGTGGGTGATGGTGACCGGGCGCTCGGTGTTGGGGCGCAGGGTCAGGCACGGCACGCCCAGGATGGTGGTCTCCTCCTGCACGCCGCCGGAGTCGGTGACGACGGCGGTGGAGCCGCGGACCAGGGTCACGAAGTCGACGTAGCCGAGCGGGTCGAGCAGCCGCATGCGCGGGTGGTCGCCCAGGCCGGCGGCGGCGAACGCCTTGGCCCCGCGCGGGTGGACCGGCATGACGACGTCGACCTGGTCGGCGACCTCGTGCAGCCGGGCGGCGAGGCGGGCGACGATGGCGGGGTCGTCCACGTTGGCCGGGCGGTGCAGGGTGGCGGCCACGTAGGCGTCGGGCAGGTCGAGGCGGGCGCGCAGCGCGGCGGTGTCGAACCGGTCGATGTTGCCGAGCAGGGTGTCGATCATCGGGTTGCCCACCAGGTGCACCCGGTCGACGTCGACGCCCTCGTGCGCGAGGTGGCCGACCGCCTCGGGGCTGGTGGCGAACAGCACGTCGGAGAGCTGGTCGGTGACCCGGCGGTTGACCTCCTCGGGCATCGTCCAGTCGAACGACCGCAGCCCCGCCTCCACGTGGGCGACGGGGATGTGCAGCTTGGCGGCGACGAGCGCCGCGGCGAGGGTGGAGTTCACGTCGCCGTACACGATGACGAGGCCGGGTGAACGGGTGGTGAACTCCCGCTCCAGGCCGACCATGAGCGCGGCGGTCTGCTCGGCGTGCGAGCCGGAGCCGACCCCGAGGTCGACGTCGGGGCGGGGCAGGCCGAGTTCGCGGAAGAAGACCGCGGACATGCGGTCGTCGTAGTGCTGGCCGGTGTGCACGACCGCCTGGCGGACGCCGCGCGCTTCGAGGGCGGCCACCACGGGGGCGGCCTTCACGAAGTTGGGGCGCGCGCCGACGATGTGCACGATCTCGGCGTCGGGCGCGAACCCGGCGGCCGCGGGGCGGCGCTCGGCCTGGGCTGACGACATCTTCTTCCCTTCGTAGGCGCACGGCCGGTGATCACGTCCCGTGCCCGACGCCGTGGCGTCACCGGCAGGTCACCCGGGCGTGGTTGGATTCCCGACCGTGCGCAACATCGTGAAAGCGGCTTCCTTCACCGCGACCCTGACCTGGCGGCACCTGCGGGCGGAGCCCGCCCGCCTGCCCCTGCTGGCCCTGCGGGTCATGCCGGGGCCGACCCGTTCGGCGGCCCGCGGCGCGCTGGGCCGCGCCGGGGCGCTGCCCCGGGCGTACGCGCTGTGGGACGCCGGGCGCCGCGAGGACGCGCTGGAGTCGGTCCGCGGGACCGCCCGCCGGGCGTCGCCCCGCGCGCTGGCGCGCCTGACCGCCTTCGCCCTGGCCGTCGAGCAGCCCGGACTCGCCCGGGAGCTGCTGGACCGGGTGCCCGGCGGCCGGCGGCGGGCCGGCCTGGAGCACCGGCTGGCGCTCACGACGGGACGGGCGGTCCGCGCGGAATCGCCTGGTCGGTGGCACGCCACAACGGTAACGCCGCAGCGGAGAACGCGACACTACGACGCGATGAACGATCGGGGATCGCCCACCGGCGGCCTCCGCGTACTCCACGTGGTCACCAACGCGCTGCCGCACACCAACGCCGGCTACACCCAGCGGACGCACCGCATCGCGCTGGGGCAGCGGGCGGCGGGCCTCGACCCGCACGTGGTGACCCGGCTGGGCTACCCGCTCACCAAGGGCGTGCCCGACACCCGGCCGCGCGTCGACGTCGACGGCGTGCCCTACCACCGGCTGCTGCCGTGGACCGCGCCGGCGGGGCCCGACCAGGAGCTGCGGGCGGCGCTGCGCCGCGCCGGGGCGCTGGTGGAGCGGTTGCGCCCGGACGTGCTGCACGCGGCGAGCAACCACCGCAACGCCGCGCTGGCGCTGGAGCTGGGGCGGCGCTTCGGCCTGCCGGTGGTCTACGAGGTGCGCGGGTTCCTGGAGGAGTCGTGGCTGTCGCGCGACCCCTCGCGCAGCACGTCCGACGCGTTCTACCTGGCGGAGCGGGCGGCGGAGACCGCGGCGATGGCGGCGGCCGACCTGGTGGTGACGCTGGGCCGGACCATGCGCGACGACATCGTGGCGCGCGGGGTCGACCCGGAGTCGGTGCTGGTGGTGCCCAACGCGGTGGACGAGGCGTTCCTGGAGCCGCTGCCCGACGGCGCCGGGGTGCGCGGCGGGCTGGGGATCGGCCCGGCGGATTTCGTGGTCGGCACCACCACGACCTGCTACGGCTACGAGGGGCTCGACACGCTGGTCGACGCCGTCGCCGCGCTGCGCGCCCGGGGGGTCCCGGCGCACGCCCTGGTGGTGGGCGACGGGCCGGAGCTGGGGGCGCTGCGCGAGCGGGCGCGGGCCGCCGGGCTGGAGCGGGCCGCGCACTTCCCGGGGCGGGTCCCGGCGGGCGAGGTGCGCGGCTACCACGCGGCGCTCGACGTGTTCTGCGTGCCGCGCCGCGACGACCGGGTGAGCCGCCTGGTCACCCCGCTGAAGCCGGTGGAGGCCATGGCGGGCGGGCTGCCGGTGGTGGCCAGCGACGTGCCCGCGCTGGCGGAGATCGTGGCGGCGGGGATCACCGGCGACCTGGTCCCGCCCGGCGACCCCGTGGCGCTGGCGGACCGCCTGGAGCGGTTGGCGGCGGAGCCGGAGACGCGCGCGGCCTACGGGCGCGCGGCCCGCGAGCGGGTGGGGCGCGACCGGACGTGGACGGCGGCGGCGCACCGGTACGCGGCGGCGTACACGGCGCTGACGGGGGCCGCCGACGGGGCCGCGGCGCGCGGCTGAGGCGGGGCCCGGAGAACGGCCGGGGCGGGGCCGCGGCCCCGCCCCGGCCCAGCGACGCGGTGGCGGGCGCCCCGGGGCGGCGGGGGCCGCACGGTCCGCGGCACGGCACCCGGTGTTCACCTTTCCGTCACCCATTCCGGGTGGTCCGCTTTTCCGCGCGCAATTCGATTCCCCCGGTACACCCGTTCCCCTCCCGTTTCCGCCGTCCGGTCATGTGACCTCCCCCCGGTGGAGCGGGGAACCGCGAGTGGCCGGACGGTGAAATCCGGCGGACGAGTTCGGACAGGGCCGGGGTTTCGCCCGATTACGGGCTTACAGTCGGAAAACGCAAGGGATCTTGCCAGGCCGCGGGGCCATCCGGCCCGCACGGCCATCGGGAGGCGGCCGCACCTACCGCGAAATCGGGTCCGGCGTACGGCGAATGCGGAGAATGTCCGGAGCAGGTCATTTCCTCCGCCATCGGCCAACGCGGAACGGCGCCCCGGCGTCCAGTTCACCGCAGGACGGTCCCGATCCCCGCTTTTCCACACAGCAGACAGAGAACACGAGGGGGAACCCCTGTGGACGTCGTCACCTCAACCACCGACCTGGTCGTCATCGGACTGGGCTACGTCGGCCTGCCGCTCGCGCAGGAGGCGGCGCGGGCCGGCCTCACCGTGACCGGGCTCGACGTCAGCACCCGCGTGGTCGACGGGCTGACCGCCGGGACGTCGCACGTCGACGACCTGACGTCCGCCGACATCGCCGAGATGCACGCGGCCGGGTTCACCGCCACCACCGACCCCGGGGTCCTGGCCGGCGCCCGGACCATCGTCATCTGCGTGCCCACCCCCCTCTCCGCTGAGGGCGGGCCCGACCTCGGCGCGGTCACCGCCGCCGCCCGGTCGATCGCCGCCCACCTGACGCCCGGCACCCTGGTGGTCCTGGAGTCCACCACCTACCCGGGCACCACCGAGGAGGTCGTCCGGCCGATCCTGGAGGAGTCCGGGCTCATCGCCGGGGCCGACTTCCACCTCGCCTTCTCGCCCGAGCGCATCGACCCGGGCAACACGGCCTTCGGCGTCGCCAACACCCCGAAGGTCGTCGGCGGGCTCACCGAGGTCTGCGGCGAGCGCGCCGCCGACTTCTACGGCCGGTTCGTCACCGACGTCGTCCGGGCGCGCGGCACCCGCGAGGCCGAGATGGCCAAGCTGCTGGAGAACACCTACCGGCACGTCAACATCGCCCTCGTCAACGAGATGGCGATCTTCTGCCGTGAACTCGACGTGGACCTGTGGGACGCCATCGCCTGCGCCGCCACCAAGCCGTTCGGGTTCCAGGCGTTCTACCCGGGACCGGGCGTGGGCGGACACTGCATCCCGATCGACCCGAACTACCTGTCGTACAAGGTGAAGACCCTCGGCTACCCGTTCCGGTTCGTGGAGCTGGCCCAGGAGATCAACGCCCGGATGCCCTCCTACGTGCTCCAGCGCGCCCAGGAGCTGCTCAACGACGCGGGCCTCGCGCTGTCGCGCTCCAAGGTGCTACTGCTCGGGGTCACCTACAAGGCCGACATCGCCGACCAGCGCGAGTCGCCGGCCCGCCCGGTGGCGCGCAAGCTCGCCGAGAAGGGCGCCACGCTCGTCTACCACGACCCGCACGTCGCGGGCTGGACGGTGAACGGCGCCGAGGTGCCGCGCGCCGAGGACCTGGAGCAGGCGCTGGCCGAGGCCGACCTGACCGTCCTGCTCACGGACCACGCCGCCTACCGGCCCAAGCTGCTGGCCGAGCACGCCCGGCTGCTGCTGGACACCCGCGGCGTGCTGCGCCGCGCCGCCCCCGGCTCCGCCGACGGGCGCCGCACCGCCGCCACCGACCGCGAGGGCCTCCAGGTGCTCTGACCCGCGCCCCGCGCCCGCACCATCCGGCCGCCGCCGGGCCTTCCCCCCGGCGGCGGCCGCGGCGTGCCCGCGTCCGCCGCGCGCGCCGGGCCGCATTCATCGGCCCCATGCCTCCCCGTAACCCTCGTTTTCACCCGTTGTTTCCCCGCGCGGCTAGCGTGGCCGACGGGACGCCCGCACGCAGGGGGACGTGCCCGACCCGATAGGCGTTCGGAAGTCAGGTGAGACGGACATGCACGCACTCGTCGCGACGGTGGTCCACCACCCGGAGGACGCGCGCATCCTGCACCGCCAGATCCGCGCCCTGCTCGACGCCGGGCACACCGTCACCTACATCGCCCCGTTCCGGGAGCGCGGGGTCACCCCGTGGCCGGAGCTGACCGTGGTGGACGTGCCCCGCGCTGCGGGCCGCCGGCGCCTGCGGGCGCTGCGCGCCGCGCGCGCCGCCCTCGCCGCGCACGCGCCAACGGCCGACGTGCTGCTCTTCCACGACCCCGAGCTGCTCCTGGCGCTGCCCGACGAACGCCCGCCGACGGTCTGGGACGTGCACGAGGACGCCGCCGCCGCGCTGCTCACCAAGCCGTGGCTGCCGCGTCCGCTGCGCCGCCCGCTGGCGCCCATCGTGCGGAGCTTCGAGCGCCGCGCCGAACGGCGCATGCACCTGCTCCTCGCCGAGGAGGGCTACCGGGACCGGTTCACCCTGGACCACCCGGTGATCCCGAACACCACCTACGTGCCCGAGGCGCCCGAGCGCGTCCCCGGCACCGACCGGGTCGTCTACCTCGGCCACCTGTCGGCCGCGCGGGGCGCCGCCGAACTCGTCGAACTGGGCCGGCTGCTGCGCCCGCACGGCGTGCGGGTCGAGGTCATCGGCTCGGCCGACCCGCAGACCCGGCCCCTGCTGCGCGCCGCGCAGCAGGAGGAGGCGGTCCACTGGTACGGGTTCGTCCCCAACGACCAGGCGCTGCGCATGATCAGCGGGGCCCTCGCCGGCATCAGCCTGCTGCACGACACCGCGAACTACCGCCACTCCATGCCGACCAAGGTCGTCGAGTACATGGCGCACGGGCTGCCGGTGGTGACCTCGCCCAACCCGGCCGCGGCCGCGCTGGTCGACGGCGGCTCCTCGGCCCCGTGCGGGATCGTGGTGCCGTTCGGCGACGTGCGGGCCGCCGCCGACGCGGTGCTCGCGCTGCGCTCCGACCCCGCCCGGCGCACCGCCATGGGCGCCGCCGGGCACGCCACCGCCCGGGCCCGGTTCCACTGGCCCGTGCAGGCCGAGACGTTCGTCCGGCAGCTGGAGCAGTGGGCGGGCGCGGCCCCGGCGCGCGGGCCCGTCCCGGCCGCCGCCGCGCTGCCCGCTACGAGCCGCACCGCCTGAACGAAGGACCCGCCTCCGGGCGGCGCCCAGGCCTAGATGATCGGCGGCCGCCCGGTGCGGGTCATGCGCCAGGCGGTCGACCACCGGATGGGCGTGCGCGGGCCGCAGTCCTCGCGCCAGCCCTCGCGGAACCCCTGGAACCACGCGCGCAGCGAGGTGCGCGACCGCTCGCGCAGCAGCGTGATGCCGACCCAGTTGGCCAGGTAGACCGCCGCCAGCGGCCACGGCAGGTTGCGCCGCGCCAGCCAGACCCGGTTGCGGGCGTTGAGCCGGAAGAAGTCGGCGTGCCGGGTGGGCGCCACCGCCGGGTGGTACATGACCGCGTCGGCGTCGTACTCGATGTGGAAGCCGGCGTCGAGGATGCGCCAGGCGAGGTCGGTCTCCTCGTGGGCGTAGAAGAACCCGCCGGGCAGCCCGCCGCCCTGGGCGAACGCGGTGCGCCGGATGGCGCACGCGCCGCCGAGGAAGGTGGTGACCCGGCTCGACCGCTGGGGGTCGCCCGCGCGCAGCCGCGGCACGTGCCGCCGCTGGTCGGGGCCGCCGTCGGGGTCGGCGATGCGGAACGAGACGGCGCCCAGCCGGGGGTCGGCGGCGAACCGCTCGGCGACGTGCCGGGCGAGGTCGCGCGAGCGGTACCAGCCGTCGTCGTCGAGGAACAGGATGATCTCGCCGGTGCCGGCCTTGACCCCGTGGTTGCGCCCCTCGGGGATGCCCACGTTCTCGGGCAGCCGTACGGTGGTGACGCCGTCGGGCAGGTCGGGGAGGTCGGCCCCGTTGCCGACGACGATGACCTCGACGTCGGCGCCCTCCTGCTCGAAGACGCTGTTGATGGCGCGGCGCAGCTCGGCCGGGCGGTTGCCCATGGTGAGCAGCACGCAGGAGATCTTCATCCGCCGCGCACCTCCGGTACCCGCCGCCGCGGTCTCGGCACGGTCGACACGGTCAAGGACAGGGGTGTCGGCGGGGCCGCCAGCGGGGCGTGCGTCCTCGCCGCCCGGCGCTGCGGGCGCGGGCACATCCGGAAACGCGGGACTGGTCATGGGCACCGTTCGTACGTGGCTGCGGGGTGGACGGGAGTCGACGATCGCACGACAAGGCTAACGGAAGGATAAAACCGGGTTTGCGAT
>NZ_BCRK01000082.1 GCF_001552555.1 Nocardiopsis trehalosi NBRC 14201 | reverse complement strand
CCCCCCGCCCCGCCGCCGGGCCACGTGCCCGGCGGCGCTCTTTGCGTCCGGGGCGTCCTCGGCTAGGTTCGATGACCGTGCACGCTCCCGTCCGCGGGCCTCTCCGGGCCGTCCGCACCGCGTTCCTCGCCGGTGCGTGCGCCGGGCTCTCCTGGAGCGGGCACTCCCTGTGGGCCGATACGCCCTCCTCCCCCGCCGCCGTCGCGGCGGCCGCCGCGCTCCTCGCGCCCCTGCTCCACCGGTTCACCCGCCGCCGCCGGACCTTCGGCGAGATCTTCGCCGTCCTCGCCGCCGCGCAGGCGCTGCTGCATCTCGTCCTGCTCGCCTCGGCGCCCGACGCGGCGGCCGTGCCGCCCGGCCACGCCGGGCACGGCGCGCTGCTCGGGCTCTACCCGGGGATGCTGGCCGGACACCTGTGGGCCGCCCTGCTCTCCGCCGCCCTGCTCGCCCGCGGCGAGTCCGCCCTCTGGGCGCTGCTGGAGCTGCTGGCCACCGCGCTCCCCCGGCCGCTGGGCCGCCCGCGCCCCGCCGCGCCGGCCGCGCCCCGGCCCCGCTCCCCCGAACCCCCGCTGCTCCGCCCCGGCCAGGGCGGCCCGCGCCGCGACCGGTCGCGCGCCCCGCCCGACGTCCCGCCGCACCCCGCCATCGCCGCGCCCGCCGGCGCGGCGCCCCAACGGACGTCCACGGCCGGAAAGGTCACCACCATGACGCACACCACCGCCGCGCGCCGCGGCACCCTGCTCCTGGCCGCGCTCGCGGCCGCGGTCCCGCTCGCCCTCGCCCCGGCGCCCGCGGCGCTCGCCCACAACACGCTGCTCAGCTCCTCGCCCGAGGACGGGGCCGAACTCGACACCCTCCCCGAGGAGGTCGTGCTCACGTTCAACGCCGAGGTCGGCGACGGCACCAACACCATCGTCGTGACCGGCCCCGACGGCACCACCTACGAGGACGGGGAGGTCGAGCGCGACGGCGCCGAGGCGTCCGTTCCGCTGCGCCCCCTGGAGGAGGCCGGCGAGTACACGCTCGCCTACCGGATCATCTCCGCCGACGGCCACCCGCTGGAGGACCAGCTCACGTTCACGGTGGCGGAGGAGGCCCTGCCCGAGCCGTCGACCCCGGCCGAGGAGCCGTCCGCCGCGCCCGCCGGCTCCGACGCGGACCCGGCGGAGTCGCCGTCGGCCGCCGAGAACGGCGGCACCGCCGACCCGATGTCGGCGCTCGGCCCGGTCGCGGGCGTGGTCGGGGCCATCGCGGTGATCGCCCTCGTGGTGATCCTGCTGGTCCGGATGCGCAACCGCCCCGGTGACGGCCGGGACTGACCCGACGCGGGGGCGGGGCCCGGGGCCGGTGCGGTCCCGGGCCCCGCTGCGTACGGGCCGGGACGCCACGGCGCCGCCGCGCGGCCGTCCGGGGGCGTCCGAAGCGCGCCGCAGCGCCCGCCGCGCCCCTCTCCCGGGCGCGGGGGCGGTGTCAGATGCGGCGGGCGAGCAGGATGCTGATGTTGTCGCGCCCGGACGCCTCCATGGCGGCCTGCCACAGGGCGTGCACGGCGGCCTCGTCGCTGCCGGCCTCGGCGATGATGCGCTCCATGTCCTCCAGCGCGACCAGGTCGGACAGGCCGTCGCTGCACATCAGCCAGGTGCCGGGGTCGGGCTCGTGGTCGCGGCCCACGTGCGGCACCATCGCGGTGGCGCCGCTGCCGCCGAGCGACTGGGTGATGAAGTTGGTGGTGACCGGCTTGCCGTCCTCGGAGGGCGGCAGCGGCGGGGAGTCGTCCTGCGAGAGCTGGCGCAACCGGGTGCCTTCGAGGCGGTAGGTGCGGGAGTCGCCCACGTTGAACCAGAAGTTGCCGTCGGCGTTCAGCAGCATCCCGGCGACCGTGGTTCCCATGCCGGAGAACTCGGCGTGCTGGGTGGCGTGGTCCTTGATCTCCTCGTCGATGTTCTTCAGCAGCACGTCGACGTCGTCGGGCGAGGCCAGCCGGGGGCTCATCTCGGCCATGCGGTGCACGGCGTGCTCGGAGGCGATCTCACCGGCGGCGTGGCCGCCCAGGCCGTCGGCGACGGCGAGGATGACGGGCTCGCTCACCGGGAGCACGCAGCGGACCGGCAACGTCATGTTGGCGCTGGCTATGGTCAGCGCCCCCATGACCACGGCGTCCTCATTGGCCGGGCGGACCGCTCCCCGGTGCGTGAGGGCTGTGACCGTGACTTCCCCACCAGCGAGTCCCATACGCCCTAACCTCCTGTTTCATCGGCAGATCCTGCCGAACGGTCCCAAGCGGCGCCACCGGCCGGACGGTGGCCGGGGCGCGGTGATCAAGCAACCGTATCGGGGGCCCGCTGATCGTGGTCAAAATCCGCGTACATCATGGCGGAAAACGCCCCGATACGCAGTTCCCGAGTGGCCGCTCCCTCAAAGGTACGGTTCCGTCCCCGCCGGGGCGAGCGGTGCGCGGCGGGTTCACCCCCCGGCGGCGAGGACCTCGGCCACGGGCAGGACCTCCCCGGTCCCGTGGCGCCCTTCCCCGGCGGCCAGCGCGACGTAGGCCGCCGCCACGTCGGCGGGGTCGTCGCGGGGGTCGGACACCAGGCAGTTCACCCGCACGCCGCGGTCGCGCAGCGCGTCGGCCAGCGACCGGGTCAGGCTCATCACCCCGCCGGTCCCCGCCGCCAGCCCCACGTGCTCCCCCGATCCGGCCCGGCCCGCGCCGGAGCCCGGCAGCACCACCGAAGCGCCGTCGGCCAGGTGCGTGCGCGCGGCCCGCACGAACCACAGCGCCGTGTAGAGGGTCGCGCGCAGCAGCTCCTCCAGCCGCCGGGTGGTGAGCTCGCGCAGCCCGTCGGCGTCGGGCGGCGCCGACCCGCACAGCGCGAGGACGTCGATCGCGCCGAACTCCAGGGCGGTGTGGGCGACCACCTCCCGGCACTCCGCCTCACTGGTGGGGTCGCAGTCGACCGCCAGGGTCGCGCCCCCGGCCTCGGCGAGCAGCCGGGCGGTGTCGGCGAGCGGGCCGTCGCCCAGCGGCGGCGCCAGCGGCCGGGCCCCCGGCGGCGCGTCCGGATCGCCGCTGCGCCCGGCGACGGCGACCGCAGCCCCCTCGCGGGCGAGGGCCACCGCCACCGCGCGGCCCCCGCCCGGGGCGTCGCCCATGTCCCCCACCACCAGCGCGCGCCGGCCCCGCAGCCGCCCCCGCCCCGCGTATCCCGGCACCGGGTCGCGCACGCGCGGCGCGCCCCCGTCGTCTCCACCCGGCGGCCACCGGTCCGGCCCCACGTTCATCCACGTCCTCCGTCCGCGCGCCGCCGGTCGGCTCGTCCCGGCCCAGCGTGCCCGGAGCGTCACCGGACAAACCCGGGCCGTGCCGCCGCGGCGCCGCCACCGGCGTCCGCCCACGTCGACGGCTGTTGTGGGAAGTGGGGACGTCTGGCACAATGGAGCCCGTCGGGTGTCTAAGACGCAGACACACCACATCCCTTGCGCGCTCGCGTGCCGAGGTCTCCTCGGCGGTTCCGCGGGCGCTTTCGTGTTTTCCCGCAACGGTGATTGGTGTGATTCCCATGCGTCTGCCCCTCCTTTCCTTCTCTCCGCCGGACCGGCCCCTGCCGGTCCGGCCCGGGAGCCCCTCCGGTCCGCCCCCCGTCGCCGCCGCCGCGGCGTACTCGCGCGGACCCCTCCCGATTCACGTGCCGGGTCGCCGTCGTGCCCTGAGGAGTGCCATATGAAGATCGCCCTGATTGCCGAGCACGCCACCCCGCTCCCCGCCCACAAGGGGGAGCCCACCTGCGGTGACAGCGTCCACGTCGCCGCCCTCGCCCGCCACCTGGCCAAGCAGGGCCACCGCGTCACCGTCTACGCGCGCCGCGCCGCCGCCGACGCCCCCGAGCGCGCCCGCATGGGCCGCGGGGTCATGGTCGAGCACCTCGCCGCGGGCCCCGAGCGCCCCCTCACCGAGGACGAGGCCGCCGACCACACCGGCGCCTTCGCCACCGCGCTGGCCGACCGGCTCACCGCCGACGCGCCCGAGGTGCTGCACTCCATCGGCTGGACCAGCGGCCTGGCCGCCCTGTCCGCCGCCCGCCAGTGCGAGGAGCACACCGGCACCCTGCCGATCGTGCAGACCTTCCACTCGCTCAACGTCGCCGAGCAGCGCGCCGGCCGACCCGAGCGCACCGACCGCGCCCGCCTGGAGGCCGCGATCGCCCGCCGCGTCGACGCGGTCGTGGTGAACTCCGCCGACCAGCGCTTCGAGCTGGCCCGCATGGGCGTGCCGCGCGGCAACGTCAGCGTGGTGCCGTTCGGCGTCGAGACCGACCAGTTCGCCCCCGAGGGCGGCACCGCGGCCGGCCCCTGGCACGGCCGCCGCGACGACCGCACCCGCATCATCACCATCGCCCCGCTGTCCGACGGCGGCGTCGAGACGCTGATCGAGGCCATGGTGCGGCTGCCCGAGGCGGAGCTGGCGGTCATCGCCGGCCCGGCGCCGGTCGAGCCCGCGCTCGACGACAACGCCCGCCGCCTGGAGCTGCTCGCCAAGGAGGCCGGGGTCGACGACCGCGTCACCATCACCGGCCCGGTCGAGCGCAAGGACCTGCCGCGGCTGCTGCGCTCCGCCGACCTCTACGTCTCGGCCGCCGGCTACGACCCCTACGGCGGCGGCGTGCTGGAGGCCATGGCGTGCGGGCTGCCCGTCGTCGCCCGCGCCGTCGGCGGCGTCACCGGCGCCGTCCTGCACGGCACCACCGGCACCCTGCTGCGCTGGGCCCGCCCCGAGACCCTGGCCCGCGCCGTGCGCTCCCTCCTCGGCGAGGCCACCATGCGCACCGCCTACGGCATCGCCGGCGCCGACCGCGCCGCGTCGCGGTTCTGCTGGCAGCGCGTCGCCCAGGAGACCGCCCTCGTCTACGAGCGGATGCTCCCGGGAGAGGGCGCGATGCCGACCGCGGTCGGGGATGATGCACACTAGTCGGCGTGCCGGTGGAGCCCGCCGTGCAGGACCGAACGCTGTCGCCCCAGGCCGGGAGGGTCGCCCGGGATGATGCCATGACGCCACGCGCCGACGCCGAGGGGGACGCCGGCTTCGAGCACCACGCGGTGCTCGTGGGCGCCCCCGACGAACTGCGCCGAACGGTGCTGCCCCGGTTGCGGGCGGACGCCGCGGCCGGCGGGCACGTGGTGGTGGCGGTCGCGGACCCCATGGCCGCCGAACTCCGCGGTGGACTGGCGGGCGCCGATGGCGACATCCGCTTCACCGACCCCGGCGAGCTGTACGAGGCGCCCGGCCGCACGCTGGCCGCGCTGCGTCGGCTGGCCCGCTCCGGCGAACCCGCGCGCACCACACTCCTCGGCCAGCCCCCGCTGCCGGTCGACGACCCCGTCGGCCTGCGCGAATGGCAGCGGCTCGACTCCGTCCTGACCACCGCGCTCGCCGGCACCGGCATGCGCCTGCTGTGCCTGCACGACGCGCCCCGCCTGCCCGGCCCGGTGCTCGACGCCGCCCGGCACACGCACCCGCTGCTCACGACCGCCGAGGGCCCGATCGCCAACCGCGACCACGTCGACCCCGAGGCGTTCAGCGCCGCCGACGTCGGCCGCCCGCTGCCGCCGCCCACCGGCCCGCGGCACACCGCCGACATCCGCGCCGACCTGCCCGCGCTGCGCGAGGAGATCACCCGCCTCGCCGCGGCGGCCGGACTCACCGGCGACCGCGCCGGCGACCTCGTGGTCGCCGCCAACGAACTCGCCGCCAACGTGCTGGAGCACGGAGCGGGCAAGGGCGGGGTCACCGTGTGGCGCCGCGACGGCTGGGTGGTGTGCGACGTGTTCGACGAGCGCGGCGGCCTCACCGACCCGCTGAGCGGCTACCTGGCCGCCGACCCCCAGGGCCCGCGCGGCTATGGGTTGTGGATCACCCGGCAGGTGGCCGACTACATGCAGGTCAGCGGGGGGCCCGACGGTTCGCTGGTGCGCCTGCACTTCCGCGCCGAGACCGGCTGACCGGCCCGCCGGCGGACCCGCCGGACGGGGTCGGGCGGGCGACGGGTCAGGCCGACACCGACGTGATGGCGTTGCGGGTGTCGTCCTCGATCGTGATGACCTGGTCGATCCCGGCGATGACGAACAGCCGGTACACCGTGCGCTGCGGCGACGACACCACCAGGGCGATACCGCGGTCGCGCGCCTGCCGGTAGCAGGCCACGAGCACCCCGATGCAGCGGGAGTCGCAGAAGGTGACCCCCGAGAAGTCGATCACGACCCCGCGGCAGGGCTCCTCGGCGCCCAGGACCCCTTCGAGGGCCGCGGCGAGGTCGGGCGACGTGACGGCATCCAACTCCCCCGTCGGGGTGACCACCACGACGTCGCCTTCGGCATGAATCGAGATCTGGGATGCCACACTCACACTCCTCGGCGGCCAAGGGAGACCGCGGGCACCGGCGGCAGCCGCCTCCGGGTCGTGTTCACACGGACTGCGAACTCCACTCGGCCAACCCTAGCGCCATTGCCGGAGGCGAGACAGGCTCCGCCCCCCACGACACCACACCGATACGGGGCGTCCACCCGCCCGACGGTTCTCATCGGCGGGGCGCCGCGCGCGGCGGGCGGCCGGTGCTCTCGTCGTGCTCGGCGACCAGGCTGCGGGCGACGTCGGCCACCTTCATGCGGTTGCGCTGCGCGACCCGGCGCAGCTCGTCGAACGCCGCGGCGGAATCGCAGCCCCGGGCGTGCATGATGATGCCCTTGGCCTGGTCGATCACCGCGCGGACGTCCATGGCGCGGCGCATGTGTGCGGCCTCACGCGCGGCGTCGGTCACCCGGCCCGCGCTCTGCAGCGCGGTGGCGGCGTGCTCGGCGAGCAGCGCCACGAGCGGTGTGACGGACGCCTCGTCCAGGCCGTCGGCGCGGCCGGAGTGGACGCCGAACGTGACGACGTCGCCGGCCGCCTCGCAGGGGTAGGTGATCGAGGAACGGTCCCCGCACTGCACCGCCATGCTGGTGTAGCCGGGCCAGCGGTCCTCGCGCAGCACGTCCCCCACCCGCACCGGTCGCATCTCGCGGACGGCCTCGACGGCGGGCCCCTGGTCGGACGTGTACTGGTGCTCGAAGGCGGCGGCGAGGTCGGAGTGCGAGGCCCCGTAGTCGACCACGACGTGCCGGCCGGCGACGTCGTCACCCGGTCCGACGTCGCGCCAGAGCACCACCAGCGCCGCCGAGCACCCCGGGACACCGCGGGCGGCGGCCACGCTCATCTGGTTCAGCGCCCGCTCGGGCGAACTGCCCTGGGCCTGGCCGAGCGCGCCGATCTCGCGCGCCAGGCGTTCGATCCACATCGGCGCTCCTTCGTCCCGTGGTGCCGCGTCCGGACGGCGCGCGGCGGCCTGACTCAACGGTAACCACCGGACGGAACACCTGGGACATGCGTTAGCTTCGGTGGGGGGCGCGGGACCGCGGGCCCGCCGCGGCAGCCCCCGCCGTCCAGCCGAGTCGGGAGTCAAGCGTGCCGGAGAACCTCGCCGAACTGCAGCGTGCGATCACCGAGCTGGGTGAGCGCGCGGCGGCGTTGCGCGCCACCCACGCCATGTACCCCGACGACGCCGCCGGCACCGCCGAGGCGGCGCTGGCCGAGCTGGGGTTCGCCGAGCAGCTGCTGGGCGACTGCGGCGCCCGCCTCGCCGCCGACCACGACGCCGAGGCGCCGCGCCGGGCCCCCGCCGACGACGAGCGCACCGTGCTGCGGGCGGTGTTCACCCAGCTCAGCGTGCCCGTGGTGCTGCTCGACCACGAGGGCTACATCCGCCGGATCAACGCCATCGGCGCGGACCGGCTGGGCAGCACCAGCGGGTACCTCACCGGCAAGCCGTTCCACACCTTCATCGACCTGCGCCGCCGGGCCGCCATGCGGTCGTGGCTGGCCGCGGTGGCGCGCGGCGGCGAACCCGCGTCGTTCGAGTCGCGCCTGGCCCGCCGCGGGTGGGCCGAGGACGTGCACCTGACCCTGACCCGGCTGGAGATCCCCACCGAGGCCGAGCCGCAGGTGCTCGTGGTGATGTCGCCGCCGCTGGCCGTGTCCGCCGAAGGGCCCGCCCCGCTGGAGCCCGAGGTCGAGGACCAGGTGGTGGTGCTGGCCGCACGCCGGCTCGACGTGCTGGCCCGGATGACCCGGCTGCTGCTGCGCAGCGCGGGCCCGGGGGGCGCCGGCGAGGCGCTGGCGCTCGACAAGGCGGCGGCGCTGCTCGCCGACTCCTACGCCGACTGGGTGGTCGTGGACGTCTGCGACCGGCCCGACCGGATCGAGGACACCCGGCGCGAGGTCGTCTCCGGCCCGGCGGGCGACCCGCTGCGGGCGGAGCTGGCCGCGCTCGACCCCGCCGCGTCGCCGATCGCGCGCGAGGTCATCGCCAACGCGAAGTCGGTACTGCACCAGCAGATCGACGACGAGGGTGTGCTGGGCAGCGCCGCCAGCGGGGCCCCCGTGCTGAGCGCGCTCGGCGCCGGGTCGCTGCTGTGCGTGCCGCTGACGGGCACCCGCGGGGTGCGGGGCGCGCTGACGCTGATCCGCCGGAGCAACCGGGGCGCGTTCCGGCTGGCCGACCTGGGCCTGATCGAGGAGATCGGCGAGCACATCGGCCTGGCCCTGGCGCCCCCACCCACCGAGTAACCCCGGCCCCCCGTTGGCCCCTCGTTGGTCCTGACGTTGTCGGGGCATGGGAGCGATCCCATAGCTCGTTAACGTCAAAAGCAACACCGCGGGCGCGGGTGCGGTGGTTCTGGGCATGATGAGGCGTTCCCCGGACATTGCGGGGGAGGCCATCGCGCTTGGGGGAACCCCTGATTCCAGTCAACCCCATGGGACGGGATGGCCGCCATGGGAACCCCTCGCCTGTGGACGGCCGGCCCTCCCGGGCTCACCCGTAGGGCGGGCCGTAGGGGTCGGGGCGCTCGCCGAACGGGGGGCCGTAGGGGTCGTCGCGGCGGCCCAGCGGCGGCCGGCCGGCGTCGGCCGGCGGGAACGGGTGGGCGGGCGGGGGCGGCGCCGGGGGCCACGGCGCGCCGCCACCGAGCGGCAGCCCCGCGCCCGGGGGCGGCGCGTCCGCTCCCGGCTGGCCGTAGGCCCCGGGCCCGCCCGGTCCGGGCGGGCCGGGCGGGCCGTAAAGGCCGGGCGGAGCGGTCGGCGCGGGCGGGCCGTGGGCAGGGGGACCGGCGGCAGCGGCGGAGCGGTCGGCGCGGCGGGCGAGCACCGCCTGGACGGCGTCGTTGCCGAGGACGGCGGCGAGCACGGCCAGGGTGGTCCAGAACCCGAACCTGGTGCCGACCTCGGCCTCGCCCGCCAGCCACTGGGCGTCGGCGGTGATGCGTTCGCGCAGCGCGGCGAGCATGGTGATCTCGTTGGCGGTGATGGCGAGGGCGGCCGCGCCGGTGGCGGCCAGGCCGGCGACCGCGCGCCCCAGGGCGCTGGGCAGCACCGTGCCCAGGACGAGCGCCACCAGCATCGCCAGCACGCCGCCGAGCATGAGCGGCCGCACGCCCACCCGCTCCTCCGCGCCGGCGTCGGCGAACTCCCGGGCGAGGCTCGGCTGGTCGGTGGAGGCGCCGAGCAGGCCGGTGCCGGTGACCGACGGCTGCCCGTTGACGGCCATGTCCCAGCCGCTGACCCGGACCTCCATGGCGCCCATGCCGCCCTCGCAGGAGACCCCGATGAACGGCAGGAACAGGCAGAGCAGCGCGAACGCGAGGCCTGATGGGCTGATGAGCCGCCGGGGCCACGAGGTGTCGGTCGCGGTACGCATACCGCCCTTTCTACTACGCCGCCCCGGGCGGAACGCCGAAGGCGGACACCGTCCGGTGTCCGCCTTCGGTCGGGTGCGCGGCTAGCGCCGGCGCAGCACGGTGATGAGGATGCCGAGGACCACGGCGGCGGCGACGAGCATCAGGCCGCCGGCCACGGCGACGAAGATCATCATGCCCTGCATGCCGTTCTCGGACTCGGCGGTCTGGCCGGGGGCGCCGTCCTCGGTCTCGGCCGGGGCGGACGACGGGCTCTCCTCGACGGCGGGCTCGCCGGTGACGGTCACCGTGGCCAGGGCGTCGGTGGCGGCGTCGGGGCTGCACACGGTCGTGGACGGCAGGGACGATTCGGTCGTGTCGATCGACCCGACCTCCTGGTCGATCTCGATCGTGATGTCCCCCGGCGAGAGGGTGATCTCGCCCGGCATGGTCGGCGTGAAGGAGCCGGCCAGCGCGGTCTCGTCCCAGGTCTCGGCGTCGTCGGAGCCGAACGAGCCCTCGGCCTCGACCGACGCGCTGACGACGGGCTGCGGGGCGGCCTCGCCGCCGAGCTGCGTCTCGACGGTCAGCGTGCCGGAGGTGATGTCGCCGCCCTCGACGTAGCTGAAGTACTGGTAGTCGGTGGGCTCGATGCTGAAGTCCACGGCCGTGCCGACCTCGGCCTCGGTGGGCGCGGTGAGGATGAACTCGATGTCGACACCCTGGGTGTCGGCGGTGTCCTGGTCGTCGCAGGTGTAGGGGAACGCCTGGGTGCCGGAGTCGGTGGTGCTCGCGGATGCCGCGGCGGCACCGAAGGGGGACGCGAACGCCAGGGCGGCGGCTGCGGCGCCGACGGCGGTGCGGGACGACGAACGGAGCACGGTGTCTTCTCCAAGGAGTCCGGGATAGGGGTGGGCCTGCCGCTCGTCACCGGGGCTCCGGGGGGACGGGACGCGTGCGGGCCCGGCGGAGGGGAGGGGCGACCGAGCCGATACCGGGGCAAGGTACCACAGGGGTCAACGGCCGAAACGTGACGAAAGGTCCGGCTCAAGGATTGTAGCGATCGCCGCGAAACGGGACGGTCTCCGGTGCGCTACATCTGCGTATAGCCGCCGCCGGCGCCCGCCGGCCGGGCGCGCGGCCCGGCCGGTGCGGGGCTCACCGGGGTCCGCTGATCGCCTCGACCAGGGTGGTGAGCCGGGCCATCGAACGGTCGAGGTCGCGCACGGCCTCGACGGTGCGGCTGTCGGTGTCGCGGTTCTCGGTGACGATCAGCCCGCGCAGCAGCTCCAGGTTGGCGTTGACCTCGGAGACCCGGCGCGCCAGCCGCGCCGCGACCGGACCGCCGGTGCCGCCGGAGTCGGCCGCCAGCTCGCGCTGGAGGGTGCGCGACTGCTCCCGCAGCTGCTGCTTGGTGTGGTACAGCTCCACGAAGACCTCGACCTTGGACCGCAGCACCCACGGGTCGAACGGCTTGGTGAGGTAGTCGATGGCCCGCGACGCGTAGCCGCGGAACACCTGGTGGCGGTCGACGCCCGCGCCGGTCAGGAAGATGATCGGCACGTCCTTGGTCTTCTCGCGCTGCTTGATGTGCGCGGCGGTCTCGAAGCCGTCCATGCCCGGCATGACCACGTCGAGCAGGATGACCGCGAACTCCTCCTCCAGCAGCGCCTTGAGGGCGGCCTCGCCGGAGTTGGCCCGGACCAGGTTCTGGTCCAGGGAGGTCAGGATGGCCTCCAGGGCCGTGAGGTTCTCAACGCGGTCGTCCACGAGGAGGATGTTGGCCTTCTGCGGCACGCTACTGCTCCTGCTCATTGTCCGTACGGTCGTCGGCCGTACCCCGATCCAACCACGTCCGGATCACGTCCAGGAGGTGATCGAGGTCGACGGGCTTGGTGACGTAGTCGGAGGCGCCGGCCTCCAGGCTGCGCTCGCGGTCGCCCTGCATGGCCTTCGCCGTGAGCGAGATGATCGGCAGGTCCGCGAACTGCGGCATCTCGCGGATGGCGCGGGTGGTGGCGTTGCCGTCCAGCTCGGGCATCATGATGTCCATCAGGACCAGCTCGACGTCCTCGTTGGCCTCCAGCTTCTCGATGCCGGACTTGCCGTTGTCGGCGTAGAGCACCCGCAGGCCGTGCGCCTCCAGCGCGCTGGTCAGCGCGAAGACGTTGCGGATGTCGTCGTCCACGATGAGCACCTGGCGGCCGGCCAGCACCGCGTCGCGGGCCGGGTCGTCGCGCACCTCGTCGGCGGCCTCGCCGCCCCGCTCCGCGGTGTCCTCGGCCGGGCGCAGCACCGGCACCGGCTCGGGCTCGGCCGGCGGCGCGGGCGGGCGCGGGGCGTCGACCAGGTCGGCGGGGGTGTCGGGGATCTCCACCTCGACGTCGGTCAGCGGCTCGATCTCGGCGCGCGGACCCGAGGTCAGCACGACGGCGGAGTCGGCGGCCTCGTCCAGCCGCTCGGCGGTGCCCTCGGGCAGCCGCACCGGCAGCAGCAGGGTGAACGTGCTGCCTTCGCCGACGACGCTGTTCACCCGGATCTCGCCGCCCAGCAGCCGGGCGAAGTTCCGGCTGATCGACAGGCCCAGGCCGGTGCCGCCGAACCGGCGGCTGGTCCCGCCGTCGCCCTGGTGGAAGGCCTCGAAGATCACCTGGAGCTTGTCGTCGGGGATGCCGATACCGGTGTCGGCCACCGAGAACGCGATGACCTCCTCGTTCTCGCCGAAGGTGTCGAGGTCGGCGTCGTCCAGCGCCCACGCGGGCTCGATGAGCAGCCGGACCTCGCCCGACCCGGTGAACTTGACCGCGTTGGACAGCAGGTTGCGCAGGATCTGCTGGAGGCGCTGCTCGTCGGTCCACAGGTAGTTCGGGATGTCGGGCGACACCTCGACGGCGAACGCCAGGCCGCGCTCGGCGGTCATCGGGCGGAACGACGCCTCGACGTAGTCGACGAGCTGGCTGATGGACACGTCCGACGGCTGCACCTCGGCCCGCCCCGCCTCGACCTTGGCGAGGTCGAGGATCTCGTCGATGAGCTGGAGCAGGTCGTTGCCCGCCTTGTGGATGGTCTGCGCGAACTCCACCTGCTTGGGCGTGAGGTTCTGCTCGCTGTTGTCGGCGAGCAGCCGGGCCAGGATCAGCAGGCTGTTCAGCGGGGTGCGCAGCTCGTGCGACATGTTCGCCAGGAACTCGGACTTGTACTTGGACGACACCTGGAGCTGGTGCGCCCGGTCCTCCAGCGACCGCCGGGCCCGTTCGATCTGCCGGTTCTGCAGCTCGATGGCGCGGTTCTGGCTGGCGAGCTGGCCCGCCTTGCTGTGCAGTTCGGCGTTCTTGCGCCGCAGCTCCTCCTGCTGGCGCTGCAGCTCGTTGGACCGCTCCTGGAGCGCGTTGGTGAGCTGGCGCGACTGCAGCAGCAGGTACTCGGTCTTGGAGTTGGCCAGGATGGTGTTGATCGTGGTGCCGATCAGCGACATCAGCTGGCGCAGGAAGTCCAGGTGGACCTCGCGGAACCGCTGGAACGAGCCGAGTTCCACCACGCCCAGCGCCCGGCCCTCGGAGATGATCGGCAGGATCGCCAGCGTCAGCGGCGGCGCCTCGCCCAGCCCGGACTCGACCTTGACGTAGTCGGCCGGGACGTTGTGGATGATCATCTCCTTCTTCTGCGCGATGACCTCGCCGGCCAGGCCGCGGCCGGCCCGGATCCGGCGCCCGGACTCGCCCGGCTGGTAGCCGAACCCGGCGTAGAGGCGGAAGGACTCCTCGTCGTCCTTCTCCTCCGGCAGGTAGCAGGCGCCGTGCTGGGCCTCGACCAGCGGCACGACCTCGTTGACGATCAGCCGGGCCAGCTCGCTGAGGTCGCGGTGGCCCTGGATGCGGGCGGAGATGCGGGCGAGGTGCGACTTCAGCCAGTCCTCGTCGCGCTGCGCGGCGGTGGTCTCGCGCAGGTTGCTCACCATCAGGTTGATGTTGTCCTTGAGCTTCAGCATCTCGCCGCGGGCGTCGACCTCGATGCTCTGGGTGAGGTCGCCCCGGGTGACGGCGCTGGCGACCTCGCCGATGGCGCGCACCTGGGTGGTGAGGTTGCCGGCCAGCTCGTTCACGCTGTCGGTGAGCTGCTTCCAGGTGCCCGAGACCCCGGCGACCTTCGCCTGGCCGCCGAGCTGCCCCTCGCTGCCGACCTCGTGTGCGACCCGGGTGACCTCCGTCGCGAAGGCCGACAGCTGGTCGACCATCGTGTTGACGGTGTCCTTCAGCTCCAGGATCTCGCCCTGCGCGTCGACGGTGATCTTCTTGCTCAGGTCGCCGTTGGCGACCGCCGACGTCACCTGCGAGATGTTGCGCACCTGGGTGGTGAGGTTGTGCGACATCGAGTTGACGTTCTCGGTGAGGTCCTTCCAGATGCCGGAGACGCCCTTGACGTCGGCGCGCCCGCCCAGCTGGCCCTCGGTGCCCACCTCGCGTGCCATGCGGGTGACCTCGTCGGCGAAGGCGGACAGCTGGTCCACCATCACGTTGATGGTGTCCTTGAGTTCGAGGATCTCGCCCTTGGCGTTGACGGTGACCTTCTTGGTGAGGTCGCCGCGGGCCACCGCGCGCGTGACGATGGAGATCTGCCGCACCTGGTGGGTGAGGTTGTTCGCCATGGAGTTGACGTTGTCGGTCAGGTCCTTCCAGACCCCCGAGACGCCGCGCACGTGCGCCTGCCCGCCGAGGGTGCCCTCGGTGCCGACCTCGCGCGCCATGCGGGTCACCTCGTCGGCGAAGGACTCCAGCTGGTCGACCATCGTGTTGACGGTGTCCTTGAGCTGGAGCATCTCGCCCTGCGCGTCGACCGTGATCTTCTTGCCGAGGTCGCCGCGGGCGACGGCGGTGGTGACCTGCGAGATGTTGCGGACCTGGTAGGTCAGGCTGTTGGCCATCGAGTTGACGTTGTCGGTGAGGTCCTTCCAGATGCCCGACACGCCCTTGACGTTCGCGCGCCCGCCCAGCTTGCCCTCGGTGCCCACCTCGCGCGCCACCCGGGTGACCTCGTCGGCGAACGAGTCGAGCTGGTCGACCATCGTGTTCACCGTGTCCTTGAGCTGCAGCATCTCGCCTTGGACGTCGACGGTGACCTTGCGGCTCAGGTCGCCGCGCGCCACCGCGGTGGTCACCTGGGAGATGTCGCGCACCTGGTTGGTGAGGTTGTCGGCCATGGAGTTGACGTTGTTCGTCAGGTCCTTCCAGATGCCCGACACGCCCTTGACGTTGGCGCGGCCGCCCAGCTTGCCCTCGGTGCCGACCTCGCGGGCGACGCGCGTGACCTCGTCGGCGAACGTGGACAGCTGGTCCACCATGGTGTTCACGGTGTCCTTCAGCTGGAGCATCTCGCCTTGGACGTCGACCGTGACCTTGCGGCTGAGGTCGCCCTGGGCGACCGCCGAGGTGACCGTGGAGATGTCGCGGACCTGCGCGGTGAGCCGCGACGCCATCTGGTTGACCGACTCGGTGACGTCGCGCCAGGCGCCCGAGACGCCCTCGACCTGCGCGCTGCCGCCCAGCTTGCCCTCGGTGCCGACCTCGCGGGCGACCCGGGTGACCTCGTTGGTGAAGCCGTGCATCTGGTCGGCCATCTGGTTGACCGAGGTGGCCAGGCGGAGGAGGTCGCCGTGCAGCGGCCCGTGTCTGCTGGTGAGGTCGGCGCGCTGGGAGAGGTCGCCGCCGGCGACGGAGTCGAGGATCTGCGCGACCTCGGTGACGGGCTCGCTGACCTCGTCGAGGAGCTGGTTCAGAGAGCGCACGGCCTCGCCCCAGGCGCCGCGCGCCGGGCTGACGGAGATGCGCTCGTTGAGGCGGCCCTCGCGGTTGACGACGCCGCCCACCCGCTGGAGTTCGCTGCTCAGCTGCTCGCAGTGGTCCAGCACCGCGTTGAACACGGTGGCGAGCTCGGCGGCCTTGCCGTCGCCGCGGGTGTTCAACCGCACACTGAAGTCGCCGTCGCGCATGGTGTAGAGCGCGACCAGGAGCTCGTCCACCTGTGTATCGGTGTCAGGTGCTCGGGTGGCGTCGGGCATCGTCCCCCTCCTCTGCTGCTCGTCGCCGGCGGCCCGGTGGGGGCCGGGCTCCGCCGGGAGCGGGATCGCCCCACCCGGCGGTGTCTGCGCCGTGCCCCCAACGCTACGGTCCGGTACGCGCGGCAGGCCAGCCCGCGCCGGAGCAGGGGGCGCGTCCCTCACGTTATGCGGCCGGGCTGCTCACCGCACTGCCGTTCTGACATCATGAACTTCGTTGCTGTTCGCGCCGCTCCCGCACACGCGGCCGGGCCGGCACCGCCGGGACCGGGAGAAGAAGGAACGACAGGGTGGGGGTGATGGGGCTGCGACCGCGCTGCAACCCGCTCCGCCCGACCGACGCCGAGAGAAACCGTACGGCTTCACGATGCCACATGACGAGATGAAGGTCGCCCGACGGCAGTTCTCCCCCGCTCCCGAGACCGCGGGGGACGCACGGTTGTTCGTCCGCGAGACCCTGCGCGACTGGGGCGTCGAGCACGCGACCGACGACATCATCCTGCTGGTCAGCGAGCTGGTGACGAACGCCGTCATCCACGCCGAGAGCGTGCTGGAGCTGACCGTGCGCCGGCTGCCCGACGCGGTCGAGGTGGTGGTCGCCGACCGGGTGCCCGACCGCGCCGTGCCGCAGGCCGGCCCGCTGGCCGTCGACACCTCCCCCTCCAAGGAGAACACCCGCACCGGCGGGCTGGGCCTGGCGCTGGCCGCCGCCATCGCCACGAGCTGGGGTGTCAGCTACAGCAAGGAGGACAAGGCGGTCTGGTTCCGCATCCAGGACGAGACCGCCGAGGGCGAGGGCGAACTCGCCCCGCCGCTGCCGGTGCGCCCCGCGCGCCGGCGGCCCGCCCGGCCGGCGCCGTGGGCGGCGCTGGACGCGGCGCTGACGGCCCGGCTGGCGCTGCCCGACCTGCTGGACCGCACCGTCGAGTACGCCCGGTCGGCGCTGGGCGGCGACGCCGCCTACATCGCCCTGGCCACCACCGACGAGACCGAGTGGGAGGTCCGCGCGGCCACCGGGCTGACGACGGGCACGTGGCGCAAGTTCCGCAGCCGCACCGAGGAGACGTTCCCGTCGGTGGCGCCCGCGCCGGGCGCCGTCATCAACGACGACCTGATGATCGCGCGGGCGCACCGCGGCCGGCTGTCGCAGGCGGGCATGCGGTCGCTGGTGACCGCCCCGCTGATCGTGGACGGCCGGATCACCGGGCTGATCGGGGTGGCGTCGCGGCGCATCCGGCACTTCGGCGACACCGCGGCCCGCCGCCTCCAGGAGGGCGCGGACCGCATCGCGCTGCCGATGGAGCGCGCCCGCCTGGCCGAGGTGGAGCTGGCGCGGCGGGCCAGCCTGAGCTTCCTCGCCGAGGCCAGCGACCTGCTGACCGGCACGCTCGACGAGCAGATGACCGCGGCGCTGGCGGCGCAGCTCATCACCTCGCGGCTGGGGAGCTGGTGTGCCGTGCACACCACCAGCGAACTCGGGGTGTCGCGGCTGATGCACACGATGCACTCCAACGAGAACTACAACGACGTGCTGCGGACGCTGCTCACGGAGCTGCCGCCGCCCGAGCAGCGCGAGCCCCGCCCGCTGTGGTCGGCCGAGATCCTGACGGCGGCCGGGCTGGGCGACGAACTCACCCTGGAGCTGGCCGAGAGCCCGGGCATCAGCGTGCCGCTGGTGGCGCACGGGCAGACGCTGGGCCGGATGACGCTCGGCAAGGACGCCGGCGAGGACTTCACCCGCGAGGACGTCGACGTGGTCGACGACCTCGCCCGCCGGGTCTCCTCGGCCATGGAGAACGCCCGCCTGTACGCGGGGCAGACCTCCATGAGCGAGGCGCTGCAGCGGAGCCTGCTGCCCGCCAAGGAGAAGGAGCCGGCCATCCCCGGCGTCGACCACGCCGTGTTCTACCGGCCCGCCGACGAGCGCACGGTGGTGGGCGGCGACTTCTACGACCTCTTCGCCACCGACGGCCGGTGGTGCTTCGCGATCGGCGACGTGTGCGGCACCGGCCCCGAGGCCGCCGCGGTCACGGGCCTGGCCCGGCACACCCTGCGGGCGCTGGCCCGCGAGGGGTTCTCGCCGGAGCACATCATGCGCCGGCTCAACCTGGCGATCCTGGAGGAGAACACCAGCACCCGGTTCCTCACCATGCTCTACGGCGAGATGACGCCGATGGGGCCGGGCGGCGGCATGCGCATCCGCCTGGTGTCGGCGGGCCACCCGCTGCCGCTGAAGCTCAACCAGAAGGGCGAGGTCGTCCCGCTGGCCACGTCGCAGCCGCTGCTCGGCGCGTTCGAGGACGTCGACTTCTTCACCGAGACGATCGAGGTCGCCTCGGGCGACGTGCTCCTCGCGGTGACCGACGGCGTCACCGAGCGCCGCAACGGCGACGCGATGCTGGGCGACGACGGCCTGACCAAGGTCTTCTCCCACTGCTCCGGCCTCACCGCCCAGGCCGTCATCGTCCGCCTCGACCGCGACCTGGAGGAGTTCGCCCCGGGCGGCCACACCGACGACACCGCCATGCTCGTCCTCCGCTTCCTCTGACACGCCCGGCCCCTGGCGCCTAGTCTGGAGGCGGTGTCATCGGGTTGCTGGAGGCTGACATGGACCAACCGACGACGGTACGGCTAACCGCACGGATCTGGCCTGAAGAAGGCGGGTTCGTGATCCAGTGCGTCGAGAACGGGGTTACCACCGAGGGCGACACCTACGCAGAGGCGCTGCACAACATCCAAGAGGCCGTCGAGCTGTACTACGAGGACGAGGCCATCGACTTCGCCCTCATCCACCCCGAGGCCGCCGTCCTCCCCTTCGACATCAAGGTCAGCGCGTGAGCCCACGCGCCCGTCGGCTGTCCAGCAAGGAGATCATCAAACTACTCGAAGCCGAAGGGTTCGAGCACGTATCCACCCGTGGCGACCACTACAAACTCCGCCGCGATGGACGCTCCATCGTCGTACCGCTGGGCCGCGATCCGCTGCGCTTCGGCACGCAGAAGGCCATCCTCGACGCGGCGGGCATCGACGTCTCCGATCTCTGAGCCAGGCGGTGTGATCGGGGGTCAGAGCCAGCCCATCTCCTCGGCGGTGCGGATGGCGGACATGCGGTTGTCGGCGCCGGTCTTGGTGATGGCGTTGGACAGGTAGTTGCGGACCGTGCCGTCGGTGAGGTGGAGGCTGCGGGCGATCGCGCCGACGGCGAGGCCGCGGGCGGCGCCGCGCAGGACCTCGGCCTCGCGGGCCGTGAGCGGGTTCTCTCCCGAGGTCATGGCCGCGGCGGCGAGTTCGGTGTCGATGTAGCGGCCGCCGCCGTGGACCCGGCGGATGGCGCCCGCGAGCTGGTCGACCGGGGCGTCCTTGGCGAGGAACCCGCGGGCGCCGGCCGCCAGGGCGCGGCGCAGGTAGCCGGGGCGGCCGAAGCTCGTGAGGATCAGCACGCCGCAGCGGGGGGCGGCGTCACGCAGCAGGGCGGCGGCCTCCAGCCCGGTGGCGCCGGGCATCTCGATGTCGAGCACCGCGATGTCGGCGTCGGCGGCGGCCACCGCGGCCACCACCTCGTCGCCGCGCCCGACCTCGGCGGCGACCTCCAGGTCGTCCTCCAGGCCGAGCAGGGCGGCGATGGCGCCGCGCACCAGCTGCTCGTCGTCGGCCAGCACGATCCGGATCACACGGTCACGTCCTTCCGTCCGCCGGACGGCGGTAGGGGTTCGGGGGCGGCCGGTGCGGCCGGGTACGGCAGCACGGCCCGCAGCAGGAAGCCGCCCCCGCCGGTGGCGGCGGCCGACAGCGAGCCGCCCGCCGCCGCCACGCGCTCGGCGAGCCCGTTGAGGCCGTTGCCGTAGCGGGGCGCGGTGCCGTCGGCGGCCGGCGGCGCCCCGTCGTTGAACACCTCCAGCACGACCGCGCGCTCGCCCGCGCGCAGCGCGATCTCGAACGACCGGGCGGTGCTGTGCCGCAGGACGTTGGTGCCGCCCTCGCGGACCACCCACGCGGCCAGGGTGCGCAGTTCGGCGGGGAGGGCGGCGGTGTCGGGCAGGTCGGCGGAGCACCGCACGCCGGCCGCCTGGAGCACCGCGCGCACACCGGCGACCTCGGCCTCCAGGTCGATCTCGCGGTAGCCGGTGACCGCCGCCCGCACCTCGCGCAGGGCCTCGCGGGCGACCCGCTGGACCTCGCCCATCTCGCGGGCGGCGCGGCCGGGGTCGCGTTCGGCGAGGCGCGCGGCCAGCTCGCTCTTGACCGCGATGCCGGACAGGCTGTGGCCGAGCAGGTCGTGCATGTCGCGGGCGAAGCGCAGCCGCTCCTCGCTGACGGCGAGCCGGGCGCGGGCGTCGCGGGCGCCGTGCGCGGTGGAGGCGATGTCCCACAGCAGCAGGGTGGCGTAGTTGCCGGCGAGGACGATGAGGGTCCACACGATCGGGAACGCCCAGGCCAGCGCCAGCAGCGCGAAGTCGGGTTCGGCGAGCACGGCGATGCGCAGCCAGGACGCGCCGATCAGGACGGCGGCGACGGACGCCATGCGCCACCGCGTGCCGACGAGCGCCGTCACCGACCACCACGAGCCCGCGACCAGCATGGTCCAGGTGTAGACGTCCAGGCAGACGACGACCGCCGCGAGCAGGGCGAACGACGCCCAGAAGACGCGGTCGGGGTCGCGGAGCGGGTGCGCGCCCAGCCGGTGCCGGACGATCATCATGACGAGCCAGGCCAGCGGCAGCGCGAGCAGGATGCCGAGGACGTTGCGCCACAGCGGGACGGAGCCGTCGAGCTGGAGGGAGTTGACGGCGCCGATCACGGCGAAGAACGGGATCTGCAGCACCATGAACGCGAAGGTCCCGGTGACCAGGCGCCGCGCGGTGGTGAGCCGGCGGTCCTCGCGCCCGCCGCCGGCGCGGTCGAGCCGGGGGGTGTCGGCGGTGTCCGGCATCACGCCTCCTTGCTGCCGTCGGTCAGCCAGCTTAGCCGTGGCCAGGGGTGGTGCGCCGTTCCGCCCGCGCGGGTGCGGGCGGGACGGCGCGGGCCCGGCCCGGCGGGGTCGGCGCGCCCGCGTCCCCGCCGGGGGTCAGGCGGCGCCGCGCGGGTCCCACCGGAACAGGCGCAGCAGCAGGACGGCGGCGACGGTCCACGCGGCCAGCACCGCCAGGGCGGGCAGGGCGGCGGTCCACAGCTCGGCGCCCGACGCGGCCCCGGCGGTCTCCAGGCCGCCGAACAGGTCGCGGCCCCAGTAGCCGGAGCGGATGAGCGCCACCGCGGGGGCGGTGGGCAGCAGCGAGCAGGCGGCGGCCAGCGGGTCGGGCATCAGCTCCACCGGGTAGGCGGTGCCGCTCGCGCCGATCAGCGCCAGGAACGGGACCATGCTCATCATCTGGGCGCTCTCGGCGTTGCGGGCGAGCCGGGTGAGCGCCACCCCCAGCAGGCTGAGGACCACGGTGACCAGGACGGTGCCGAGCGCCACCATCAGCGGGTCGGCGGGCGCCGCCCCGTAGTACAGGGTGACGATGCCGCAGACGGCGGCGGTGATGAGCGCCACCACGGCGAGCACCGACAGGGTGGTGGCGCCGAACAGGGCCGCGGGCGCCACCCCGGACACCCGGAACCGCTTGAGGATCAGCGCCTCGCGGCGGGCGGCGTAGATGTTGGGGACGTGCATGGTGCCCAGGACCAGGGCCGCGGTGAGCGGCACCGAGGTTATGAAGTAGGCGCCGACGTCGACGCCCGGCAGGATGTCGTCGCCGTCCATGAAGAAGCCGAACGCGGCGAACGCGAGCGGGAACACGGAGAAGAACAGGGCGACCCGGTAGCGGTGGAACAGGGTGAGTTCGGTGCGGGTGAGCCGCAGGGTCTGGCGGACGGTGCCGACGGGCGTGCGCGCCGCGGCGCCCGCGCGAGCCGGCGGTCCGGCGGTCGGCGGTGCGGTGGTCATGGCGGTCCTCGGGGGTTCTTGGGGGTGGCGGTCCGGCCGGTCAGCCGGAGATGAGGTCGGCGGCGCCGTCGGCCACGCCGAGGAAGACGTCCTCCAGGGAGGCCGCGCGCAGCTCCAGTCGGCCGAGGACGGTGCCCCGGGCGCGCGCCCAGTCGAGGAGTTCGGCGAGGGCGCGGTGCGCCCGCGCGTCGGGGTCGTCGCCGCGGACGGTGTAGCCGACCCAGGCGCCGCCGTCGCGGGGCTCCACCTCGGGGGCGGCGCCGCCGATCGCGGGCAGGTCGTCGGCGCGCACGTCGGCGGGCAGCCGGAAGCCGACGCGGTCGCCGCGGTCGACCACGACCTCGCGCAGGGTGCCGGCGACGCGGATCTCGCCGCGGTGCATGATGGCGAGCCGGTCGGCGAGCCGTTCGGCCTCGTCCAGGTAGTGGGTGGTGAGCAGGACTGCGGCGCCGTCCGCGACGATGCCGGCGATGAGCCGCCAGGTCTCCCGGCGCGCCTCGGGGTCCATGCCGGTGGTGGGCTCGTCCAGCAGCAGCACGTCCGGGCGCGACAGCACGGCCAGGCCGAGGTCGAGGCGGCGGCGCTGCCCGCCGGAGAGGGTGCCGACGGCGGCGCCGGCCTTGGCGGTGAGGCCGGTCAGCTCCAGGACGTCGCCGCGCGGCATCGGGTCGGCGGCGAGGTCGCGGGCGAGGTCGACGGTCTCGGCGACGGTGAGTTCGGGGAACACCCCGCTCTGCTGGAGGACGGCGTCGACGCGTTCGCGCAGTTCGGGCGGGTGGCCGTAGGGGTCGGTGCCGAGGACGCGGACCCGTCCGGCGGCGGGGCGGCGGAAGCCCTCGATCGTCTCGATGGTCGTGGTCTTGCCGGCGCCGTTGGTCCCGAGGAGGGCGAACAGCTCGCCGGGGGCGACGTCGAAGGAGATACCGCGGACCGCCTCGAGGTCGCCGTGGCGCTGCCGGAGGCCGCGGACGCTGATGGCGGTGCCGGGGTCCGGCGGCCCGTCGTGGTCTACCGTGCTCATGCCCCCAGCCTGGCCGGGCGGCGGCGGAGGGGGTAGTCGCCGCTGTCACCGGCCGGGGGTGAGCTTCGCCGGGTGGCGGGATGACAGATGTCATCCGCCCCGGTCCGGCCGCGCGGCGGCGCCGGGGGTGCCATGATCGGGGTGTGCGACACGGGCGGATCCACTGGTACACGTCGGCCGAACTGTCCCCGGAGCAGCGGGCCGTCTACGACGGCGTGCTCGCGAAGTACGGGCCCCACCCGCCGTTCCCGCTGACCGGGCCCGACGGCCGGCTGCACGGCCCGTTCAACGCGATGCTGGCGGCGCCGGGGGTCGGGGCGGCGCTGCAGCGGCTCAGCGCGGCGGTGGGGTCGGGCACGTCGCTGTCGGACCGGGTGCGCGAGATCGTGGTGCTGGCGGTGGCGGCGGCGCGGGCCAGCTCCTTCGAGTGGGCGGCGCACCGGCGGGTCGCCGCGGCGGCCGGGCTGACCGCCGACGAGATCGCGGCCCTGGGCGGACACGCCACCCCCGACTCGTTCGGGGCCGAGGACCGGGCGGCGCTCGACTTCGCGCGGGCGCTGCTGCGCGACCGCGACGCCTCCGACGCCTGCCACGCGGCGGCCGAGGCCGCGTTCGGCGAGGCCGGCGTGGTGGAGCTGATCACCCTGGTGGGCTACTACGACCTGGTGGCGACCCTGCTGCGGACGCTGCGGGTGCCGGTGCCCGAGATGTGAGCCGGCCGCGCCGGGGCGGGCGCGGCCCGGCCCCGGCGCGGCCGGCGCGCTACTCGCCCTTCCAGACGGGGTCGCGCTTCTCGGCGAACGCGGCCGCGCCCTCCATGGCGTCGTGGCTGACGAACACCGGGGAGATGAGCGCGTCCTGGCGCTCCCACATCTCGGCGGTGGACCAGTCGGCCGACTCGGTGACGACCCGCTTGGACACCGCGACGGCCATGGGCGCGTTGGCGGCGATGCGGGCGGCGAGTTCGCGGGCGCCGTCGAGCGCCCCGCCCTCGGCGGTGACCCGGTTGACCAGCCCGAGTTCGGCCATGCGCCGGGCGTCCACGAAGTCGCCGGTGAGGGCGAGCTCCATGGCGATGTTGCGGGGGATGCGGGCGGGCAGCCGGAGCAGCCCGCCGCCGCCGGCGACCAGGCCGCGCTTGGCCTCGGGGATGCCGAACCGGGCGGTCTCGGCGGCGACCACGAGGTCGCAGCCGAGGACGGCCTCGAACCCGCCCGCGAGGGCGTAGCCCTCGACGGCGGCGATCAGCGGCTTGGCGGGCGGGCGCTGGGCGAACCCGGCGAAGCCGCGCCCCTCCACGACCGGCACCTCGCCCCGCATGAACGCCTTGAGGTCCATGCCGGAGCAGAAGGTGCCGCCGGCCCCGGTGAGCACGGCGACGGTGACGTCGGAGCGGGCGTCGACGTCGTCCAGCGCGTCGGCGATGCCCCGGGCCACGGCGGCGTCGACCGCGTTCCTGGCCTTGGGGCGGTTGATGGTGATGACGGCGACGCCGTCCTCTGCGGTGTAGAGCACCTCGTCGGACATGGGTCCCCGCTCTCTACTTGGGCTGCATGCGGAGGCCGCCGTCGATGCGGACGACCTCGGCGTTGATGTAGCTGATCTCCAGCAGGGAGCGGACCAGCCGGGCGAACTCGGCGGCGGTGCCCAGCCGCTTGGGGAAGGGCACGGGGGCGGCGAGCCGCTCCTTGAACGCCTCGGACTCCGGGCCCTGCCCGTAGATGGGGGTGTCGAGGATGCCGGGGGCGACGGTGTTGACGCGGACGCCGATGGCGGCGAGGTCGCGGGCGGCGGGGACGGTCATGCCGATGATGCCGCCCTTGGACGACGAGTAGGCGATCTGCCCGATCTGCCCCTCGATGCCGGCGAGGGAGGCGGTGTTGACGATGGCGCCGCGCTCGCCGTCGTCGTTGACCGGCTCGGTCTCCGCCATGGCGGCGGCGGCGAGCCGCACCACGTTGAAGGTGCCGATGAGGTTGACGTCGATGACCTTCCGGTAGCTCGCGAGGTCGTGCGGCCGCCCCTCGCGGTCGACGGTGCGGGTGGCCCAGCCGATGCCGGCGCAGGACACGGCGACGCGCAGCGGGCGGCCGGTGCCGACGGCGGCCTCGACGGCGGCCGCGACCTGCTCCTCGTCGCTGACGTCGGTGGCCGCGAAGACGCCGCCGACCTCCTTGGCGAGGGCCTCGCCGCGTTCGGCGTTGAGGTCGGCGATGACGACGGTCGCCCCGGCGGCGGCCAGTTCCCGGACGGTGGCCTCACCGAGTCCGCTTGCGCCGCCGGACACGAGGGCGGCAACTCCATTCAGCTCCATGGGCGGCACTCTACCGATTCGGCGCCCCCCAGACTAGAACGTGGTTCGGTGAATCCGGGGCGGCCGTGTCGCCCCTGGCCACCGGCCGTCCCGGCGGGGCGGCGGGGCCGCGCGTCACCGCGCGTCCCC
>NZ_BCRK01000081.1 GCF_001552555.1 Nocardiopsis trehalosi NBRC 14201 | reverse complement strand
GCCGCCCCCGCGAGGGGACGGCGGCACGGGCCGCCCGCGCTCCGCCGGGTGGAGCGGGTCAGTCGAGGGGGAACAGGCCGACGCGCGGCCGGTGCTCGCTGCCGAGTAGATCGGTGTCGTCGCCCACGTAGAGGCCGTCGCGGGTGGCCAGCAGCGCCTCGGCGCCGTGGCCCCGGTCGCGCCCCGGGTTCCACGCCAGCGCCCGGCCCGTGCGCGGGTCGAGCGCCGCGATGCCCAGCCGGTCGACCGCCCCCGGCCCCTTGCTGTGGTCGCCCTCGGGGTTGTCCATCCACTGCTGGTGCCCGGCGACGTAGACCGCCGCGCCCGTGGCCGCCACCGAGAACAGCGAGTCGCCCCCGGTGTGGTTGACCCACGTGGGCTCGGCGTCCGCCCCCGCGTCGGCCTCCCAGCGGGTCGCCGTCTTGCACAGCCCCGGCTTGGTCTCGGGGCCGCCGCCGGCCGCGACGGTGAAGTAGGACCCGTCGGGCGCGAAGTCGACCGCGCGGACGTAGGTGTGCAGCGCCTCGTAGTCGCAGGGGGCGGCGAACGCCTCGGTCGACCACGGCCGCAGCCGGGCCGGGGACGCCGCGGTGTCGATCAGCGCGATCTGGTACCGGCGCTCGCCCGCGACCTGCGTGAACGGGCCCGCGATGAGGAGCCGCCGGCCGCCGGACGCCACCGCCAGGTCCTCCACGCGCAGGGTGCCGCGGCGGGCCTCGGCGACGCGGAGGTCGAAGTCGGGGTCGACCCGGCCGGTCCGGGCGTCGAGCCGGGCCAGCGCCGTGCGCTTCGTACCGCCCAGGGAGCTGAAGGAGCCGCCGACGTAGAGGTGGCGGCCGCTCGACTCCAGGGTGTGGACCCGCCCGTTGTCGAGCACGGTGCGGAAGGCGCCGACCGCGCCGCCGTCGCGCAGCGACAGCCGCACCAGGCCCCGCCGGGGTTCGCCGTCGACCTCGCGGAACGCCCCGCCCGCGATGACCGTGCCGTCGGGGCCGGGGGTCAGGGCCCGCACCGGCGCGTCGAAGTCGGGCGCGAAGTGCTCCAGGACGCGGCCGGTGCGCCGCTCGAACGCGAAGATGTACCGGTGGTCGCCGGCCTCGCGCCCGCCCGGCCCGGCGACGCTGGTGAAGTCGCCGCCGGCCACGATGACGTCGCCGACCTCGGCCAGCGCGTCCACCGAGCCGTCGAGTACGTGCGGGGTCCAGTCGGCGGGGTCCTCGCTGACCACGGTGACGTGGGCGACGGCGCCCGCGGCGGCCGGCGCCGCCACCGGTGGACCGGCGACCAGCAGCAGTGCGCCCAGAGCGGCGGCGAGGGTCTGCGGTGTGCGTCCCACGGGCGGTCCTCCTGTCCCGGGGCGGCCCCGGCGTGACGGTGGATCACGGATCGTCACTTACCGTAATCGAGTCGGCCGGGAAGGACTCGGCAAACCGCCGGTGACCGGAGGGGCCGGTCGGGCGCGCCGGGGCGCGGCAATAGGCTGAACGGCATGACGCACGCCGAACTCGACAAGTCGCCCGCCGACGTCGCCGCGATGTTCGACGACATCGCCGGCCGCTACGACCTGGTCAACGACGTCCTCTCCCTGGGGCAGGACCGGCTCTGGCGGCGGGCGGCGGTCGACGCCGTCGACGCCTACAGCGGCGAGCTGGTGCTCGACCTGGCGGCGGGCACGGGCACCTCCTCGGAGTCGTTCACGGCCAAGGGCGCCCGCGTCATCGCCTGCGACTTCTCGCAGGGCATGCTGCGCGTGGGGGCGGAGCGGCGCGGCGGCGCGTCGCGGCGCGGGGTGACGTTCGTGGCGGGCGACGCGCTCGCCCTGCCGTTCGCCGACGGCACCTTCGACGCGGTCACGATCTCGTTCGGCCTGCGCAACACCCAGGACCCCGACCAGGCGCTGCGCGAGCTGCACCGGGTGACCAAGGTCGGCGGCCGGCTGGTGGTCTGCGAGTTCAGCCACATCCCGGTGCGCCCCCTCGACACCGTCTACAACGGGTACCTGATGGCGGCCCTGCCCAAGATCGCGGGCCTGTTCTCCAGCAACACCGGCGCCTACGACTACCTGTCGCGGTCGATCATGGACTGGCCCGACCAGCCCGCGCTCGCCCGGCGGCTGGGCGCCGCCGGCTGGTCCCAGGTGGCGTGGCGCAACCTGACCTTCGGCGTGGTGGCGCTGCACCGCGGGTACCGCCGCTCCTGAGCCGTTCCCCCGACGGCCCGCCCGGTCCCCGGGCGGGCCGTCGGCGTGTGCGCGCGGCGCCGGCCGGGTCCACCGCGCCGACCCGGCCGACAAAAGCAGCATTGCGGTCATTCATCAATAAAAGCGAATAATGCCCACAAACCGGACTCAGGTTAACCTCATTAACCCTGGTAACGCGGCATGCTGTCCATTTTGTCCGTAAAACACAGCGATCAAGTAAATGGCCCCCTGGGGGTCGCCCCTGCAACGTGAAAGGTCTAGACTGCGGAGCGGAAGCCTTGTGAAGGACTTCACAAGCGTACGAGGTATTCGCAACACCGTTACAGCCGCACAAGCGCCCGCGGGCGCACCCCCGAAGCGCACAGCCGCGCTGAGCACGTCGAGGACCCACTCGTGAGCGAGCCACCAGCCAGCCAGCCGACCCTCCGGGACCGCCCCGAGTCCGAGGCCGACGCCATCATCGTGGGCGCGGGCCCCGCCGGGGCCACCACCGCCTACTACCTGGCACGCTCCGGACTCGACGTCCTGCTGCTGGAGAAGACCGCCTTCCCCCGCGAGAAGGTGTGCGGCGACGGCCTCACCCCGCGCGCCGTCAAGCAGCTCACCGCCATGGGCATCACCTTCGAGGACAAGGGCTGGGTCCGCAACCACGGCCTGCGCATCATCGGCGGCGGCGTCCGCCTGGAGCTGCCCTGGCCCGACCTCGCCGAATACCCCGGCTTCGGGCTGGTCCGCACCCGCCAGGACTTCGACCAGATCCTCGCCGAGAACGCCGTGGCCGCCGGCGCCCGGCTGCGCGAGCGCACCAACGTCACCGGGCCCGTCATCGACGAGCGCAGCAACCGCATCGTCGGCGTCACGGCCAAGGACCCCGACGGCGCCCCGGTCACCTTCCGCGCCCCGCTCGTCATCGCCGCCGACGGCAACTCCTCCCGGCTCTCCGTCGCCATGGGCGTCCGCAAGCGCGACGACCGCCCCATGGGCGTCGCCGTGCGCACCTACTTCACCAGCCCCCGCCACGACGACGACTTCCTGGAGTCCTGGCTGGAGCTGTGGGACAGCACCGGCGGCAAGGACGTCCTGCTGCCCGGCTACGGCTGGGTCTTCGGCGTCGGCGACGGCACCAGCAACGTCGGCCTGGGCATCCTCAACTCCACCGCGTCCTTCCAGGACGTCGACTACCGCAAGCTGCTCCGCCGCTGGACGGCGAGCATGCCCGAGGAGTGGGGGTTCACCGAGGAGAACCAGCGCGGCGCCATCCGCGGCGCCGCCCTGCCCATGGGCTTCAACCGCACCCCCCACTACGCGCGCGGCCTCATGCTCGTCGGCGACGCCGGGGGCATGGTCAACCCGTTCAACGGCGAGGGCATCGCCTACGCCATGGAGGCCGGGCGCATCGCCGCCGACGTCGTCGTGCAGGCGCGGGGCCGCTCCACCGCCCAGTCCCGCGAGCGCGCCCTGCTGCGCTACCCCGACATCCTCGCCGACACCTACGGCGGGTACTACACGCTGGGCCGGTACTTCGTGCAGGTCATCGGACGGCCGGAGTTCATGCGCTACGCCACCCGGTACGGCCTGCGCCGGCGCACCCTCATGCGGTTCACGCTGAAGATGCTGGCCAACCTCACCGAACCCACCCGGGGAGACGCGATGGACCGCGTGATCAACGGGCTGTCCAAGATGGCCCCCGCGGCCTGACGGCGGTACAGGACCGGACATGCCCACGCCCAGCCGCCGGACCACCCGGCACGTGAAAGCGATCACAAGCGGGTCCGCGCGCCCGGACCCGCCACCCGCACCGGCGCCCGCGCGCCTGAACGGCCCGAAGGGGAACGCTTAGCAATGGAGCTGTACGCACCCGTTTTCGTGCTCGGCGCGATCGGCGCCGCGTTCGTCGCGGTCTCGATGCTCGTCGGCGCGATCGCCGGACCCAAGCGCTACAACCGCGCCAAGATGCAGGCGTACGAGTGCGGGATCGAGCCCACACCGCAGCCCGCCGGCGGCGGCAGGTTCACGATCAAGTACTACCTGACCGCGATGCTCTTCATCGTCTTCGACATCGAGATCATCTTCCTCTACCCCTGGGCCGTCCACTTCGACGAGCTGGGCCTGTTCGGCCTGATCGCGATGGTCCTGTTCCTCGTCAACGTGTCGATCGCCTACGCCTACGAGTGGCGCCGCGGAGGACTGGAGTGGGACTGACCGAACCGGAACCGACCGCGCGCCGCACCCCGCGCCGGCGCGCCGAACGCGTCAACCGACCGCGCAACCGGAAAGGGGGTTCGCCGGATGGGCATTGAGGAGAAACTGCCGAGCGGCGTCATGCTGACCACGGTGGAGCAGATCGCCGGCCTGGTCCGCAAGAGTTCCATGTGGCCCGCGACGTTCGGGCTGGCCTGCTGTGCCATCGAGATGATGTCCGTGGGCGGCCCGCACTACGACCTCGCCAGGTTCGGCATGGAGAAGTTCGGGGCGACCCCGCGCCAGGCCGACCTGATGATCGTGGCGGGCCGGGTGAGTCAGAAGATGGCCCCCGTCCTGCGGCAGATCTACGACCAGATGCCGGAACCCAAGTGGGTCATCGCCATGGGCGTGTGCGCCTCCAGCGGCGGCATGTTCAACAACTACGCGATCGTCCAGGGTGTGGACCACATCGTCCCCGTCGACATCTACCTGCCCGGCTGTCCGCCGCGCCCGGAGATGCTGCTCGACGCCGTGCTCAAGCTGCACGACAAGGTGCAGAACACCAAGCTCGGCGCGCACCGCCAGAAGGAGATCGACGAGGAGGAGGAGCGCCGGCTGCGCCGATCGCTTCCGCTCGTCCCGGCCGAAGGGGCGACCTCGTGAGTCTCAACGGCCAAGGCAAGCCTAACTCGGACGAAGGGGAGAACCTGCCCGCCAGGGCGGGTGAGGAGCGTCTCAGTTCCCCCGTGGCCCGGACCGGCATGTTCGGCGCCCGCACCACCGGCGACACCTCCGGCTACGGCGGGCTGCTCGTCCGCCGCCCGGTCGGCCTCGGCGCCGAGCGCCCCTTCACCGACCCCGACGACCCCCGCACCGCCCGGTTCGACGCGGTCGCCGACGCCCTGGAGACCGCCCTCGGCGACACCCCGGCGTCCTACGCCGACACCGTCGAGCGCGTCGTCGTCGACCGCGGCGAGCTCACCTTCCACGTGCGCCGCGCCGCCCTCGCCGACCTCATGCGGGTGCTGCGCGACGACCCCGCGCTCCGCTTCGAGCTGTGCCTGGGCGTCACCGGGGTGCACTACCCCGACGACACCGGCCGCGAGCTGCACGCCGTCTACCAGCTCCGGTCGATCACCCACAACACCGAGATCCGCGTCGAGACCTCGTGTCCCGACGCCGACCCGCACATCCCCTCGATCGTGGCGGTCTACCCGACCAACGACTGGCACGAGCGCGAGGCGTGGGACTTCTTCGGCATCGTGTTCGACGGCCACCCCGCGCTGACGCGCATCGAGATGCCCGACGACTGGCACGGCCACCCGCAGCGCAAGGACTACCCCCTCGGGGGCATCCCGGTCGAGTACCGCGGCGCCACCGTCCCGCCGCCGGACGAGCGGAGGTCCTACACATGAGCACCAACGTCACCGAGGACTACATCGACGCGTCCGGCGGCGACTGGGACGCCGTCGTCGCCGCCGCCCAGGCGAGCAGCGCCGAGCGCCTCGTGGTCAACATGGGCCCGCAGCACCCGTCGACGCACGGCGTGCTCCGGCTCATCCTCACCCTCGACGGCGAGACGTGCACCGAGGCCCGCGTCGGCATCGGCTACCTGCACACCGGCATCGAGAAGAACATGGAGTACCGGACGTGGACGCAGGGCACCACGTTCGTCACCCGCATGGACTACCTCACGCCGCTGTTCAACGAGGCGGCGTACTGCCTGGCGGTCGAGAAGCTGCTCGGCATCACCGACCGGATCCCCGAGCGGGCCAACGTCATCCGCGTGCTCATGATGGAGCTCAACCGGATGGCGTCCCACTTCGTGGCCATGGCGACGTTCGGCATGGAGCTGGGCGCCACCACCGTCATGACCAACGGGTTCCGCGAGCGCGAGATGATCCTGGACATCTTCGAGCTCGTCACCGGGCTGCGCATGAACCACGCCTACATCCGCCCCGGCGGCGTCGCCCAGGACCTGCCCTCCGGCGCCGTCGACAAGATCCGCGAGCTGCTGCGAGAGATGCCCAAGCGCATCACCATCATGCGCAAGCTCCTCGACGCCAGCCCGCTCTACCTCGCCCGCACCCGCGACGTCGCCTACCTCGACCTCGCCGGGTGCATGGCGCTGGGCGTCACCGGGCCCCTGCTGCGCGCCTCCGGGCTCGCCTGGGACCTGCGCAAGGCCAAGCCCTACTGCGGATACGAGAACTACGAGTTCGACGTGCCCGTCTCCGACGGCTGCGACGTCTACGCCCGCTACCGGGTGCGCATGGCCGAACTGGAGCAGAGCCTGCGCATCGTCGAGCAGTGCCTGGACCGGCTCGCCCCCGGCCCGGTCATGATCGACGACGCCAAGGTCGGCTGGCCGGCCAAGCTCGCGCTCGGCCCCGACGGCCTGGGCAACTCGCCCGACCACATCGCGCACATCATGGGCGGCTCCATGGAGGCCCTCATCCACCACTTCAAGCTCGTCACCGAGGGCTTCCGGGTCCCCGCCGGGCAGGCGTACGCGGCGGTGGAGAGCGCGAAGGGCGAACTCGGCTGCTTCGCCGTCAGCGACGGCGGCACCCGCCCCTACCGCGTGCACTTCCGCGACCCGTCCTTCACCCACCTGCAGTCGGTGGCGGCCATGTGCGAGGGCGGCACCGTGGCGGACGTCATCGCGGCGGTGGCCAGCATCGACCCCGTGATGGGAGGCGTGGACAGGTGAGTACCGCAACGTTCCCCGAGGAGACCCGGGCCCGGCTGGAGGTCGACGCCAAGGAGATCATCGGCCGCTACCCCCGGCAGCGCTCGGCCCTGCTGCCGCTGCTGCACCTGGTGCAGTCCGAGGAGGGCTTCGTCAGCGCCAAGGGCATCGCGTTCTGCGCCGACCAGCTCGGGCTGACCACCGCCGAGGTCACCGCGGTGGCCACCTTCTACACCATGTACAAGCGGCGGCCCACCGGCGACTTCCACGTCGGCGTGTGCACCAACACCCTGTGCGCGGTCATGGGCGGCGACGAGATCTTCGCCGCCCTCAAGGACCACCTCGGCGTCGGCAACGACGAGACCACCGAGGACGGCCGGGTGTCGCTGGAGCACATCGAGTGCAACGCGGCCTGCGACTTCGCGCCCGTCGTGATGGTCAACTGGGAGTTCTTCGACAACCAGACCCCCGAGTCCGCCAAGCGGCTCGTGGACGACCTGCGCCTGGGCCGCGACGTCGCCCCCACCCGCGGCCCCGACCGGCTGTGCACCTGGAAGGAGGCGTCGCGCGTCCTCGCCGGCTTCTCCGACGGTCGCGGCGCCGAGGGCACCCAGGCCGGCGAGCCCTCGCTGACCGGCCTGCGGCTGGCCCGCGAGCGCGGCTGGACCGCCCCCGACCCCGACCGGCTCCCGGTCGGCGACGACCCCGAAGGCGGCGCCGCATGAGCACCGGAACCACGCTCACCCCGGTCCTGTCGGACAACTGGGACCGTCCCGAATCCTTCACCCTGGAGGGCTACCGGGCCACCGGCGGCTACGGCGCCCTGCGCACCGCCCTCGGCATGGAGCCCGACGCCCTGGTCGACCTGGTCAAGGCGTCCGGGCTGCGCGGCCGCGGCGGCGCCGGGTTCCCCACCGGCATGAAGTGGGGGTTCCTGCCCAAGGACAACCCCAACCCGCGCTACCTCGTCGTCAACGCCGACGAGTCCGAGCCGGGCACCTGCAAGGACATCCCGCTGCTGCTCGCCAACCCGCACGCGCTGGTCGAGGGCGTGGCCATCGCGTCCTACGCGATCCGCAGCTCGCAGGCGTTCATCTACGTCCGCGGCGAGGTCCTGCACGTCATCCGCCGGGTGCGGCACGCCGTCGAGGAGGCGTACGCGGCCGGGCTGCTCGGCAAGGACGTCCTCGGCAGCGGGTTCGACCTCGACGTCGTCGTGCACGCCGGCGCGGGCGCCTACATCTGCGGCGAGGAGACCGCCCTGCTGGACTCCCTGGAGGGCTACCGCGGCCAGCCCCGGCTCAAGCCGCCGTTCCCCGCGGTCGCCGGGCTCTACGCCTCGCCCACCGTGGTGAACAACGTCGAGTCCATCGCCAGCGTCCCCAGCATCGTCGCCAACGGCGCCGAGTGGTTCACCGCCATGGGCACCGAGAAGTCCGCCGGGTTCGGGTTCTTCTCGCTGTCCGGCCACGTCACCCGGCCCGGCCAGTACGAGGCCCCGCTCGGCATCACCCTGCGCGAACTCCTCGACATGGCGGGCGGCATCCGGGCCGGCCACCGGCTCAAGTTCTGGACCCCCGGCGGGTCGTCCACCCCGATCTTCACCGACGAGCACCTCGACACCCCGCTCGACTTCGAGTCGGTCGGCGCCGCCGGGTCCATGCTCGGCACCCGGGCGCTGCAGATCTTCGACGAGACCACGTGCGTGGTGCGCGCCGCCGGCCGGTGGATCCAGTTCTACGCCCACGAGTCCTGCGGCAAGTGCACCCCCTGCCGCGAGGGCAACTTCTGGATGGTGCAGGTCCTCGACCGCATCGAGCACGGCGAGGGCACCGAGGCCGACCTCGACAAGCTCCTCGACATCTGCGACAACCTGCTCGGCCGCTCCTTCTGCGCCCTCGGCGACGGCGCGGCCAGCCCGGTCATGTCGTCGATCAAGTACTTCCGCCAGGAGTACATCGACCACGTCGAACGCGGCGGCTGCCCGTTCGACCACGCCAAGTCGACCGTGTGGGGCGGGACCGCGTGACCGCCGCCCACCCGGCACCGCGCCCCGCCGCGGCGCCGGCAACCACAGGAGAGGGGGACCGGTGACCGTCGCGACCAACACCACCCCGGGCGGGACGCCCGCCGTACCGCCGGAGGACCTCGTCACCGTCACCATCGACGGGTTCCAGATCCAGGTCCCCAAGGGGACGCTGGTCATCCGGGCCGCGGAGCTGCTGGGCATCCAGATCCCCCGCTTCTGCGACCACCCGCTGCTCGACCCGGTGGGCGCCTGCCGCCAGTGCCTGGTCGAGATCCCGGACGCCGGCAACGGGCGCGGCATGCCCAAGCCCCAGGCGTCCTGCACGATCACCGTCATGGACAACATGGTGGTCCGCACGCAGCTCACCTCGGCCGTCGCCGAGAAGGCGCAGCGCGGCATCATGGAGTTCCTACTGATCAACCACCCGCTGGACTGCCCGGTCTGCGACAAGGGCGGCGAGTGCCCCCTGCAGAACCAGGCCATGTCCACCGGGCAGGGCGAGACCCGCTTCACCGACACCAAGCGGACCTTCCCCAAGCCCGTCCCGCTCTCCACCCAGGTGCTGCTCGACCGCGAGCGCTGCATCCAGTGCGCCCGCTGCACCCGCTTCTCCGCGCAGATCGCCGGCGACCCGTTCATCGAGCTGCTGGAGCGCGGCGCCAACGAGCAGGTGGGCATCGCCGAGGGCGAGCCGTTCCAGTCCTACTTCTCCGGCAACACGGTGCAGATCTGCCCGGTCGGCGCGCTCACCGGCGCCGCCTACCGGTTCCGGTCGCGCCCCTTCGACCTGGTCAGCACGCCCAGCGTGTGCGAGCACTGCGCCTCCGGCTGCGCCCAGCGCACCGACCACCGGCGCGGCAAGGTCACCCGGCGGCTCGCCGGCGACGACCCCCAGGTCAACGAGGAGTGGAACTGCGACAAGGGCCGGTGGGCCTTCACCTACGCCACCGAGCCCGACCGCCTGGCCCGGCCCCTCGTCCGCGACGACGAGTCCCGCGCCCTGGAGGTCGCCTCCTGGCCCGAGGCGGTCACCACCGCCGCCCGCGGCCTGGCCCGCGCGCGCGGCCGGGTCGGCGTCCTCACCGGCGGCCGCCTCACCCTGGAGGACGCCTACGCCTACGCGAAGTTCGCCCGGGTGGCGCTGCGCACCAACGACGTCGACATGCGCGCCCGGCCCGCCGGCGACGAGGAGGCCGACTTCCTCGCCGCCCGGATCGCCGGGACCGGCGTCACCGTCGACTACGCCGCCCTGGAGGCCGCGCCCGCCGTCCTGCTCGCCGGGTTCGAACCCGAGGACGAGTCGCCCGTCGTGTTCCTGCGGCTGCGCAAGGCCGCCCGCAGGAACGGCACCCGCGTCTTCTCCCTCGGTTCGCACGCCACCCGCGGCCTGACCAAGACCGGCGGCACCCTGGTCCCCGCCGCTCCCGGCGACGAGGCCCGCGTCATCGACGGCCTCGCCGACAGCGCCCCCGAGGCGCTGGAGGCGCTGCGCACCACCGGCGCGGTCATCCTCGCCGGCGAGCGCCTGGCCGCCACCCCCGGCGCCCTGTCCTCGATCACCCGCCTCGCCGACCGCACCGGCGCCGCCCTCGCCTGGGTGCCGCGCCGGGCCGGGGAGCGCGGCGCCGTCGAGGCCGGCGCGCTGCCCAACCTGCTGCCCGGCGGGCGCCCGGTGGCCGACGCCACCGCCCGCGCCGAGGTCGCCCGCGCCTGGGGCGTCGGCGTCCTGCCCGAACGCGAGGGCCGCGGCACCGAGGCCATCCTCGCCGCCGCGGCGGCCGGCGACCTCGACGCCCTCGTCATCGGCGGCGTCGACCTGGACGACCTGCCCGACCCCGCCCTGGCCCGCGCCGCCCTGGCCCGGGTGCCGTTCGTCGTCAGCCTGGAGCTGCGCGCGAGCAACGTCACCGACCGCGCCGACGTGGTGCTGCCGGTGGCCGCCGTCGCCGAGAAGTCCGGCACCTTCCTCGACTGGGAGGGCCGGGAGCGGCCCTTCGGCAACGCGCTGAAGGTGCCCGGGGCGCTGTCCGACCTGCGGGTCCTCGCGGCCGTCGCCGACGAGATGGACGTCCACCTCGGCCTGCCCGACGCCGCCGCCGCCCGCGGCGAACTCGCCCGGCTCGGCACCTGGACCGGCGAGCGCGTCCCCGACCCGCTCACCCGGCCCGCCGACCGGCCCGACCCCGGCCCCGGCCGCGCGGTCCTGTCCACCTGGCGCCAGCTCCTCGGCGGCGGCCGCATGGAGGACGGCGAGCCCTACCTGGCCGGCACCGCCCGGCCCGCGCTCGCCCGCGTCTCCGCCGCCACCGCGGCCGAGATCGGCCTCGCCGACGGCGGGCGCCTCCGGGTCACCGGCGACGGCGGTTCGGTCAGCGTGCCCGCGGTCGTCGCCGACATGCCGGACCGCGTGGTCTGGCTGCCCGCCAACGCCCGCGACTGCGACGTGCGCCGCGACCTCGGCGCCCGGGCCGGCGCGGTCGTCGCCCTCGCCGTCGACGCAGCAGATGGGAGCCCATCGTGACGCCCCACGCCCTCACGGCGGCCGCCGCCGTGGCGGACGCCGAACCCGGACTCGACGCCTTCGGCGGCGACCCGTGGTGGATCACGCTCATCAAGGCGCTGGCCATCTTCGTGTTCCTGATGGTCTGCGTGCTCATGATGATCATGGCCGACCGCAAGGTCATGGGCCGCATGCAGCAGCGGCACGGGCCCAACCGGTTCGGCCCGCTCGGCCTGCTCCAGTCGCTCGCCGACGGGGTGAAGCTGTCGCTCAAGGAGGACCTGATCCCGCGCGGCGTGGACCGCATGGTCTACATCGCGGCACCGGTGATCGCCGCGGTCCCCGCGTTCCTCGCGTTCTCCGTCATCCCGGTCGGGCCCGAGGTGAGCATGTTCGGGGTGACCACCCCGCTCCAGCTCACCGACCTGCCCATCGCCGCGCTGCTCGTCCTGGCCACGGCCGCCATCGGCGTCTACGGCATCGTCCTGGGCGGCTGGGCGTCCCAGTCGCCCTACGCGCTGCTCGGCGGGCTGCGCGCCTCGGCCCAGGTCATCAGCTACGAGATCGCGATGGGCCTGTCCTTCGTCGCGGTGTTCATGTACTCGGGCACGCTGACCACCTCGGGCATCGTCGAGGCCCAGCGCCCGATCTGGTTCGCGGTCATCCTGCTGCCGTCGTTCCTCATCTACCTCGTCACCATGATCGGCGAGACCAACCGGCTCCCGTTCGACCTCGCCGAGGGCGAGGGCGAGATCGTCGGCGGCTTCATGACCGAGTACGGGTCGATGAAGTTCACCATGTTCTTCCTCGCGGAGTACGTGAACATGGTGACGGTCGCCGCGGTGTCGGTGACGTTCTTCCTCGGCGGCTGGCTCGCCCCGCCGCCCATCACGTCGTTCTGGCCCGGCGCCAACGAGGGCTGGTGGCCCGCCCTGTGGTGGCTGGCCAAGTTCCTCGGCGTCATGTTCCTGTTCATCTGGGTCCGCGGCTCGGTGCCCCGCATCCGCTACGACCAGCTCATGCAGCTCGGCTGGAAGATCCTCATCCCGGTGCAGCTCGTGTGGATCACCGCCGTCGCGGCCATCCGCATCCTCACCAACGAGGGCGCCCCGCCCGCCGCCCCGGCCGCCGTCGTCGTGCTGTTCCTGCTCGTCATCGGCGGTGCGGCGCTCGGCGCCCGCCGGTCGGCCCGGCGCCGCCGCGAGGCCCAGGCCGTCGAGCACGCCGAGGAGCTGCGGCTGATGCGCGAGGACCCGACGTACGGCGGGTTCCCCGTCCCGCCCGCGACCCTGCCGCACTACGGCAGCAGCGTCCCGGCCGAGGAGCCCCGTCCGACCCCGACCGGCAAGCGCGAGGAGGTAACCGGTGCTTGACTGGCTCAACCCCGTGAAGGGGTTCGGCGTCACCTTCCACACCATGTTCAAGAAGGTGCCGACCGTCGAGTACCCCGAGGTGAAGCGGCCCACCGCGCCCCGCTTCCACGGCCGCCACCAGCTCAACCGCTGGGCCGACGGCCTGGAGAAGTGCATCGGGTGCGAGCTGTGCGCCTGGGCGTGCCCCGCCGACGCCATCTACGTGGAGGGCGGCGACAACACCGAGGAGCAGCGGTTCTCCCCGGGGGAGCGCTACGGCCGCGTCTACCAGATCAACTACCTGCGCTGCATCCTGTGCGGGCTCTGCGTCGAGGCGTGCCCCACCCGGGCGCTCACCATGACCAACGAGTACGAACTGGCCGACGGTGAGCGCGAGGCGCTCATCTGGACCAAGGAGCAGCTCCTCGCCCCGCTGCGCGAGGGCATGGAGCCGCCGCCGCACCCGATGCGGCTCGGCGACAGCGAGGACGACTACTACCGGTCCGGCGCCACCGCGGCCCCGGCCGGCGGCGACAGCGGAGGCCACCGATGACCCCCGCCCAGACCGCCGTCCTGGCGGCCCCGGTCGGCGGCGGCGAGGCCGCGGCCTTCTGGACCATCGGGGCCGTGGTGATCCTCGCCGCCATCGGCGTCGTGTTCAGCCGCAAGGCCGTCCACTCCGCCGTCCTCATGGCCCTCGTCATGCTCGGCCTCGCCGTGTTCTACGGCATGAACGAGGCCCCGTTCCTGATGGTCGTGCAGATCGTCGTCTACACCGGCGCCGTGCTGATGCTGTTCCTGTTCGTGCTGATGCTCGTCGGCGTCAGCTCGGCGGACTCCCTGGTCGAGACCATCCGCGGCCAGCGCATGCTCACCGGGGTCATCGCCGTCTGCTTCCTCGGCGCGCTCGCCTTCGGGCTCACCCGCATCGCCGCGGGCGAGCCCACCGGGCTGGCCGCCGGGACCGCCGCCGCCGGCGGCAGCGTCCCGTGGATCGCCGGCGAGGTCATCTACCGCTACATCATCGCGTTCGAGGCGACCGGCGCCCTGCTGATCACCGCCGTCCTCGGCGCGCTCGTCCTCGCCCACACCACCCGGCTGAAGAAGCGCCGCACCCAGCGCGAGCTGTCGCGCGAGCGCATCCGCGGCGACCACCCCACCCCGCTGCCCGGGCCGGGCACCTACGCCCGGCACAACGCCATCGACATGCCGGCCCTGCTGCCGGACGGGTCGGTGGCGCAGCTCTCACTCAACCCCGTGCTCACCGCCCGCGACCCCGCCCTCCAGTCCGATGTCCCCGAGGACATCCGGCTCGGTGTGGGCCCGGTTCCCGGCGGCGCGTCGGACTCCGCGCGGTCCAAGGAGGGCCGGCCCGGTGACGCCCCGCCGAGCACCGCCCCCGCCGAGGACGGCGGCGCGCCCGGCGACGCGGTCGACGGACAGGAGGCCGAGCGCTCATGGACCCGATGAACTACATCGTCCTGGCGGCGGTCCTGTTCACCATCGGCGCCGTCGGGGTGCTGGTGCGGCGCAACGCGATCATCGTCTTCATGTGCGTCGAGCTGATGCTCAACGCGTGCAACCTCGCGTTCGTCGCCTTCGCGCGGATGCACGGCGACATCGAGGGGCAGGTCATCGCGTTCTTCGTGATGATCGTGGCCGCCGCCGAGGTCGTCGTGGGTCTGGCGATCATCATGCAGATCTTCCGGACACGCAGGTCGGCGTCGGTCGATGACGCCAACCTGCTCAAGCACTAGAAGGCGACGTGGCTGTGTCTGACGTATACCTCGCCGCCGAGCAGCACGCGGTCACCCACGAGGCCGGGGGGATGGTCCTGGGCAACGCCTGGCTGCTGATCGCCCTCCCGCTCGCGGGGGCCGCGCTGCTGCTGCTGGGCGGGCGCCGCACCAACGGGTGGGGGCACCTGCTCGCCACCGCCCTGCCGATCGCGAGCTTCGGCTGGGCGGTCGCCGCCCTCGTCCAGATGCTCGGCATGGACCCGGCGGAGCGGAGCCTGTCCGTCCCCGTCTACACGTGGTTCTCCGCCGGCGGGTTCACCGCCGAGGCGAACCTGCTCCTGGACCCGCTGTCGATCAGCTTCGTCCTGCTGATCACCGGGGTCGGGTCGCTCATCCACGTGTACTCCATCGGCTACATGTCCCACGACGACAACCGGCGCCGGTTCTTCGCCTACCTGAACCTGTTCGTCGCCGCCATGCTCGTCCTGGTCCTCGCCGACAACTACGCGCTGATGTTCCTCGGGTGGGAGGGCGTGGGCCTCGCCTCCTACCTGCTCATCGGGTTCTGGCAGCACAAGCCGTCCGCCGCCGTCGCCGCCAAGAAGGCGTTCCTCGTCAACCGCGTCGGCGACATGGGCCTGCTCATCGCGATCATGCTGATGTTCTCGGCGTTCGGCACCGTCGCCTACAGCGGCGTGCTGGGGTCGGCCGACCGCGCGGGCGAGGGGCTGATGGCCGCCATCGGCCTGCTGCTCCTCCTCGGCGCGTGCGGCAAGTCGGCGCAGCTCCCGCTCCAGTCCTGGCTGCTGGACGCGATGGAGGGCCCCACCCCGGTGTCGGCCCTCATCCACGCGGCCACCATGGTCACCGCCGGCGTCTACCTCATCGTCCGGTCCGGCCCGGTGTTCGAGGCCGCGCCGGCGGCCCAGCTCACCGTCGCCGTCATCGGCGCCGCGACGCTGCTCGCCGGCGCCGTCATCGGGTGCGCCAAGGACGACATCAAGAAGGCCCTGGCCGGGTCGACCATGAGCCAGATCGGCTACATGACCCTGGCCGCCGGGCTCGGCCCGGTCGGCTACGCCGCCGCCATCGCGCACCTGATCACGCACGGCTTCTTCAAGGCCGGGCTGTTCCTCGGCGCCGGGTCGGTCATGCACGGCATGAACGACGAGGTCGACATGCGCCGCTACGGCGGGCTGCGCAAGGCCATGCCCATCACCTTCGCCACCTTCGGCCTGGGCTACCTGGCCATCATCGGGTTCCCGCTGCTGTCGGGGTGGTGGACCAAGGAGGGCATCATCGAGGCCGCGTTCGCCACCGGCGGCACCGCGGGCGCGGTGCTCGGCGGCGCGACGCTGCTCGGCGCCGGGCTCACCGCCTTCTACATGACCCGCGTCATGATCATGACCTTCTTCGGGCAGAAGCGCTGGGACCCCGGGGTGCACCCGCACGAGTCGCCCGTGTCGATGACCGCCCCGATGGTCGTGCTCGCCGCCGGGTCGGTCTTCCTCGGCGCGGCGCTCGTCTTCGGCTACCGGTTCGCGCACTTCCTCGAACCCGCCGTCGGCGCCCCCGAGGAGCACCACGCGTTCAGCATGGCCCACCTGCTGACCAGCTGGACCAGCCTCGCCGCGCTCGGCCTGATGGTCGCCGGTGTGGCCACCGCCTGGTTCCTGTACGGCCGCGCCCCCGTTCCGCGCACCGCCCCCGCGGGCAACCTCGTCACCGTCGCCGCCCGCAACGAGCTGTACGGCAATGCCATCAACGAGGGCCTGTTCATGCGACCCGGCCAGGCGCTGACCAAGGCGCTCACCGCGTTCGACACCCGGGTCGTGGACGGCCTGGTCAACGGGATCGGCCGGAGCGTGCGCGACGGCTCGACCGGGCTGCGCACCACCCAGACCGGGTTCGCCCGCACCTACGCACTGACGATGCTGTTCGGGGCCGTCATCGTCGTCGCAACGCTGGCTGTGAGGATCTGATGACCGACATCCCCTGGCTCACCCTCGCCATCGCGCTGCCCGCCCTGGGCGGGCTGGGCGTGGCGCTGCTCCCGCGCGAGCGGGCCGAGCTGGCCAAGCGCGTGACCCTGGGCACCACCCTGGCCGTCCTGGTCCTGGTGGCGGCCATGGCGACCGCGTTCACCCCGGGCGGCGAACGGCTCCAGTTCACCGAGGTCCACCCGTGGATCCCCCGGTTCGGCGTCAGCTACGCCGTGGGTGTCGACGGGATCGCGCTGCTGCTCATCCTGATGTCGGCGGTGCTGGTTCCCCTGGTGGTGCTGGCCGCCTGGCGGGAGAACGACGACGCCGACGACCGCGGCAAGGGCTACTTCGCGCTGATCCTCGTCCTCGAGGCGATGATGATCGGGGTCTTCGCGGCCACCGACGTCTTCCTGTTCTACGTCTTCTTCGAGGCCATGCTCATCCCGGTCTACTTCATGATCGGGCGCTACGGCCGCGGCCCCGACCGGCGCCGCGCCGCGGTGAAGTTCCTGCTGTACAGCCTGCTCGGCGGGCTGCTGATGCTGGTCGCCGTCATCGGCGTCTACGTCTACGGCGGCACCTTCCTGTGGAGCGACCTCGTCGGCGCCGAGGGCGGGCTGGCCGGCCTGGACACCGGCACCGCCCGGTGGCTGTTCCTCGGGTTCTTCATCGCCTTCGCGATCAAGGCCCCGATGTGGCCGCTGCACACCTGGCTGCCCACCGCCGCCGGGTCGTCCCGGCCGGGCACCGCGGTGCTGCTCGTCGGCGTCCTGGACAAGGTCGGCACCTACGGCATGCTGCGGTACTGCCTTGAGATGTTCCCGGCCGCCGCCGCGTGGTTCGTCTGGCCGGTGGTCGTCCTCAGCCTGGTCAGCATCGTCTACGGGGCGGTCCTCGCCATCGGGCAGAGCGACATGCTCCGCCTCGTCGCGTTCACCTCGGTCTCCCATTTCGGGTTCATCACGCTGGGCATCTTCGCGATGACCTCGCAGGGCCAGTCCGGGGCGGCGCTCTACATGGTCAACCACGGGTTCGCCACCGGGGCGCTGTTCCTCGTCGTCGGGTTCCTCATCGCCCGCCGCGGCTCCGCGGCGATCGCCGACTACCAGGGGGTGCAGAAGGCCGCCCCGGTGCTCGCCGGGGTGTTCCTCGTGGCCGGCCTCGGCGGCCTGGCGCTGCCCGGCCTGTCGCCGTTCGTCAGCGAGTTCCTGGTGTTCATCGGCACGTTCAGCGTGCTGCCCGTGCCCGCGGTGATCGCCGCCGTGGGCGTCGTCCTCGCCGCCCTCTACATCCTGTGGATGTACCAGCGCACGATGACCGGACCGCTGCCCGAGGAGCACCGCGGGTTCACCGACCTGTCGGGCCGCGAGGTGTGGGCCGTCGGGCCGCTCATCGCGCTCATCGTGCTGTTCGGCGTCTACCCGCAGCCGCTGCTCGACGCCATCGCCCCCGCGGTCGAGGAGACCATGGTCCGGCTCGACGCCACCGACCCCGCACCCGCGCTCGGCGGCGCCGACCTCTCCGCCGACGGACAGGAAGGAGAGACCGAGTGACCGCCGCCACGTCCCCGGTGTCCGCCGCGGTCCTCGCCGCGCCGACGATCACCGACACCCCGCCGGACATCGACTACTGGCTGCTCGCCCCGATGCTGGTGGTGTTCGCCGCCGGCGTCGTCGCCGTGCTGTTCGAGGCGTTCGTGCCCCGGGCGCGCCGCCGCGCAACCCAGCTGACCCTCGCGCTCGCCGCGCTCGCCTCGGCGTTCGTGCTCACCGTGCTCCAGGTCGGCTCGCTGCCCGAGGGCGAGGCGGGCACCACCGTCGCGTTCGGCAGCGTCGCCGTCGACCGGGTCGGGCTGTTCCTCCAGGGCACCATCCTGGTGCTCGCGTTCGTCAGCCTGCTGCTGATCGCGGAGAACCGGCGCGGGGAGAGCGCGTTCGCCGCGCAGGCCGCGGCCGTGCCCGGCAGCGAGGAGGAGCGCGGCCACGTCCTCGCCGGCTCGCAGCACACCGAGGTCTACCCGCTGGTGCTGTTCGCCGTGCTCGGCATGCAGCTCTTCCCGGTCTCCAACGACTTCCTGACGATGTTCATCGCCCTGGAGGTCATGAGCCTGCCGCTGTACCTGCTGTGCGGGCTCGCCCGGCGGCGCCGCCTGTTCTCCCAGGAGGCGGCGGTCAAGTACTTCCTGCTGGGCGCGTTCTCCTCGGCGTTCTTCCTGTTCGGCATCGCCCTGGTCTACGGCTACGCCGGCGCGGTGAACTTCGCCGACGTCGCCGCCGCCGTGGAGGCCGGCGGCTCCCCGATGTTCGACGGCGGCGGCGAGCCGCTGCTGCTCATCGGCATCGCCCTGGTCGGCGTGGGGCTGCTGTTCAAGGTCGGCGCGGTGCCCTTCCACAACTGGAAGCCCGACGTCTACCAGGGGGCGCCCACCCCGATCACCGCGCTGATGGCGTCGTGCACCCTGGTCGCCGCGTTCGGCGCCCTGCTCCGCGTCTTCTACACCGCCTTCGGCGGTTCGGTCGAGGCGTGGCGGCCCATGCTGTGGACGGTGGCGATCCTCACCATGGTGCTCGCCGCCGTGGTGGCGGTGACCCAGCGCGACATCAAGCGGCTGCTCGCCTACTCCTCCGTCGTGCACGCCGGGTTCGTGCTGACGGCGGTCGTGGCCGCCAGCCCCGAGGGCCTGGCCGGCGCCATGTTCTACCTGGCCGCCTACGGGTTCACCACGATCGGCGCCTTCGCCGTGGTCACCCTGGTGCGTACGCACGAGACCGGCCCCGAGGCGGGCGAACTCGCCCAGTGGGCCGGGCTCGGCCGGACCTCCCCGATGCTGGCGGGGGCGCTGGCCCTGTTCCTCCTGGCGTTCGCGGGCATCCCGCTCACGAGCGGGTTCATCGGCAAGTTCGCGGTGTTCGAGGCCGCGATGGCGGCGGGCGCCACCCCGCTCGTCGTGGTCGGCGTGCTCAGCAGCGCGGTGACGGCGTACTTCTACGTCCGCATCATCGTGCTGATGTTCTTCTCCGAGCCGGCCGAGTCCGCGCCCCGGGTGCTGCCCGCCGGCCTGCTCACCGGCTCCGCCATCGCGGCGGGCGTCGTGGCCACCGTGGTCCTCGGCGTCTTCCCCACCCCGGTACTGGACCACCTGGTGCCGCAGCCCGGAGAGGAGCGGAGCGAGCCGGCCGTGGCCACCGCCGACGGGTTCACCCGGTAGCCGCCGGTACCCGGTGCGTGGCTTTGGCTAGTGTTTCCGGGTCCGATAACTTGGCTAGTCGGATTATGTTCATCCCGAGAGCGCGCGATATGTCCGAATCGGAGATATCGCGCGCCGTGACATGTGGAGCTTTCAGGTGAGCGGTGCTGTCCCGAGCGGTTTCCTCGCTCTGCCGAGTGTCGACGCAACCCTCGCCCGGGAGGTCCAGGAGGGCCTGGACCAGGTCGAGAAGGTGCTGCGCGAGGCGGTCGCGGCCAGCGACCCCATGCTGACCGAGGCCGCCACCCACCTGCTGTCCGCCGGCGGCAAGCGGTTCCGCGCCACCCTCGTGCTGCTCGCCGCCCACTTCGGCGACCCGACGGCCCCCGACCTGGTGCGCGCGGCGGCCGTGGTCGAACTCACCCACGTCGCCACGCTCTACCACGACGACGTCATGGACGAGGCCGAGCTGCGCCGCGGCGAGCCCAGCGCCAACCAGGTGTGGGGCAACACCGTCGCCATCCTGACCGGCGACTACGTGTTCGCGCGCGCCTCGGAGATGCTGGCCGACCTGGGCACCGAGGCGGTGCGCCTGCAGGCCCGCACCTTCGGCCGGCTGGTCCAGGGGCAGATCCTGGAGACCTCCGGCCCGCGCGAGGGCACCGACCCGCTGGAGCACTACCTCCAGGTCATCGCCGACAAGACCGCGTCGCTCATCGCGTCCTCCGCCGAGTTCGGGGCGACGTTCGGCAAGGCCGAGCCCGAGATCACCGAGACCATCACCCGCGCCTGCGACGCCCTGGGCATGGCGTTCCAGCTCTCCGACGACATCCTGGACGTCGCCAGCGAGACCGCCGAGTCCGGCAAGGTGCCGGGCACCGACCTGCGCGAGGGCGTCCTCACCCTGCCCATGTTCTACGCCCAGCGCAGCACCGACCCGGCGGACGCCCGGCTGCAGTCCCTGCTGGGGCGGCCGCTCGACGACGCCGAGACCGACGAGGCGCTCCGGCTGCTGCGCGCCCACCCGGCCATGGACCGGGCGCGCGAGTCGCTGCGGGTGTGGGCCGACCGCGCCCGCGCCGAACTCGCCACCCTGCCCGAGGGTGCGCCGCGCACCGCCTTCGAGGCCCTGTGCGACTACGTCGTGGAGCGCTCCGGCTGAGCCGCCGCACCCGACGCCGCCGCACCGAACGCCGCCGGCCCGCGCCCCCTCCGGGGCGCGGGCCGGCGGCGTTCCGCCCCCTCCCGGGATGAGACATCGTTCTTAACGCTCCTTTTGACCCGGTACCACCACACGGGCATTGGTCCGTCCTGGTTTCGGCAATGGCCCGCCAAGCGCCGCATGGGGCCGACCGGCGCGGGCATCCGCCTCACTGTGCCGGCGCCGCCGCCGGGGGACCGCGCTCGCGCGGGGCGGCGCGCCGCGCCATCAGCACAGGGCGTACTACGGGGGGAGTGTGGCACCGTGACGGCACCGACGGGGGCGGACTGGCTCATCGGACACCGCCTGCTGGACCACGACGGCAGCAGCATCGGCCGGATCGGCCAGGTGTACTACGACGACCACAGCGGACGGGCCACCTGGGTCACCGTGCGCACCGGACTGTTCGGCACCCGCGAGAACCTGGTGCCGCTGCGCCAGGCGCGGGTCGTCGACGAGGGCATCCAGGTGCCCTACCCGCGCGCGCAGGTCAAGAGCGCGCCGAGCGTGTTCGCCGACCGGCCCATCTCCGTGGCGCAGGAGGACACCGTCTACGCGCACTACGGGATGGCCGCGCCCGTCCCGGCGCCCCGGGACGCCGAGCCGGACGTGCGGCCGCGCGGCCGCCACGCCCGCCCGGCCGGCGGCGGGCCGGGCAGCCGGGCTCAGGGCGACGGGGCGCCCGCCGCCTCCTGAGCGGTGCGGCGGTCCTCGTCGGCCGCCGTCCGCGCGGTCTCCCGCGCCACCGCGCGGGAGGCCCGCGCCGAGCGGAGCATGTCGGTGGCGAACACCACCAGGGCGGCCCAGACGATGGCGAACCCGATCCACCGGCTCAGCGGCAGCGGCTCGTCGAACAGCAGCCAGGCGAACAGGAACTGCAGCACCGGCACCACGAACTGGAGCAACCCCACCATGCTGAGGGGGATGCGCCGCGCCGCCGCGCCGAAGCACAGCAGCGGGACCGTGGTCACCACGCCGGAGCCGACCAGCAGCGCCGTGTGCAGCGGGGACAGGCCCAGCAGGGTGCCGGACCCCGACCCCTCCAGGAACAGCACGTAGCCCAGCGCGGGCAGGAACATCAGCAGTGTCTCGACGGTGAGGCTCTGCAGGCCGTCGAGCCGCGACGACTTCTTGATGACGCCGTAGGCGGCGAACGAGAACGCCATGCCGAGCGACAGCCACGGCGGGGCGCCGTACCCGTAGGTGAGCACCACCACGGCCGCGCCGCCCAGGGCGACCGCGACCCACTGGGCGCGGCGCAGCCGCTCCGAGAACACCAGCACGCCGAGCATGACGCTCACCAGCGGGTTGATGAAGTAGCCGAGCGCGGCCTGCGAGGTCTGCCCGGTGTTGACGGCGACGATGAACAGGCCCCAGTTGACGGAGATCAGCGCCGCGGCGGCCGCGTTCGGCAGCAGGCGGCGCGGCGAGCGCACCACCTCGACCAGCCACCCCCAGCGGCGGCGGGTCGCGAGCAGGATCAGCAGCACCGCCAGCAGCGACCACACCATGCGGTTGGCGAGGATCTCCAACGGGGCGGCGGCGGCGATGAGCGGCCAGTAGAGGGTGGAGAAGGCCCACATCAGGTAGGCGCCGCCCCCGAGCAGGACACCGCGGTTCACTTCGGACACGCGACCGAGGCTAGAGGAAGAATCATCCCATGAATAGTTAGATGTGCTTAGACGTGGAGTGAAGCGGACGTGCCAGGACGGAACCGACCTCCCGTACCCCGCCCCACCTGCCCGCCCGCGCGCCTGCGGCCGCCCCCGCGTGCGGGAAGGCGGGGCGGCGAGACGTCGGCCACACCGGCCGGAACCGGCCTGGCGCGCCGGTCCGGGGACCGCCGGAGGCCCCGGACGCCGCTTGCCCCGCCGGATACGCTGGGGACATGTTCGGTCAGAAGCAGACGATGGTCGACCCCAGCCGGGCGCTGCCCGGCCGTGACACCCCGATCCCCGTGCCCGCCCGCCACGAGGTCCTGGGCACCCCCCTCACCCCGCCCTATCCCGAGGGCAGCGCGATCGCGGACTTCGGCATGGGCTGCTTCTGGGGGGCCGAGCGCCTCTTCTGGGAGCTGGGCGCCGAGAACGGCGTCATCACCACGGCCGTGGGCTACGCGGGCGGCTTCACGCCCAACCCCACCTACGAGGAGGTGTGCTCCGGCCGCACCGGGCACACCGAGGCCGTCCGGGTCGTCTTCGACCCCCGCCGCATCTCCTACACCGACCTGCTGAAGGTGTTCTGGGAGGGCCACGACCCCACCCAGGGCATGCGCCAGGGCAACGACGTCGGCACCCAGTACCGCTCGGCCGTCTACTACCACGGCGACGCGCAGAAGGCGGCGGTCGAGGCGTCGCGCGACGCCTTCCAGCCGGCCCTCACGCAGGCCGGCTACGGCCCCATCACCACCGAGATCGCCCCCGCCGGCCCGTTCTACTTCGCCGAGGGCTACCACCAGCAGTACCTGTCCGACGCCAAGAACCCCAACGGCTACTGCGGCCTCGGCGGCACCGGCGCCTCCTGCCCGGTAGGCGTCGCCCGCACCACCGGCTGACCCCACCCGCACAGCTCCGGCCGCCCCGCCACACGGCGTTGCGCACCCTTGTTGCGCTACTGCGTTGCGCTTGCTTCGATTGTTTCGGATAATGCGTATACGAGTCGAGGTGAGGGGGAGCCATGGCGGTCATGTCGTCGCATCCCGGCAAGGACGACGCGCGGGTGGCGCGGGACGCGCTCCAGCGCGTACGTCGCTACCTGCACGAGCACCCCGAGGACCCCACGGGCGTCCCGGTCGTCGTCGAGGACGACCGGGACGAGCTGGTGCTACCGCGCGCGGCCTTGGAACTCCTGGCCGGTGTGCTCGCGCACATGGCGGCGGGGCGGGGTGTCTCGGTCGTCCCCGCGCACGCCGAACTCACGACGCAGCAGGCGGCCGACATGCTGAACGTGTCCCGTCCGCACCTGATCGGGCTGCTCGACGCCGGCGAGATCGAGCACCGCAAGGTCGGCACCCACCGGCGCGTCCGTGTCGACTCCCTGCTCGACTACCTCCGCCGCGATGACCAGCGGCGCCGCCAGGCTGCCGACGAGCTGTCCGCCATGACGAGGGAACTCGGTCTCGACTGACATGGCCTCCGTCGCCCTCTACGACGCGAACGTCCTCTATCCGAGTACACTGCGCGACCTCGTGATCAGGGTCGCCCAGGCGGGACTCGTGCGGGCGAAGTGGTCGAACCGCATTCTCGACGAGGTCTTCGACAACCTCCGGCGCAATCGTCCGGAACTCCCGGACGAGTCCCTCGAACGGACCCGGGCACTGATGCTCGCGGCGGTGCGCGACGCGCTCGTCACCGGCCACGAACCGCTCATCGACGCCATGCGTCTGCCCGACCCGGATGACCGGCACGTGCTCGCGGCGGCCGTCCGTGCGAGGGCGGATGTGATCGTCACCTGGAACCTCCGCGACTTCCCCTCGGCCGCCCTCGGCGAGTGGGGGATTCAGGCCAAGAGCCCTGACGTCTTCCTCGCGGACCTGATCGAGGTGGAGAAGAAGGTCGTCTGGGCGTGCGTGCAGCAGATCGCCGACTCCTGGCGGCGGCCGCCGGGCACGATCGAGGACGTCCTCGCGCGCCTGGAGCGTAACGGGCTCGTTCAGGTCGTGGCCGAGCTGCGGAGTTCGGACGCCGACCGTCTGGGATGAAGGGCGGGTATGCGAAAGGCCCGGACGGCGGGACGTCCGGGCCTTTCGGGTGGCGGTCAGTCGCCCTTGTTGGCGGTGTCCTTGATCTTGACCACGGAGCAGCCGTCGGGGGCGATGCCCGAGGCCTGCAGCACGTCGGCGCAGATCGGGATGGTGATGTTCTGGATGTCGGCGTTGTTGTCGGCGGCGGCGGGGCCGGCCATGGCGCCGAAGGCGATGGCGGCGGTCGCGACCAGGCCGGACAGCGTGGCGATGCGCTTCATAGTGGTGTTCCCTTCGAAAAGTTCTGGGTGCCGGGTGTCGCCACCCGACGATCAGTAACTTAGCGTAGTTGAACCACTGCGTCATGTGATTCGGACAGGGATTTCGGGATTACCGCCCCCGGCCTGAGGGGATTTCCGGCATACCGCCGCAAACGAAGGGGTAGGAAGTTCGGCCAGGTCACGCGGTCGATCGGCGGGTGCATGCCGTCGACCCGTCCCCGCGAGCGGCGGGATGCGCCCGCCCCGTGGGCGGGCGCGG
>NZ_BCRK01000080.1 GCF_001552555.1 Nocardiopsis trehalosi NBRC 14201 | reverse complement strand
GGTGCTTCATTCGCCTACCGCGCCTTGCCCGGCGAGAGCCCCGCGCACGCGGGAGTGGACCGGTTTGACCGTGCAGCTGCGGAGTGTCATCGCAGAGAGCCCCGCGCACGCGGGAGTGGACCGGCCGGCGACTGCCCCAGCTCGTTTTGGAGAGCGAGAGCCCCGCGCACGCGGGAGTGGACCGTCCGGCCGGGCCGAGGCCCTCCGCGCCGCCATGAGAGCCCCGCGCACGCGGGAGTGGACCGCTCTGGCTTCCGTGCTGTGAGCCGTCCTGTCCGAGAGCCCCGCGCACGCGGGAGTGGACCGCATCCACCCGATGTGCCACGCCTGGTCCATGTGAGAGCCCCGCGCACGCGGGAGTGGACCGTTCGTCTTCGACCCGGTGCGCCACCTCGCGGAGAGAGCCCCGCGCACGCGGGAGTGGACCGACGGCGGCGGCGGCGTGCCAGGTCATCGACCAGAGAGCCCCGCGCACGCGGGAGTGGACCTGGTGACCCGCCGCCGCCCGCCGCGCACCGTCGAGAGCCCCGCGCACGCGGGAGTGGACCGCACAGAGCGCAGGTATCTGCGATACGTCGGTGGAGAGCCCCGCGCACGCGGGAGTGGACCGGTGGCCGGCCGATCGTCCGCGAGTCCTACGGCGAGAGCCCCGCGCACGCGGGAGTGGACCGACCCCGCACATGACGAGGCGGACACCATGGTCGAGAGCCCCGCGCACGCGGGAGTGGACCGCCGCAGGAGGCCCGGCCCGCGCGCCCCCGCCGGAGAGCCCCGCGCACGCGGGAGTGGACCGCAGGCGCTGTCCTGGATCAAGGCCGGCCGACCGAGAGCCCCGCGCACGCGGGAGTGGACCGGTGCCGGGCGTCCGGGTCGACTACCGCCGGCCGAGAGCCCCGCGCACGCGGGAGTGGACCGGGGTCGAACGGCAGGCCGACGGGCGAGGTCGGGAGAGCCCCGCGCACGCGGGAGTGGACCGACGCCGGTGCCGGCGGTGGCGATCTCGCCGACGAGAGCCCCGCGCACGCGGGAGTGGACCGCCCAGGCCCGCGCCGAGCTGGCCCAGGAGATGGAGAGCCCCGCGCACGCGGGAAAGGATCTGTGGTCCCCTTCGGATCCGAGAGAGACACGCCAGCTTTTTAACGTCTCAACCGCCAGCATCCTTCGTTAGGGGATGATGCGAGCGCGCTCGCATCTCGCGGGCGAACCATGAACCGATGTCTGGCGCTGGGAGGAATGCATGAACGCAGGAGAGCTGGGAGTTCGTGATGTATTTTTCTGGTTCGTTGGAGCGTGCATGGGTGCTCTGGTGATCTTGGCTTTTATGGTTATCTAATCGGACTTTCCCGCTTATGCCGGTTGCCGCCGTTGTGGTCGGCGGCAACCGGCTGCTCCCACGTTCGTGGGGCGTGGTTGATCGGTTGGACGGCTCAGCCGCCTGCATCCGGTCCACCTCCGCGTCGGCGGAGATGATCAGGCTATCGCTGCGCCTGGCACGAGGGTGTCCAGCTGTCCCATGGAGAATTTCCGTCCGAATGTCGGTGAGTGCGGATACTGTTCCTGGGTCCTGTGTTCGGCTTATGCCGTGGATGGAAGGCTCGCATGAACCACAACCATCCCGATCTCCGCATCGGTGCCAAGGAGCGCGGTCTCGGTGGGGCGGTGTACCCGTTGGTGTGCCACGGGATTGATGTCGCCGCAGCGTGTCTGGCGCTTTGGGAGAACTATGCGGCCCCCGGTGTCCGTGATCTTCTGGCGGCCCGGTTGGGTACTGATGCGGACACGGCTGCGCGAATTGTGGCATATCTGGGTTCTCTGCATGACATTGGGAAGATTGACCCCTATTTCCAAACCCAGCGGCTGTCCCGTCCTCTCCTGCCCGGTTTTCCCGCCGCAGGGGGCGGAATGCCCCAGGGACACGCACTGGTGGGATGCCAGTGGCTCGGGGCATCCCTACCCGGACTCGGGTACCCGCCCACGAGTGATCTCGACGACCACCGGACCTCGCTCGTCGCCCAACTCCTGGGCGGGCACCACGGCCGCTACCCCGAGCGGCCCGACGCGCGCTACAACGCCCGCGTCGAGTTCGGGTTCAGCGAGGACGCGTGGGACGCCCAGCGCGTCGCGCACCTGCGGGCCTTCCGTGCGGTCCTCGGCGAGCCGCCCGTCCCTCCGACGCTGGACGCGCCCGCGGCGGTCCTCATCACCGGGCTCATCGTGCTCGCCGACTGGCTCGTCAGCCAGGAGCGCTTCCTGCTCGGTCAGCTGAAGCACCTTCCGGCATCCGGCTCCTCCGCCGACCTCGCCGCCTACTTCGACGGCGTGCGCCCGCAAGCGGACGCACTGGTCGCCGACGCCGGGCTCGAACCGCTGCACGTACCCGCCGCCACGTTCCGGGAGTCCTTCCCCGCCATCAGCGATCCCTTCCCGCTCCAGGCGTCCGTCGCCGAACACCTGCCCGCCCTGGCCCAAGGGCCGGGCATGCTCATCGTCACCGCGCCCACCGGCGAGGGCAAGACCGAGACCGGCATCTTCGCCGCCGACCACATGGGCGCGGCCGCCGGCCGTCCCGGCCGCGTGTTCCTGCTGCCGACCACGGCCACCGCCGACAGCATGCACGGCCGCATCCGCGACTACGTCCAGCGGCGCGCCGACCAGCCGCGCCCGTTACTGCGCCTGCACTCGATGGCGTGGCTCGACCAGGACGCGGCCCCGCCGACGCCGGCCCCTTCCTCCGAGGTGCTGACCACCCACCCCGCCACCGCGTTCTCGCCGACCGAGTGGCTGTACGGGACGCTGCGCGGCCTGGTGGCGTCGTGGGGCGTCGGTACCTTCGACCAGGCCCTCATGGCGGTGCTGCCCAGCCGCTTCAACGCGCTCCGCATGCTCGGCCTGGTCGGCAAGACGGTGGTCGTGGACGAGGCGCACGCCGTCGACCCGTACATGCAGCGGGAGCTGGAGCGGCTGCTGTGCTGGCTGGGCTACTTCGGGACGCCGGTCGTGCTGCTCTCGGCGACCCTGCACCGCTCGGTGGCCGACGCCTATGCCCGCGCCTACCTCGAAGGCGCCGGCGTCCTGCGCCGGCCCCGCCGCCGGGGTACCGCGCCACCGGTGATCGAACGGCTGTCGTATCCCGGGTGGGTCCACGTGAGTGCCGCCGACGGCGGAGTGCGCGTCGCTACAAACCCGGCCCCGATCCGCGCCACGAAGCGCGAACCGCTCGCCCTCACGCTGGAGACCGTGCCCGTACGGAAGCAGGAGGCCGACGGCTCCGCCCGGTCGCGCCGCCCCGTGCTCACCGCCGACCGCGAGGCCGTTCTGGCCCGCCTGCTGGCACCCGTGATGGACGACGGCGGCACCGCCGCCGTCGTCTGCACCACCGTCAGGGAGGCGCAGGAGACCTACGACATCGTCCGGCGCCTCATCGCCGCCGCCGACAACGGCCCGGCCGAGCGGCCCGAACTGCACCTGCTCCACGCCCGCTTCCCCCAATGGCAGCGCGACGCGATCACCGCGACCGTGCTGCACCGGTTCGGCAAGGACGGCGCCCGGTTCGGCGAGCGGCCGCGCTCCTCGGTGCTGGTCGCCACCGCGATCATCGAGCAGAGCCTCGACATCGACCTCGACCTCATGATCACCGACCTGGCGCCGATGGCGCTGCTGCTCCAGCGCGCCGGCCGGTGCTGGCGCCACGAGCACCTCGGCGTCATCGACCGGCGCGGCCGCACCCGCCCCCGGGTCGCCGTGCTCGTCCCCGCCGACCCCGACGCCGACGCCGTCCCCACCCCCTGGGCCGCGATCCACGCACCCTCCCTGCTGGAACGCACCCACCGCCTGCTGCGCAAGCACGGCGACGACGTGCACATCCCCGGAGATGTCCAAGACCTCGTCGAACGCGTCCACGACGACCCCGAACTCGCCCGCAACGTCCGACGCGAGTACGAGCGCATCGGGGAGGTCATGGCCCAGCAGGCGCAGGCCAACACCGCCGTGGTCCCGAGCCCGCGCCAACTCGCCCAGCAGGCCGACCTCGTCGAGATGACGCTGAACGAGCTGTCCGACGAGGCCGTCGCCACACGGCTGGGCGCGCAGTCCGTGCGCGTCCTGTGCTGCTTCGAGGACGAGCACGGCCGCCTGTGGAGCGACCCCGAGCGCACCCGGCCGCTGCCCGGCGCCGAACCCGGGCGCGGCGGCCGGCTCGACCCGGCGGAGGCCAAGCGGGTCATGGAGCTGACGATCCCCGTCCGCGGCGGCCCCTGGTTTCGCGAGTTGAGCCGCGCGGAGACAGCGGTGCCTCCGGCATGGCGGGAACAGGCGTCGTTACGGCGGATCATTCTGATCCGCCAGCCGTTGGCCGAGTCCGGCCAGTGGAGCGAAGCCGTCCTCGGCGGCCACACCTGGTTGCTAGATAAGGAGCGCGGCCTGATCCAGAACCGCATCGGCGCCCGCCGCTGACCCCGATGCCCGCGCGTGTTCTCCGCGCCCCACTTCCCGTGCACCCCCTATGGGAGGGATGAAGCCTCGTTGCCCTCATTCGACCTGCGTACCGAACCCTGGATCCCCGCCCGCCCCAGCAACGGGGGAGCGGCGGTCCCCGTGGGACTGAAAGACCTGTTCCTCAACGCACACGATCTCGCCGACGTCGAACTCGCCCTCCCGCCGGCCTCTGCGGGGCTGTGGCGCATCCTCGCGCTGATCACCGCGCGCCTCACCGGCCTGGACACCTGGACCGAGTTTTCCGACTGGGCCCAGGCTCGGGCCGCCGAGCTGGAGGAGGGCCGCTTCGACCCCGCTGAGGTCCGCGCCTACTTCGACGTCCGCCACCCCGACCGCTTCGACCTCTACGGCGACCGCCCCTGGCTGCAGGACCCCCGCCTGCACGGCGCCGACGCCCAGTGCGCCAAGAGGTCGGGCATCAACAAGCTGTGCTGGGGCCGCCCCGCCGGCAACACCCAGGTGTGGCTGCGCCACACCCACGACCTGCGGCCCATCCCCGTGCCCTCGGCCGACGCCGCCCACCACCTCATCGCGACCCTCTACTACGGCCCCTCGGGGCGGTGTACCGCGCGCACCGCCGGACAGGTGTCGGCGGGCGACACCGCCGCCGGCCCGCTGCGGGGCGCCCTGTCGTTCCACCCCTTGGGCCGCACCCTCTACGAGAGCCTGCTGCTGAACGTCCCCTTCGTCGAGGAGGACGAGGACGGCCCCGCCCCCTGGGAGCGCGACGGCCTCCCCGACCCCACCCTGCCCCCGCTGGCGACCGGCCTCGCTGGCCGCCTCACCGGGCAGTTCCGCCACGCCGTCCTGCTGCGGCCCTCGGCCGACGGCGCCCTCGCGGTCGACGCCACCGTGACCTGGGGCGCCCGCATCACCCCCCGGCTCCGCGAGACCTGGAGCCCGCCCGAGGACCCTTACCAGATCCACGGCGAACGCGCCGACGGCACCGTCGCCCCGGAGCGGGCCGACGCCCGGCGCGCCGTCTGGCGCGACGTCTCCGCGATCCTGCAGGACGGGCAGCACCGCGGCCGGGCCACGCGCATGCCGCGGCTGCACCGGCACCTGCGCCACGGACTCCCGGCCGACGTCACGCACGCGATGCGGGCCCGCGCCTACGGCTTCGACCAGGACGGCCAGACCCGCGACAAGCAGTGGTTCACCGCCACCACCCCCCGCGTCCTGCGGTGGCTGCACGAGAGCGCCGACGACGACGAGCGCGCCGGACGCACCCGGCGCGCCATCAGAGAGGCCACCGAGGCGGCCGAGGACGCCGGATGGCGCCTGGAGCGCCAGATCGTGCGGGCCTGGAAGGACAGCGGGCTGGGCGGCGAGGTCAAGCGCGGCGACCGGTCCCCGTGGTCGCAGGCCGCGGCCGACCACTACTGGCCCCGCGCCGAAGACCTCTTCTGGCGGCTCGTCCTCGACGAGGACCCCCGCGAGCCCGGCAACGGCTTCATCCACCTGGCGGTGGACGCCTACACCGCCACCACCGACGGCTACCGGCACCGCCCCCGCGTGGCCCGCGCCGTAGCCCGCCACCGCGGCGCGCTGTTCAAAAACTGGAACCACGGACCCGCGGCCAGCGGGGAGGGAGCGGCATGACCACACCGACCGACGACCTGCGGGCACGCGCGGGCAGATTCGTTGCCGCCGTGCACAAGAGCGTGGAGCACCGGCCCGGCGAACGCTCGGCGCTGCGCCGCTCGCTGGGCCGCCACCCCGAGGACACGGCGATCCGCCCCGCCGCCCGCCGGGTGCTGGCACCCCATCTGCGCGACCTCCCGCACCACCGCCGCGAGGCCGTGGAGCGGGCGTTCTACGCCGTCGCCGCGCTGATCGCCGCACAACCGCGCAGCGCCCGCGACGAAGCCGCGGCCGACGACGAACCCGACCTCCTCTCCGGTGACGACACCGGCACCTCGGTCCCGCCCGGACCGGGCGACGATGTTCAACCCGAGGGGGCCGTCGCCACCGCCCGCACGCCGGCGCCGGAACGGGCACCGGGTTTCGACCTCGGCAGCGCCCTGGGCCGCTCCGCCGTGGAAGGAGCCCGCGCCCGCCGCGCGCACCGGACCGATCCGCCCGACACCGACGACACCGCATCCGGCGACACCGCACCGCATCGCGACGCCCCCCAGGAGAAGCGCCTGCATCTGCTGTGCCGGCAGGACCTCGACGGGCTGCACCGCCACCTGCCCCGCGTCGTGCGCTTCCTGCGCTCCGACCGCATCAGCGTCGACTGGGCGCGCCTGGCCTGCGACCTCGCGCTGTGGGGCGAGGGCGGGCCCCAGGGGCGCAACCGCGTCGCGAAGCAGTGGCTCGACGGCTACTACCGGACCGTCTCCATCGAGCAGGGCCGGCAGCGCCGCGAACAGAACGACGCCCCCGCGCCCGGGGAGTGACCGGCCGCCGACCCGCTGCCGCACCACCGCGCCTGCATCCGGGCCCGCGGTGCACCTCGCTCGACCTCTTCGACGAAAGCAGACCACCATGACCCACGCCGCCTACATCGACGTCCACGCCCTCCAGACCCTGCCCTACTCCAACGTCAACCGCGACGACCTCGGCTCTCCCAAGACCCTCGTGCTCGGCGGAGCCGAACGCACCCGCATATCCAGCCAGAGCTGGAAGCGCGAGGTGCGCCGCCGCGTCGAGCAGCGCCTGGCGGACCCCGCCGTGCGCACCCGACGCCTGGTCTCGGCGGTCGCCGACCACCTCCAGGCCGCCGGCTGGGAGCCCGCGCTCGCCGTCGAGGCCGGCAAGCAGGTCGTGCGCTCCGCCGGAAAGGACATCAGCCTCGGACCGGCCAAGAAGGACCGCGTCGGCGAGCCGCTGCCGCCCGACACCTCCGTCCTGCTCTACCTGCCCCGCCAGGCCATCGCCCAACTCGCCGACCTCGCCGCCGAGCACGCCGACGGCATCGCCGCACAGGTCGGCAAGAAGAAGCCCGAAGCCGTCCTGCCGACCGCCCGGGTCGTGGCGATCCTCAACTCCCGCAACGCCTCGGTCCGCCTCTTCGGCCGGATGCTCGCCGAACTGCCCGAGACCGAGGTCGACGGCGCCGTCCAGTTCGCCCACGCCTTCACCGTCCACCCCACCAACGTCGACATCGACTTCTTCACCGCCGTCGACGACCTCCTCGGCAAAGGCGACCGCGGCAGCGGCCACATGAACGAGGGCATGTTCTCCGCCGGCACGTTCTACCGCTACGCCAACCTCAACCTCGCCCAGCTCGTGGCCAACTCCGGGGACGACACCGCCCAGGCCGCCGACCTCGCCGCCCACTTCCTGCGCGCCTTCCTCGACACCGTCCCCTCCGGCAAGCAGACCGCGACCGCGGCGGTGACCGTCCCCGACCTCGTCCACATCGCGGTGCGCCGCGACCGCCCCGTCTCCTACGCCACCGCGTTCGAGGAGCCCGTCGCCGGAACGCTCGGCCACCTCGCCGCCGCCCGGCAGCGCCTCGACGACTACGCCCGCGACCTCGCCGCGGTCTGGTGGCCCGACGCCGTCGCCTACCAGGGCCACGCCGGACTGCGCCTGGACAAGGAACTGCCCGCCCTCGGACCCGACACCGGCTCCTACGCCGCCCTCATCGAGGAGGCCCTGCAGCGGGCCGTCCCGGTCGGCCCCGGCGAGTCCGCCCAGTGAGCGCACTGCTGCTGCGCCTCGCCGGCCCCATGCAGAGCTGGGGCGAGCACAGCGCCTTCGGCCACCGCGACACCCTGCGCCATCCGACCCGCTCCGGGCTCATCGGCCTCATCGCGGCGGCACGCGGCATCCCCCGGGGCGGCGACCTCAGCGACTACCAGGACGTGGTGTTCACCGTCCGCATCGACCGCCCCGGCGCCCGCGAGGTCGACTACCAGACGGTCGGCGGCGGCCTGCCCGCCAAACGCACGGTCCCCACCGCCGAGGGCAAGCGCCGGCCCCGCATGACGGCCACCGTGCAGACGTGGCGCTCCTACCTCGCCGGCGCCGTGTTCACCGTCGCCGTCCGCGGACCGGAGGAGGTCCTCACCGCCACCGCCCACGCCTTAGAGGCGCCCCACTGGCAGCCCTACCTCGGGCGCCGGGCCTTCGTCCCCGACCAGCCGCTGCTGCTGCGCCGCGACGTGGACGACCCGCTCGCCGAACTGCGCACGCACGTCCCCCTGCCGCCGACGGACCGGCCGTACCCCCGCGTGGACTTCGTCCACGAGACCGCGGACCCCGGAGCACCCCTCGGCTCCGCCGACCAGACCCGCGCCACCCTCAACGACGTGCCGATGCCCGCGGGACCCGGCGCCGGAATCGAACGGTCCTTCACCGCCCGCGACGTGCTCATCCGCCCCGAACCCCTGCCCGGCGACCTGCGCCACACGACGGCCGCCCGCTACCGCCGGGCACTCATCCGGTACGTCAAGGAGGGACACCGGTGACCCTGCTGCTGCACCGCATCCGAATCGACCCCACCGACAGACGGGCCGCCCGCGCCAGCGCCGGCGACCACCACCGCATGCTCATGAAGGCCGTCGGCACCCTCCCGCACCAGGCCCACGAAGGCCCGCGGCAGGCCGCCGGGCTGCTCTTCCGCGACGAGCACACCCGCACCGGACGGACCCTCATCGTCCAAAGCAGGGTCCCCCTCGACGGCACCGCACTGGGCACCGGCTACACCCTGGAGGCGACCCGCGACATCACCGCCGTCCTCGACGTCCTGCGCAACGGGCGCCACCTGCGCTACCGCATCGTCGCCGCACCCGTGAAACGGCTCGGCAAGACGGACAAGCCCCGGGACCTGCTCACCCGCAGCGGCGAACGGCTCTCCTCCACGGCGCACACCACCGCCCTGCGCGGAGCCGCCGCCGAAGAGTGGTGGCACCGCAAGGCCGCCGAGCACGGCCTGACCCTGCACAGCGTCAACGCCGGCGACGCCGACGACGCCACCGACCCCCGCCGCTCCGTCCGCCTGCCCGCGATGCGCTTCGACGGCCTCATCACGATCGCCGACGCCGACGCCGCACGGGAGGCGCTGACGCAGGGAATCGGCCGCGGCAAGGCGTTCGGCCTGGGGCTGCTCAGCCTCGCACCGGGGGAGTGACACCGATGGGCACCGACAGCGCCCGCACCGCCCTGGCCCGGCCCACCCTGGCCATGCTGCCGCGCGTCTCGGACAACCTCTCCTTCCTCTTCGCCGACATCGTCCGCATCGTCCAGACCGACACCGGGGTGTGCGCCGAGACCGAGACCGACGCCGGCCGCGTCCAGCGCGTCTACCTGCCCACGGCCTCGCTGGGCTGCCTGCTCCTGGGGCCGGGGACCTCCATCACCCAGCCCGCCCTCGCGACGCTGCTGCGCCACGGCACCACCGTCGCCACATCAGGCTCCGGCGGCATCCTCCACTACGGGGCCTGGCAGCCGAGCGAGAAGTCGACGCTTTGGCTGGAGCGGCAGGTCGCCGCCTACCACGACGAGGGGCGCCGCCTCGAGGTCGCGCGGGCGATGTACGAGATGCGATTCGAGGAGACGCCCCCGCCCGGGGCGCCGGTCGGCCAGCTCCGGCGCCTGGAGGGCAACCGGATGCAGCGGCTCTACCGGAACCTCAGCGCCACGTACAAGCTCAAGCCGTTCAAGCGCAACTACGACCCGGGGGAGTGGGACAGCCAGAACCCGGTCAACAAGGCATACGGGGCGGCGAACGCCGCCCTGTACGGCGTGGTGCACAGCGTCATCGCGCACCTGGGGTGCTCGCCCGCGCTGGGCTTCGTCCACCACGGCAAGCAGCACTCGTTCGTCTACGACGTGGCCGACCTGTACAAGGCGGAGACCACCGTGCCGCTCGCATTCTCCCTGCACGCCTCGGACTTCCCCGAGCGCGACGCCCGCCACCGGCTGCGCAGCCAGTACCGGCTGTACCGGATGATCCCCAGGATGGTCCGCGACATCCAGTACCTGCTCTCCCCGGAGGAGGCCGAGGAGCAGGAGGAGGCGGACACGCGGTGGCGGGTCGTCGAACTGTGGGACCCCGACGGCACGGGCAGCGTCGGCGGCGGGGTCAACTACGGCGACGGTGGCGGTGGCAGCGGTGGCAGCGGTGGCGACAGCGGCGCGGCCGTGCCGGCGCCGGAAGCTCCCGAGGAAGGCGGCTGACCATGGGGTCCATGGTCGTCATCACGACGACGGCGGTGCCCGACCACGTACGGGGAGCGCTGTCGCGCTGGATGGTCGAGCCGGCGGCGGGGGTCTACGTGGGAACGATGAGCGCCCGAGTCCGCGACGAACTCTGGAGCGCGGTCAGCGCCTCGGTGGGTGAAGGAGCAGCGGTGTGTCTGCACCCGGCCGACAACGAGCAGGGCTTCGAAATGCGCACGGCCGGAGAGCGGAGACGGGAGGTAGTGGACTGGGAGGGGCTGAGGCTGGTGCAGTTCAATCCACTCACCGACCCCCTCGACGGATCAGGGCCGCTAATGGCGATCCCGGAGGGATGGTGACACGCCTTATCCGAAGGTCGCGAACTGGTAACGCCCCGCATCGCCGCAGGTGAATCGCTGAGAGCCCCGCGCACGCGGGGGTGGACCGTCCTTGGACTTCCGCATCGCCAACATGGCGTGGAGAGCCCCGCGCACGCGGGGGTGGACCGCCGACCTGGGGGCCGAGCCAGGCCACCACTTCGAGAGCCCCGCGCACGCGGGGGTGGACCGTCGTCTTCGCGCAGCGTCCCCGACCCGGGCCGGAGAGCCCCGCGCACGCGGGGGTGGACCGAGGCGGATTCCGAGATCGGGGAGGACGTCGACGAGAGCCCCGCGCACGCGGGGGTGGACCGGGGTCGAAAACCTCGGCGTCGAACCCCTCCACGAGAGCCCCGCGCACGCGGGGGTGGACCGTGCGGGCTGCACGCCACCACACTCCACGGCGGGAGAGCCCCGCGCACGCGGGGGTGGACCGAAGCCCGTCGCGGAGATGACGCCGGACGAGGTGAGAGCCCCGCGCACGCGGGGGTGGACCGGTCCTCTTCTGGGAGTCGGGGTCGACCCACTCGAGAGCTCCGCGCACGCGGGGGTGGACCGGTGATCGGCCGCGACATCGAGTCTCGCCGGGAGAGAGCCCCGCGCACGCGGGAGTGGACCGCCCAGCTTGGCGTGCGGCGGGGCGAGGGCTTCGAGAGCCCCGCGCACGCGGCGGTGCACCGGGTTAGCATCCGGCAATAGCCGCCTTCGCGCAACGATGCCTGATTTGAGTGGCGATCACCTGCAGAACGGTGGCCGCGGATCGCGCCTCTATTTGATCTGAGGTCTCACGGCGTTTGCACTTCGCTTGCCTGAATAAGGATGAACCGCCTTCACTTGGGGATGCTGCGGACGTTCGACCGGCCGCTCTGGATTATGCGGGTTCCAACGTATCTGTCGGTGGGGGCTGGACTGCCAGGCATGAAACCACCTTGTCCAAGCTCGGCGTCAGGAAGATCTGGAAGATGTATCCGCTGTTGGGGCGGTCGTCGACGCGCCCGATCATCAATTCCGTTTCAGGGCACGCCTCAAGATCGGCGATCGCCTCGGTCGCGCCGATCGTAATCTGGCCTTTTCGATGCATCATTCGCATGCGACGGGAATATATCGATCCGAGCTCCCGCGTCGGTATCGGATCGTTCCATATCTTGAAGTCGGCGCCGCCGGACAGCGCCGTCCCACATAAGAGAAACGCCCTTCTATCGGATTTCAATAGCTCGGCGAGTGCCAGGCGATCCAAAATATCATTCTCCTAGGCAGGTCTAATAAAACCTCTCGTGTGGATGTCGTCGGGCTGTCCTGTGTGGAATCCTTAATTTAAGGAAAGGACCATGGTCCTCTGTTGATGCTGATTTCGGCTCCTCCTATTGGTCCTCGGAGCAAGTGCTCCATTTCCTCGTAGACCTCGAAGTCCGTGCCATGGATCCGAATGTCGACTTCTCTTGGGATGTTAGGCCTTGGGAGCCTCAGAACGATGCCACCCGGGCCGAGTTCTTCGGCGGCATCAAGGGCTACATCTTCATAGTCGTGAGTCCAGGAGGTGAAAACGCTTCTGGTATTACCTCCCGCATGGCTACCAGGGTCGGAATGGCCTCCTCGAGGAACTGCGCGCCCCTGAAGGGCGTCATCATACGCAGGGTGCCCCATGGGGATTCCGCGATAGAGAAAACCGCCCGCTTCAACGCAGTTATGCGTTAGTAGGGGCGTGGCGCCTGCCGACACATAGTACGTGTGCGGGCCGGCGATGGTGAGGTTGTGGACTCGCTGGTTCTCGGCGGTGCGGGTCTGGGTGGATGCGACTTGGATCCAGGTGCCGGATGAGGTGCGCAGCCAGGTGCCGGGGTGGAGGTCTTCGGCGTTGACCCATTCGCGGCGGTCGGGGACCCAGAAGGGGTGCTCGTCGGTTGCGGTGATCGTGTCCTGGTGCTGCGGGCCGCCGTCCTCGCCCCCGGTGTCGGTCCCGCCGGCGTCGCGCGCTCCGCTGTCGTCGCCGCGTCCGTCGTCGCCGCGGGTGGCGTCGGGGTCAAGGGTGATCTCGACGAGGTTCTTGGTGCCGTGGCCGGTGATGGTGGCGAGGACGGGTTGGGGTCCCGTCTCGCCGGTTTCGGGGTCGGTGGCCAGGACCTCCTCGCCCAGGTCGATGTCCTCGATGTCGGCGGTGGTGCCGTCGGCCATCACCACGTCGGTTCCGGGGACGAAGCTGTTGCACCCCCGGGTGGCGGCTCCGGTCAGCAGTCCCTGCCCTCGGCCGGTGTTCGCCGCGCCGCGCAGCCCGGCTTGGCCGGCGCGTGCTCCGGCCGAGACGGCGCCTCCGCCGGGGACGAAGAAGGAGATGATGGTGGCGCCCCAGTAGCCGCCCTGGTACCAGCCGGACCCTTCGTCGACTCCGGCGATCTCGTTGCGTTCGTCGCGGCCGATGCCGGTGAGCTGCTCGATGGCCCACTCGGTGCCCATGCACACCGGGCACATCCCGATGCTCGCGTCGAGGATGCCGGCGCCGAGGTTCGCCAGGTCGTCCAGGTCGATCAAGGGTTCACGGATCACTGGGGGCTTGACGTCGGAGGGGTCGAAGCCGAGCTGGAGCTCCTGCATCAGCTCCGCGATGTCGCTGAGGTCGGGGGTGAGGTCGGTGACGGGGGCCGTGGACTCCGCCTGGGCGCGGTGGTCCTGGAAGGCGGTGTCGGAGATGCCCGGTGCCATCGGCGGTCGCGGCGAGGGGTGGAAGACCTGGTCGATGATCTCCTGCTTGCGCGGGTCGGGCTTGGGCGGCGCCGGCTTGGGCGGGGCGGAGGGGCCCCGACTGGTGTACCCCCCGCTGCCCCTGCCGCTGCCGCCGCCGTAGGAGTACCCGCCTCCGCCGTACCCGCTGGGCGTGCCGGGGTTCCAGCTCGTTCCGCCCGACGTCCGTGGTGGTGGTGAGGGGCGCTTGCCGCCGCCCCGGTTCGCGGTCTTGCTGCCGCATCCCTTGCGGCGTCCGCTGTCGTCGACGATGCGGCATCCCGCGTGCCCGTCGGGGTCGATGAAGCCGAGCGGGTCGGCGTTGCCGTAGACGTAGCGGTTGGCCTGGACGGAGGGGTCGGGGGTGAGGGTGAGGGTGTCGCGGGAGGTGAACCGCCCGGCAGCGGGGTCGTACCAGCGGGCGTGCATGTTGACCCGGCCGCTGTCGGGGTCGGTCCAGGCGCTCTGGTAGCCGAGCCCGGTGGGTTCGCCGTCGATGACGTCGCCGAACGGGTCGTAGGAGACCGACCGGGTCACGGCTCCGGTCTGCGGGTCGAATCCGGCGGTGACGTCGGTGTGCTGGTCGGTGAGCGCCATCTCCGCCGCGGTCGCGTCCTCGGCGGTGTCGTCGGTGGACAGGACGTTGCCGAAGGGGTCGCGGCCGAAGGTGCCGACCGGTGCGCCGTCCCGGGAGGTGGCGATGAGGTTGTTGGTGGTGTCGGCGTAGTGGTGGGTGAGGGTGCCGCGCTGGGGCCGGTCGTCGCTGCGCAGGCGGCCCAGCGCGTCGTAGGCGTAGGTGGCGGTGCCGTCGTCGATGAGCTGGTCGAAGGCGTCGAAGGCGAGGTGGGTGGTGGCGCCGTCGCGGGTCTGGGTGGCCTGGGTGCCGCGTGGCGTGTAGGTGGAGGTTCCGTCCGGTCCGCTGAGCAGGCGGTTGCGTTCGTCGTAGGTGAAGGTGTCGCCGCCGGCGCCGGTGCGGTTGCCCGCCGCGTCGTAGGTGAACCCGGTGCTGCTGCCCGAGGGGTCGGTCCAGCTCGTGAGGCGTCCGGCGGCGTCGTAGGTGTAGGCGTGGGTTCCGGCGCCGACGACTCCGGTGGTGGTCTCCTCGACCAGCCGGTCCTCCCGGTCGTAGGCGTAGGCGGTCGTTGCGGTGGCTTCGCCGGAGGGGGCGAGGAGCCGGTCGTCGGTGAGGCGGCCGAGGCCGTCGTAGTCGAAGGTCCTTCGGGTGCCGTCGGCGGCGTAGTCGATGGCCGACAGCCGCCCGGCGGGGTCGTAGTCGTAGGCCAGCGAGGTGCCGGTGAGGGGGTCGGTGGCGGCGGCAAGCTGCCCGGTGGGGTCGTAGTCGAATCCCACGGTCCCGGTCAGGTCGCTGCGCCCGGTGACCTGTCCGCGGCCGTCGTAGCTGAAGGTGGCGGTGAAACCGCTGGGGTCGGTGGAGGTGAGCAGGGAGCCGCGGTCGTTGTGGGTGTAGGTGTGCGTGCCGTCGGGGGCCGAGGCGGTGAGCGGCCGGCCCATCAGGTCGTAGGTGAAGCGGCGGTCGTCGGTCGGTGCCTCGGCCCCGGTTCCCGCCTCCTCGGTGAGCCGACCGAGGGCGTCGAAGGCCCGCTGGATGCGCACCCCGCCGGGTTGCAGTTCCTCGACCGGGTTGCCGGCGGCGTCGTAGCCGGTGGTCCAGGTCCGGTCGGCGGGGTCGGGGTGGGCGTCGGTCGCGGGTTCGATGACGCTTTCCGGCAGTCCGAGCGTGTTGTAGGTGGTGTGGGTGGTGTTGCCGCGGCCGTCGGTCATCCGGGTCGGGCGGTGTGCGGTGTCGTAGCCGAACGACGTGGTGATGGTCTCGGTGCCGGTGACCGGTTCGATGAGCGCGCGCAGCCGGTCGGCGCCGTCGTAGACGCGCTGGACGGTGTCGCCTTCGGCGGAGGTGGCGGTGGTCTGGTTGCCGGCGGCGTCGTAGCCGTAGGCGCGCTCGCGGATCAGGTCGCCCTCGGGGGACAGGGAGCGCTCCTCGACCATCCGACCGGCGAGGTCGTAGGCGATGGTGTTGGTGTTGCCGAGGGCGTCGGTGAGGGTGGTCGGTTCGCCCAGGGGGTTGTATTCGATGGTGGAGGCCGCACCGTCGGGCTGGGTGACGGTGGCGGGCAACCCGGTTGGTGTGTAGTCGGTGCGGACCGTGTAGGCGGCGGCCACGGGCTGCCGTTCCACCGCGGTCTCGGTGATCCGGCGGCCGAGGTCGTCGTAGGTGTACTCCACGCGGGCCCCGGTGGGGTCGGTGGAGGACAGGAGTTCCCCGTTGGGGGTGTAGGTGGAGGTCCACGCGCCGCCGAAGAAGTCGCCGCTCAGCCGGGGCTGGACCTGCTGGACGAGGTTGCCGAGGGCGTCGTAGGTGTAGCTGGTGGTGCCGCCGCGCGTATCGGTCGACTCGGCCAGGCGCCCGGCGCCGTCGTAGGACATCTCCTGCCGGGGCAGGATCTCGTCCTCGGTGAGGGGGTTGCGGTAGGCGGGTGCGGTCACGGCGACCGGGCGGCCGGACCGGTCGAACTCGGTGGTGGTCACCTCGCCTTGAGGGTCGCGCACGTGGGTGGCGTTGCCGAAGGCGTCGTAGCCGTAGAGGGTGGTGGGTCTGCTCTGCTCCAGGGGAGCGCCGTGGCTCTCGTTGTACAGCAGTGGGCCCTGTTCGGAGACCAGGCGGCGGAGTTCGTCGTAGCGCAGCGTGGTGGTGTAGGCGGCGGGGTCGCCGCCGTCGGAGGTTCCGCGGGGGTCGGTGACCGCGGTGGTCAGGCCGCGGTCGTCCACCTGGTAGCGCGTGGTGAGGGCCTCGCCGCCGTTGTCCACGCTCTCGGAGGTGAGGTGGCCGGCGTCGTCGTAGGTGAAGGTCAGGGTCTCCACCCGGTCGGAACCGGCCTGTGTGTGCTCCTCGGCCACGATGTTGTCGCCGCGGTCGTAGGTGTAGCGGGTGGTGCGCGCCTCGCCGTCGGGGTCGGCGGTCTCCGACACCAGGCGCCCGGCCTGGTCGTAGGTGTAGTCGGTGCGCAGGGTGTGGTCGCCGGTCTCCAGGCGGGTGAGGTTGCCGGCGGCGTCGTAGGCGCGGGACTCCAGGACGACGTCGCGGGGGGTGGAGTCGCCGTTGAGCACGGCGTCGTCGGCGATCACCTCGGCGAGGAGCCCGTCGGCGTAGTAGGTGTAGCTCTCGGTGCGCCCCATCGCGTCGGTCACGCCGGCCAGGCGCCCGGCGGGGTCGTAGGCGTAGGAGGCGGTGACCAGGTCGGTGGCCGGCCCGTCCGCCAGGGGGTCGGCGACGTAGTCCTGGACCGTGGTGGTGGCGAGCTGGCCGCGCGGCGTGCACGCCCAACCGCCGCGCATCGGCCTTAGCGGCGACGACGGCGTGGTGCACCCACACCGGGACCTCGGCTGCGGGTAGTGTGCCCACGGTGACGTCGCCGTGCACCGTACCGATCTGGGCTGTGGTCCCGTGGCTGTCCCCGATCAGCATGTTGCTCGCCGAGGCCGAAGGCCGGCATGCCGGAGGGGGCAGGTGCCGCCCATGGAAGAGGACCGACCCCAGGGCGGCGAGGGCGAGCACCACCAAGGCGAAGGCGGGCAGAAGATGTGCTTCGCCGCTCCAGAGCACGGTCCAGAAGAGCAGGACCACCGCGGCGGCCGCGCCGCTCCATCGCCACATGCGCCCATTCTGGCGACGCGCGCCCCCTGCGGCGTCCTAAATCCACAAATTCGTCGCATTCCGCCGTCCTCGCCGAAGGCGCCGGAACACCTGGCGTCGTCACTGGCCGATCGGAGCCGCGCGCACGGCGGCTTGCAGCATCTGGCGCAGGGTGTCGGTGCGCGGTGCCGCCGGGACGCGGGCGGTGATCCGGTCCAGCAGGTGGCGGGTGCGCAGTGAGGCGGTGACGGGTGCGGCCGGGATGACCTCGGCGGCCACCACCTGCTCGGCCTTCGTCCAGCGCCGGGTTACCACCAGAGCCGCCGTCAGGTGCGCGGCGTCGTTGTAGCGGCCGCGCCCCGGGGGGCGCCGTGCGCACGAGGCGGCGAACAGGTCGGCGGCGTGGTCCCACTCGCCCAGGCCGGCATGGATCATGCCGTGGTGCCAGCCGAGTTCGGCGTCGTCGACCCACCACGCCCAGGCGGGTTCGCGGTGGGAGCTGCCCTCCCCGAAGCGGCTGCGGGCCCGGCGCATCACGGTCAGCGCCCGTGCGCGCTCGCCGTGCAGTGCCAGGGCGCGGGCCAGGCGCACCTCGAACAGCACCCGCACCCGGGGCGGCAGCGCGTTGGTGAGGGCGTCGTCGCTGACTCGGCGCGCGTAGGCCGCGTCTTCGGTCTGCACTGCCCACATGGCCAGCTGGGACAGCGCCATCAGCTCGGCGGGGCGGTCGCCGGCCAGGGTGGCGGTGTGCAGGGCGCGCTCGGTGAAGCGGGCGCACAGGTCCTGGCGGTCGGCGTCGTAGGCCGCCCACCCGGCGACCTGCTCGGCCTCGCTGACCGCGGACATGTGCTCGCGCGGCCCGCCGTCGGGTGCTGGTGTCTCCGCGGCACGGTTGGCGGCGCCGACGGCCAGGTGCAGGACGGCTCCTCCGCCGTAGAGCCCGTCGAGGCGGATGAGGTCGGCGGTGGTCCTGCGCACGTCGGAGGACACCGGTTCGCGTCCGCGTTCCCCGGGGGGCGGGGTGTCGGCGCCGAGGGCGCGATGGGCGCTGCGGATGCGGTGAGCCCAGGGGGAGGCCATGTGCCATTCTCGTCGGTGCGCCGCCGCGCTGTCATGGAGACTGCCTCGGTTTTCGCGGATGTGCCGCCTCTCCGTCACCGCTTAACCAATGGCCGCATCAGGGTCATCGAGGCGGGCGCAGGCGCGGCGGCGGGCCAGGCGAGGCCTCCAGCGTGCGTTGGCCGACGTCCACACCGCCTCCAGGTCTTCGGCCAGGGTGGGGGGCGGGTCGATTTCGGTCAGGGCTGCGCGCTCCACGCGCGCTCTCAGGGCGATGTGCTGCCGACGGCTCAGGAGCGGACCGACGACCGCAGAACCCAGGATCGGCACGGCTCCGTGGGCGTCGTCTCCGGCCATGGCGGTATTGATCACGTGCTCGGCTAGGCCGCAGTGGTGCGGTGCCAGCTCACATGCCACGGTGCCGACCCGGGCGGTGAAGGAGGCTCCGCCCGGGGTCGGGGCTAGCCGTCGGACGGCGTCGGCCATGGCGGTGATGGCGCGGGCCGGGTCGTGTCCTGCCGTGTGTGCGGCAGCGGTGGCGAGGCAGGAGGCCACGGTGTGCTCCCACGCCTCGGAGACCGCCGTCGTCTGCAGGAGGTTTGTCGCCGTGTCGGGGTCGTGGCGGTGCAGGGCGGCGAGGATGGCGACTTGGCGGCCGTCGAGCAGGCGGTGGCCGATGCCTTTGTAGCGGTGCAGGTGGTCCACGACGTCGTGCCACCGCCCCGCTGTGCGCAGGGCGCGGGTGCCGTCGGCGATCAGGATGGCCCACAGGTGCTGGCGGATCTCGTCGCGTTCGCCGGCGGTGGCCACCAGGCCTGCCACCGTACAGGCGCGCCCCTTGACCTGTGCGAGAGAGCCGTGGGTGGCGGCCTCCAGCAGGGACTTCAGTATCGCGTAGGCCTCGCTGGGGCGGCCGGCGCGGATGTCCAGACGCGCCAGGTTCACCAGGGGCTGCACGGCGAACGTTGCGGCCCGAGCCGTCAATGGGGCCGCCGCGGCGAACAGGTCGTACTGGCGCCAGCACAGGGATTCGGCGAGGACGGGGTGCCCGGTGTCGCTGGCGATCAAGGCGGCCTTGTTCATCACCTCGCAGAGCCGGGGCAGAGCCTCGTCGTCGTCGGCCGTCTCGGCCAGGCGCAGGAGGTGGTGGAGTTCCTCCAGCCGGCGCCCCAGCGGTAGGGCCGGGGGGCGGGCGCGCGGCACCAGGGGGATGTAGCCGAGGGCGGGCGGAAGCGCGGATGCCTCGGTCACGGCTCCACCGTTTCGGGGGTCGAAGATCGCGCGGGCGGCGGTGTGGGCGAGGACGGCCTGGTCGGAGGTGGGAAGGCCGAGCCGGTTCCAGTGGAACATGACGTGGTGGGCCAGGACGGCGCGTAGCCCGCGCTCAAGGCGTCCTCGGGCGTGCAGGTCGGCCAAGCCCCGCCCGCAGGTGTGGAAGGCCTGCGCCCAGGGGGCGAATCCGGCGAAGGCCCCGGTGGTGAAGTGCGGGGCGTCGGGGCCGGGGGCCACGCTCAGCAGGTGGTGCATCTGGCGGTGGAGCCTTTCCCGCTGCGGTGCGTCCGCGGGCCGGGGGCGGGTGGCGGCCACGCGGTCCCAGACGTCGCCCTGTTCGTAGTGGTCCAGGCCGGCGGCGCGCATGAGGGTGTGGCACAGCAGCAGCGACACTTCCCGCCGCCGGCCCGCTCCACGGTCGGTGGACAGGAACGCCAGCGCGTGGCGGGTGTCGGCGCAGAAGAGGGTGTGGGCGGCCTCCATGGCGGCCGTGCCGCCGAAGGCGCGGGTCTCGGGTTCGTACACGGTGCGGGTCCACCTGCTGATGCGGCCGGCGGCGGTGAGCTCGTCCAGGTGCGCGGCCACCCCGGCGCGGGTCGTGGCCCGCTGTCCGGGGCCGGCGGGCAGGCGGATGCGGCACCGCCACGCTCCGGCCTTGCGCATGAGGAACCACGGGTTTCCCGCCAGGGCGGGAGCCAGATGGCCGATGCCGGTGTGTTCTGATGCGGCGCGGTCGGGGAACTCCGCGTTGATCTGGAGTTCGCCGCCGTCTGGGACGCCACCCGCCAGGCCCCCCATCCGCCGGTGCCCGGCCCGAGGGGCGACCACGTCCACCCGCCGCTCATGGATTTGCTGGAGCACCACCTCGCAGAACTGCGCCGCCTGGACGACACCGCCGGCGGCGGCGCCCTGTCCCAGCGCTACGTCCGCACCGCTCTGGCCAGCGTCCTGGACCTGCTGCGCCACAGCCGCTACTCACCCGCCATCGGCACCCGGCTCCTGCGCAACGCCGCCGGCCTCGCCCAACTCGCCGGCTGGATGGCCTTCGACGCCAGCCTGCCCGCAGCGGCCCAGCGCTACCAGCTCCTCGCCATCCGCCTGGCCCGCGCCGCCGAGGACCGCGACGCCGTCGCCAACGTCCTCGGCATGCTCGCCTACCAGCACGCCGCGACCCGCAACCCCGCTGCCGCGCTGCGCTTCGCAGAAGCCGCCCTCGACCACGCCCACCGGAGCCTGCCGGTGGTGCGCGCACGCGCCCTGGGCCGCCTGGCCACCGCCCACGCCGCCGCCGGCCAAATCGACGCCTTCCGCGCCGCCTCCGAGCAGTGCCGCGCCCTGCTCCAGCAGCGCCGCGAGGGCGACGGCCCGCCCTACCTCTACTACTTCACGGCCGAGCAGGTCGCCGCTGAGGCCGGCCAGGCGCTGGTCGACCTCGCCGCCGCCAACAGCGCTTCGCCGCGGCGCCTGCTCGCCGAGGCGGTGCACCTGCTCGCCCCCCTCGCCAGCCACGGCCCCGCCACCGGCTACCAGCGCTCGGCCCTGCTGCACGGCATCCACCTCGCCCGCGCCCACCTGCACTCCCGGGATGGCGAGGCCGCCGTGCACACCCTGCTCCGCCTCGCCGACCACGTCGGCGACGTGCAGTCCATCCGATGCCGCGGCCTGTTGGCCCAGCTCCGGCGCCATGCGGGCCCCCGCCTGCGCACATCGGGGGGCGCGGATGCGCTGCGCCAGCTCGACCAGGCACTATCGGCACCATGACCCACCTCCGCATCGGCCCGCTTCCGGCCACCGCAGTAGCGCTGAGCGCCGTGTCCTACGGCCATCCCGATGCGCGCCGCCTCACGAGCGCTCTCCACACCGAGCAGCTCGCAACCTACGGATTCGCCGACGACCCCCGCACCACCCCCGACGACTACTTCGACCCCCCGGACGGGCTCTTCATCCTCGCCCTCGTGCACGGCCGCGCCGTGGGCTGCGGCGGATGGCGCCGGCTCGGCCCTCACACCGCCGAGATCAAGCGCATGTACGTCCATGCAGAGGCCCGCGGGATGTCCCTGGGCGCTCGGATTCTCGACCACCTCGAAGCCGACGCAGCCGCTCGGGGGGCACGGTGCCTGGTCCTGGAGACCGGTTCTGCCAACTATTCCGCCCTGGCCCTGTACCGCGCTCGCGGCTACCGTGCCATGCCTTCCTACGTCCCTGGCCGGGACCCCGCGGTCAACCGGGCACTGGGCAAGCCGGTTCCGAGCCCGTCTTAGGCTGCGGGCTCGTGGAGGCGCGGCAGCCCCCGAGCGGGCGGGCCCCGCTCCGCACACCACGGGGTCGCCACCCATCGAACCAGCGCCACGGCGAGATCGGCGTGCGGCGCGCCTCAACGGTGCCGAACGGGCCCAGCAGGCCGCGCGCAGCCGGGCCGTCGGCGTCGACTTACAGCTCCGGACGGCGCACGCGCAGTCACTCCAAGGCGGCACGCGCCTCCGCCCGCTGATGGGGCCGCAGGTCCTGGCGCACCCCCGGCGGCAGCGGCTCAAGCAACTGCGCGGTGAAGTCTCCGGCGACAGCGGGAGAGCCCCGCGCACGCGGGGGTGGACCGCCTGCACAGTCGTCCGAGCACGCGCGGTTCCGGAGGGCTCACCTCCGGTCAAACTGAAACCGGTGAGAACCGGCTACGGAAAGCGACGCGGCCCGCGCCTGTCGGGGGTAGAACCACCGGCCCGTTCCGAACGCTTCACGCGGGAATCGAGCGGACGGCCGTGCCCGCCGAACGGGGCAGCGGCATGGGAGAGCCCTGCGTACGCGGGAGGGACCGAGCCACCCGCATACGCCCGACCCAAGTGCGCCGGGCTTTGAGTTGCGGCAGGCTGGGAGCGGTCAACAGGAAAGGCAGGAGCGCGATGGCCAAGGTCGGCGCGGTCGGATACGTTCCCCAGGCGCTGCAGGCGGCTCGCGAGAAGAAGGGGTGGACCAAGGCCGACCTGGCCCGGCGCGCCGGGCTCAAGCGCCAGATGCTCACCAGCTACGAGATGCCCGGCGGTGCCTCCCCCTCGGCCGAGCGGCTGGGCATTCTCGCCGCCGCCCTGGGACGTTCCCCGGCCGACTTCATCGACCCCAAGGCCCAGGGCATGGCCGTGCTGCGGGCGCGGGCAGGCCTGTCCCAGCGCGACGTCATCGCCAAGCTGCCCACCGACGACCTCAAGCTCACGACCTATCAGTCCATCGAGTGTGGCCGCGTTCGCCGCCTCCGCCACAGCGACGCCACCGCCCTGGCCGGCGTCTTCGGCGCCACCCCCGAAGACGTCCAAGCCGCCCACGCCTACGACGTCGAGCAGTGGGCCGCCCGGGAACTGGACGACTGACCCCGCACCACGCGCCTACGACCACCAAAGGCGCGCGGACGTCCGGCGCGGTCGACCCCTGTCACGGCTCCCGCGCCCCCGGGCTTCCCCAAGCGCAGGGCGCACAGCGCCGGGGACCCCGTGGATCGGAGGCCGGGTGGTCGAGGGACCGGGACAGGCGAGGACGGACCGGATCATTCGGGAGACGACGAAGGCGGTGGTGTTCGTCGTCGCCGGGGTGGCGGCGGTGGTGTCCTACCGGCACGCCTACGCCGTGGTCACGGCCTTCGGCGAGAACGGACTCGCCGCGTACATGATCCCCGTGACGCTCGACGGCCTCGTCTACGCCTCATCAATGGTCATCCTCGACGCCGCGCGCAACCGGCTGCCGCCGCCCCTGCTCGCCTGGGTGCTGCTGTGGCTGGGCATCACCGCGACCCTGGCGGCGAACATCGCCCACGGCTGGGAGTTCGGCCCTGTCGGCGCCGTGGTCGCGGCGTGGCCGGCGGTCGCCCTGGTCGGCTGCTACGAAATGCTGATGTGGCTCATCCGCACGGGCCCGGGAGCGCGTCCCGCATCTTCCGGTGCGGAGGCTGAGGACCTGTTCCAGCAGGCCGTCCGCGCCTACCGGAAGAGCATTGCGGAAGGGCGGCGCCTATCCGAGCGGAAACTCGCCGAACGTTTCGGCCGCTCCCGCCGCTGGGCGCGGAGTGTCATCGCGAAGGCCGCCACCGAGAAGCCGGAGACACCGCAAGACACTGCGCGATGCCAGCCTGGCTCCTGACCTTTGGAGCCGAGGTAGAAGGTCTCCCACGCGGCGAAACCGCATGCGCCAGGGCATTGAGACGTTGGGTGGTCGATGCTTCGGCGCCGGTTCCTTCCGGAGCGGAGCGCCAAGCTGTAGACAAGGGGACGCGGAGCCGGCGGCCAGCCCTACCTTCGCCCGGCTGCGTTGGTAAATCGCTCAACGGAACTCAAGTCCGCATGGTGCAATACTGGAGGCCGCCCTGTCTTTCGAACGCTTAGGAACCTGTAGTGCACACGAAAGAGCAGGCGGGTTCCCAAGCGACTTTGGCTGGGTTGCTGCCTGAGTGTCGGGTTTTTCCTTCACGTATATGCGAATGCGGAAGCATGTTCTTGCTGTTCAGAGACCGTGGCAGCGGCCCGCAGCGGCCGCTGAGGATCGCAACATCCACTGGCGCATCCGCTCCGGCGCGGTCACCCCGTGGCAGCGGCCCGCAGCGGCCGCTGCGGATCGCAACCCCCGGTATTCAGGGGCTTCGGCGGCTAGGGTGCCGTGGCAGCGGCCCGCAGCGGCCGCTGAGGATCGCAACGCGCACGCCGAGTCGCGGACGTCGATCAACTGGTTGTGGCAGCGGCCCGCAGCGGCCGCTGAGGATCGCAACGGCGGGGGCGGGGGCCGCCCGCAGCTCCGGTCCCGCAGTGGCAGCGGCCCGCAGCGGCCGCTGAGGATCGCAACGAGCACCTGGCGGACGGCATGAAGGACATGTCGGAGTGGCAGCGGCCCGCAGCGGCCGCTGAGGATCGCAACTGCGGGGACGGGTGCGGGGGCCGCGCGGGCGGGCCGGGGTGGCAGCGGCCCGCAGCGGCCGCTGAGGATCGCAACTTCACCCCGCTGAGGGAGTAGCCGGTGGCCTCCACCAGTGGCAGCGGCCCGCAGCGGCCGCTGAGGATCGCAACCGTCGGTCGGTCGGTCGGCCGGTCGGTCGCACAAGTGGCAGCGGCCCGCAGCGGCCGCTGAGGATCGCAACTTCGGCAGTGGCGGTTCGGGCGGAATGCGCGGTACGCGTGGCAGCGGCCCGCAGCGGCCGCTGAGGATCGCAACTCGTGCTCGGGGTCGTCGTCGGGCGGCCCGAAGAAGTGGCAGTGGCCCGCAGCGGCCGCTGAGGATCGCAACCTGTGTGCTGGTCAGCGGTGGTACCCCCGGGCGGGGGTGGCAGCGGCCCGCAGCGGCCGCTGAGGATCGCAACTTCAAGTACCGCTGAATGTCGCTCGCCCCCTCGAACGTGGCAGCGGCCCGCAGCGGCCGCTGAGGATCGCAACCTTATTAACCATCCCCAGGCACCGTCCTCCCCTCCCGTGGCAGCGGCCCGCAGCGGCCGCTGAGGATCGCAACATGGAGATCCTCGTGAACCACGTCGAGCACCTCGGGTGGCAGCGGCCCGCAGCGGCCGCTGAGGATCGCAACCTCGAATACGGCGGCACCACCGCCCAGGACTGGGCCGTGGCAGCGGCCCGCAGCGGCCGCTGAGGATTACAACAGCATCGACCGGTGGGTGTGGGAACTGCTCGGCGGGTGGCAGCGGCCCGCAGCGGCCGCT
>NZ_BCRK01000079.1 GCF_001552555.1 Nocardiopsis trehalosi NBRC 14201 | reverse complement strand
CCGTCCTCGAGAACAAGGATCGCCGGGATCGGAGCGGCGGGCGCGGTGGCGGAGTCGGTTGCTGCAGGTGGAGTCACTGGATCTTTCCTTCGAGGACCGTCGGGGCGCCGCGCAGGAAGGTGGCGACCACGCGTCCGGGCAGGCGCATGCCCCGGTAGGGGGTGTTGGTGCTCTTGGAGACCATCGCCGCGGGGTCGACGTCGCGTGCGGTGTCCGCGTCGTACAGCGTAACGTTGGCGGGCTCACCTGGGGCGATCGGCCTGCCGTGGCCGGCGAGGCGGCCGATGCGGGCGGGCGCCGCGGACATGCGGTCGGCCACCTGGGCCCAGTCGAGCAGCCCGGTGTCGACCATGGTGTGCTGCACGACCGACAGGGCGGTCTCCAGCCCGGTCATGCCCATGGCGGCGGTGGCCCACTCGGTCTCCTTGGCCTCGATCGGGTGCGGGGCGTGGTCGGTGGCCACGCAGTCGATCGTGCCGTCCGCGAGGCCTTCGCGCAGCGCGCGGACGTCCTCGGCGGTGCGCAGCGGCGGGTTGACCTTGTAGATGGGGTCGTAGCCCTCGGCGAGGTCGTCGGTGAGCAGCAGGTGGTGCGGGGTGACCTCGGCGGTGACGTCGCAGCCGCGGCTCTTGGCCCAGCGCAGGATCTGCACCGAGCCCTTGGTGGAGACGTGGCAGACGTGCAGGCGCGAGCCGACGTGCTCGGTGAGCAGGCAGTCGCGGGCGATGACGGCCTCCTCGGCGACGGCCGGCCAGCCGGCCAGGCCGAGGCGGTCGGAGACGGCGCCCTCGTTGAGCTGGGCGCCCTCGGTGAGCCGGGGGTCCTGGGCGTGCTGGGCGACGACGCCGCCGAACGCCTTGACGTACTCCAGGGCGCGGCGCATCAGCAGCGGGTCGGAGACGCACATGCCGTCGTCGGAGAACACGCGCACCCGGGCCGCGGAGTCGGCCATGGCGCCGAGTTCGGCGAGCTGGACGCCGGCGAGGCCGCGGGTGACGGCGCCGACGGGCTGCACGTCGCAGTGGCCGGCCTCGCGGCCCAGCCGCCACACCTGCTCGACCACGCCGGCGGTGTCGGCGACGGGGTCGGTGTTGGCCATGGCGTGCACGGCGGTGTAGCCGCCCGCCGCCGCGGCGCGGGACCCGCTGGCGACGGTCTCGGCGTCCTCGCGGCCGGGCTCGCGCAGGTGGGTGTGCAGGTCGACCAGGCCGGGCAGGGCGATGAGCCCGGCGGCGTCGTGCACCTCGGCGCCACCCGGGTCGAGGCCGGTGCCGACCGCGGCGACCACGCCGCCGCGGATGAGGATGTCGGCGGGTTCGCCCCCGTTGATGCGCGCGCCGCGGATGAGGCGGGCGGTGTCGGTCATCTGTTGCTTCCCCCTGGGTTCTGCGTCGCTCATGAGCCGATCGCGGGCGCGGAGCCGCCCAGCAGCAGGTAGAGCACGGCCATGCGGACGCTGACGCCGTTGGTGACCTGCTCGGTGATGGTGGAGCGCGGCGAGTCGGCGACGTCGGCGGAGATCTCCATGCCCCGGACCATGGGGCCGGGGTGCATGACGATCGCGTCGTCGGGCAGCCGGGCCAGGCGCTCGCGGTCGAGGCCGTAGCGGCGGCTGTACTCGCGCGCGGTCGGGAAGAAGGCGGCGTGCATGCGCTCGGCCTGCACGCGCAGCATCATCACCACGTCGGTCTTGGGCAGGACCTCGTCGAGGTCGTAGGAGACGGCGCACGGCCAGGTGTGCACCGACTGCGGCATGAGCGTGGGCGGGGCGACCAGCGTGGTCTCGGCGCCGAGGGTGTGCAGGAGCAGCACGTTGGAGCGGGCGACCCGGCTGTGCAGGACGTCGCCGACCACGGCCACGCGCAGGCCCTCGACGCGGCCGCGGCGCTCGCGCATGGTGTAGGCGTCCAGGAGCGCCTGGGTGGGGTGCTCGTGGGTGCCGTCGCCCGCGTTGAGGACGGCGCCGTCGACCCACTCGGCGAGCCGGTGGGGGGCGCCGGAGGCGCCGTGCCGGATGACGACGCCGTCGGCGCCCATGGCCTGCAGGGTGAGGGCGGTGTCCTTGAGGCTCTCGCCCTTGGAGACGCTGGACCCCTTGGCGGAGAAGTTGACGACGTCGGCCGACAGCCGCTTGGCGGCGACCTCGAAGGAGGTGCGGGTGCGCGTGGAGTCCTCGTAGAAGAGGTTGACCACGGTGCGGCCGCGCAGGGTGGGCAGCTTCTTGACCGAGCGGTCGCCGACGCGGGCGAGTTCGGCGGCGGTGTCGAGGACCAGGGTGGCCTCGTCGCGGTCGAGGTCGCCGGCGGAGAGCAGGTGGCGCATCAGGCGTCGTCCTCCTGGCCGGGGCGGGGCTTGGCCGGGCCGATGAGCACGGCGTCGCGGCCGTCGAGCTCGTCCAGCAGCACGGCGACGTTCTCCCGCAGCGAGGTGGGCAGGTTCTTGCCGACGTAGTCGGCGCGGATGGGCAGCCGGCGGTGGCCGCGGTCGACCAGGACGGCGAGCTGCACGGCGCGGGGGCGGCCCAGGTCGTTGAGGGCGTCGAGGGCGGCGCGGACGCTGCGGCCGGAGTAGAGGACGTCGTCGACGAGGACGACGGTGCGGCCGTCGATGCCCTCGGGCGGGATGTCGGTGCGGCCGAGGGCGCGGGCCGGCGCCAGGCGCAGGTCGTCGCGGTACATGGTGATGTCGAGGGAGCCCCACGGGACGGAGCGGTCCTCGACGCGCTCGATGCGGTCGGCGAGCCGCCGGGCGAGCGGGACGCCGCGGGTGGGGATGCCCAGGAGGGTGACGTCGTGGCCGCCCTTGGTGCGCTCCAGCACCTCGTGGGCGATCCGGGTCAGCGCCCGGTTGATCTCAGGGCCGTCGAGCACGGCCCTCGGGGCGGTCTCCGCGCGCTGCGGAGCGCCGTCCGCGGTCTCACCTTCCGCGCGTTTTCGCGCACACACAGTGATGACCCCCTTCCCTGCCTCACGGAACAGGTCGTTAAAGGTTGCCGAACGGCCTTCACGCTACCAGCGCGCACCCGCCGTGGCCGCCGGGCCTCCCGGTGAAACCCGGGGTAACTATGACACTGGTCACAGGAAGCGCCCTTGACGGCGGGCCTAAATCGCCCCTCGGACGGCCTCCCGTTCCGTCGGCCGCACCCCCGTGGACGGCGGAAACGCTTGCACCATCGGGCTTCCCGGAAATCGGCCGATGGCAATCCGTCCCCATCGCTCCCGAAATGAGAGACCCCTCACTTACACACGGTTTGGCCACTGATTCGTCGCGTTTCCGCCTAACGGCTTGACCTGGCAACCCGAACCGCCGTACCGTCACTGTCCGTAACCAATCTGGGTGGGGCCGCTCCGTGGCCGTCCCGCGGGAGGGCGCGCGGCGCCCTACCGCGACCGACGGGCACCGCAGAGCGGATCTCGGGGCACTCCGCCCACACCAGCCACCATCACGGCCGGGGAGCGACGAAGAAGATGCCATCGGAATACGCGAAGTCCCTTGGCGCGCGACTGCGCGCCATCCGCACCCAGCAGGGGCTCTCCCTGCATGGGGTGGAGGAGAAGTCCCACGGTCGCTGGAAGGCCGTCGTGGTGGGCTCCTACGAGCGCGGCGACCGCGCCGTCACCGTGCAGAAGCTGGCCGAGCTGGCCGACTTCTACGGGGTGCCCATGTCGGAGCTGCTGCCCGGCGGCGCCGCCCCGACCCCGCTCGGCCCCACGCCGAAGCTGGTCATCGACCTGGAGCGCATGCAGCAGCTCCCGCAGGAGAAGGCCGGCCCGCTGGCGCGCTACGTCGCGACCATCCAGAGCCAGCGCGGCGACTACAACGGCCGGGTGCTGTCCATCCGCCAGGAGGACCTGCGCTCGCTCGCGGTCATCTACGACCGCTCGCCCGGCGACCTCACCGAGGAGCTGATCAACTGGGGCGTCCTCGACCCCGAGGCCCGCCGCGCGGTGGACGCCTTCTAGGACCCGGCACCGCTCTCTTCGTCCGCGCCCCCCTGCCCCAGGGGCTCGCATCGCAGAACCGCCGACGGCCCCGCACCCGATCCGGGTGCGGGGCCGTCGGCGTGGAACGGGGCCCGCGGCGCGGCCGCGTCGCACGGGGGGCGTGCGCGGGCGGGCGCCTGCGGGCCCCTGGTCTGAAGCGGACCGGGCGAGGGGCTTCCCCTCCCCCCGCCCGGCCGCTCCCCGCGCCCAGGCGCCGCGGGGGGCGACGGCCGGACGCGAGTCCGGAAGGACCGCGATGCTCGAACATCAGTTCGAACAGTCTCAGTTAACCTCACCCGACGGCTTTCGTCAAGGAGGACCGGACGGACCCGGCGCGTCCTCTAGGGTGGCGCTGTGGACACCTTTTCCCGCATGTGGGAGCCCGCCGCCCCCGCCTTCGTCCACGCGCTGCCCGCGCTCCTGGACATCTACACCGCGGCCATGTCCCCGCCCCCCGACCAGCTCGCCGGCCGCCGCACGATCATGGAGCACCACGCCCGCAACCCCGGTTTCCGCGCGGTCGTGGCGCTGTCGTCGGACGGCCGCACCGCCCTGGGGTTCGCCTACGGCTTCCACGGCGGCGGCGGGCAGTGGTGGCACGACGTCGTCACCACCGAGCTGCGCTCCCGCGACCCCGAGGCCGCCGACCGCTGGTTCGCCGACTCCTTCGAGGTGGCCGAGGTGCACGTGCGCCCCGAGCACCAGGGGCGCGGCATCGGCCGCCGGCTGCTGCGGGGGGTCACCGCGCACCGGCCCGAGCGCACCGCCGTGCTGTCGACCCACACGGGGCCGACCGTGGCCCGCCGCCTCTACGCGTCGTACGGGTTCACCGACGTGCTGGCGGAGTTCCGGTTCCCGGGCAGCCCCGACCGCCCGTTCGCCATCATGGCCGCGCCGCTGCCGCTGCGGGGGCCCGGTCGGCGGCGATCTGCCGGTAGATCTCGCGCGTGGCTGTGGACTGGTTGAACGTGATGAAGTGGATGCCCGGGGCGCCCTCGTCGAGCAGCCGCTCGCACATGCGCCGGGCCTGCTCGATGCCCAGCCGGCGCACGGCCTCGGGGTCGTCGCCCACCTTGGCGAACTCCTCGGCCAGGTGGCGCGGGAACGGCGCGCCCGACAGCTGCTCGGAGCGCTCGATGGTGGCCAGCTTCACCACCGGCATGATCTCGGGGATGATCGGCACGTCGCAGCCCCGGGCCGCCACCCGGTCGCGCAGCCGCAGGTAGTCCTCGGGGTCGAAGAACATCTGGGTGATGGCGTAGTCGGCGCCGGCCCGGCACTTGCGCACGAAGTGGTCGGCGTCGGTGTCGACGTCGGCCGACCGCGGGTGCTTGTAGGGGAACGCGGCGACCCCCACGCAGAAGTCGCCGGACTCCTTGATCAGCCGGACCAGCTCGTCGGCGTACTCCAGCCCCTCGGGGTGGCGCACCCAGGTGCCCAGCGGGTCGCCGGGCGGGTCGCCGCGCAGCGCCAGCATGTTCGACACCCCGGCGGCGGCGAACCGGCCGATGAGGTGGCGCAGCTCGCGCACCGAGTGGTCGACCGCGGTCATGTGCGCCACCGGCAGCAGCGTGGTGTCGGTGGCCATGCGCTCGGTGATCTCGACGGTGCGGTCGCGGGTGCCCCCGCCCGCGCCGTAGGTGACCGACACGAAGGACGGCTGGAGCGCCTCGATCTCGCGGATGACCCGCCACAGCTTCCGCTGGCCCTCGGGGGTCTTGGGCGGGAAGAACTCGAAGGAGAACGTGGGCTCGCCCGCGACGAGGAGGTCGCGGATGCGGCGCGGCCGCGCGTCGGCGGTGCGGGCGGCGTCGAGGCGGGACGGTGTTCCGAGCATGGGCACCACCTTAGGCGACGCCGCGCCGGTGTCCAGGGCGGGCACCGGTCCGGCGGCGTTCCGGGGAGCCGCTAACCTGCACTCCATGACCTCCACTCCCGCCTCACCGGTCACGTCCGTGCGCGCGGCCGTCGACGCCGAGCTGGCCGCGTTCACCGGCCGCCGCCGCGCCCAGCTGCTGGAGATCGGCCCGGAGCTGGAACCGGTGCTCGCGGCCCTGGAGGCCATGCTGACGGGCGGCAAGCGGCTGCGGCCGGCGTTCTGCTACTGGGGGTGGCGGGGCGCGGGCGGCGGCGACGATCCCGGCATCCACGCCGCGGCGGCGTCGCTGGAGCTGCTGCAGGCGTGCGCGCTGGTGCACGACGACGTCATCGACAACAGCGACACCCGGCGCGGCCTGCCCGCGGCGCACAAGCGCCTGGAGGCGCTGCACGCGGCGTCGGGCTGGAGCGGGTCGGCCGCGGGCTTCGGGCAGGGCGCCGCCATCCTCATCGGCGACCTCTGCCTGGCGTGGTGCGAGGACCTGTACCAGGGCAGCGGGCTGCCCGCCGAGGCGCTGCGCGCCGGGCGCCGCCCGTTCGACCAGATGCGCACCGAGGTGATGGCCGGGCAGTACCTCGACATGCTGGAGCAGGTCCGCGACGCCGAGAGCGTCGAGGCGTCGCTGCGGGTGATGCGGTACAAGTCCGCCAAGTACACGGTGGAGCGGCCGCTGCACCTGGGGGCGGCGCTGGCCGGGCGCTACGAGGAGCTGGCGCCGGTCTACACCGCCTACGGCCTGCCGCTGGGCATCGCCTTCCAGCTGCGCGACGACGTGCTCGGCGTGTTCGGCGACCCCGGCGAGACCGGCAAGCCCGCGGGCGACGACCTGCGCGAGGGCAAGCGCACCCTGATCGTGGCCGAGACCCTGGAGCGCGCGTCCGCCGCCGACGCCGCCGAGTTCCGCCGCCACCTGGGCGACCCGGACCTGTCGGCGGAGGCGGTCGCGTGGATGCGCGGGGTCGTGGCCGACAGCGGCGCGCTGGACGCCTGCGAGCGGCGGATCGACGCCTACGTCGGCCAGGCCGCGGCGGCGCTGGAGAGCGCGCTGATCGACGACGCCGCGCGGCCGGCGCTGGCCGACCTGGTCGTCGCCGCGACCGCCCGCCGGCACTAGTCCCGCCGCCCGGGCGGCGGAACCGCCGTCCGCCCCAGGGGGTGCCGGGGGTGCGCCTCGGGCAGGAGCCCGGTTCCTCCGATCTACCGATGCCCGCGGTACGGGGCTCCGCCAGGGTGGGGGGACACGTCCGGACCGTCCGGTCCCCCCTTACGAGGAGTCCCCATGAGCACCACCGCCGCGGCGTACCGCGGCCCCGTGCGGGCCGATGAGCGCGCACTCGCCCCCGACCTCGCCCGCGGGTTCATGCTGCTGCTGATCGCCCTGGCCAACACCCCCTGGTACCTCTGGGCGGCGGAGAAGAGCGGGTACGGGGCCCACCCGGTCGACGGGACGGCACTCGACCGCGTGGTCCAGTTCGTCCTGACGGTGGCGGTCGACGGCCGCATCTACCCGATGTTCGCGTTCCTGTTCGGCTACGGCATGATGCGCACCTTCGACCGGCAGGTGGAGGCGGGCGCCGACACCCGCGCCGCCGCCCGGCTGCTGCGCCGCCGCCACCTGTGGCTGATCGTGTTCGGTTTCGTCCACGCGGCCCTGCTGTTCATGGGCGACATCCTGGGCGCCTACGGCGTGGCCGGGCTGGTCCTGGGCGGCCTGTTCCTGCGCCGCACCGAGCGGACCATCCGCGTCTGGGCCGGTGTGCTCGGCGGGGTCCTGGTCCTGCTGTCGGCGCTCGCGCTGGTGGGCGCCGCGCTGGCCGCCATGGCCCCGGCCGACGCGGGGGCGGCGACGGCCGCCGGCATCCCGGACGTCATCCGCGGGTCCTTCGCGAACCCCTCACCGGTCGGCGCCGCCCTGAACCGGATCTCGGTATGGCCGGTCATCGTGTTCGGCCAGGGCCTGGCCCTGATCGTGCCGGCCGCGATCCTGCTGGGCATGGCCGCCGCGCGGCGCCGCGTGCTGGAGCGGCCGGGCGGCCACGTGCGGCTGCTCGCCTGGACCGCTGTGGTCGGCGTGGCCGTCGGCTGGGGGACGGCGGTGCCGAGCGCCCTGGACCACATCGGCGCGGTGGACATCGCGGCGGGCCCGCTGGGCGCCCTGGAGGGGGCCCGGCAGCTCGCGGGCGTGTTCGGCGGCGTGGGCTACGTCGCGCTGTTCGGCCTGATCGGGCACCTGCTGTCCCGGCGCTCCCGGACGGGGCCGCTCACCTACGCGGTCACGGCGGTGGGCCAGCGGTCGATGACCTGCTACCTCACCCAGTCGGTGATCTGCGCGCCGGTCCTCGCGGCCTGGGGCCTGGGGCTCGGCGGGGTGCTGGGCAGCGCGTCGATGGCGGCGTTCGCCGTGGGCGTGTGGCTGGTGACCGTGGCCCTGGCGGTCGCGCTGCGGCGCGCCGGGCGGCGCGGCCCGGCCGAGGTGCTGCTCCGGCGGCTCACCTACCGCAGGGCGGCGGCCGCCCCGGTGGCCGTGCCCGCCCCGGAGGCGACGCGCTGACACGCCGCCCGCGCGGGGGGCTTTGCCGCCCCCCGCGCGCCGGTGAGTGCGCGCGGCCGGGCGTTGCCCGAAAATGGCCGCCATGGGTGACGATCAGGTAATAACGCACACCATCGGGATCACCGGCGCCACGGGGGCGGTGGGCGGGCGGGTGGCGGCCCGGCTGGCCCGCCGCGGCGTGGCGCAGCGGCTCATCGTCCGCGACATCAACCGCGCCCCCGAGCTGAAGGGGGCCAGCGCGGCGATGGCGGCCTACGAGGACACCGCGGCGTTCCGGCGGGCGGTGCGGGGCACCGACACGCTCCTGCTGGTCTCGGCGACCGAGGCGGCGGACCGGGTCGACCAGCACATCGGGGCCGTGGACGCCGCCGTGGCGGCGGGGGTGTCCCGGATCGTCTACCTGTCGTTCCTGGCCGCGGCCCCGGCGGCGACGTTCACGTTCGCGCGCGACCACTTCTACACCGAGGCGCACATCCGCTCGACCGGGGTGGCGTTCACCTTCCTGCGGCCGAGCCTCTACCTGGACCTGCTGCCGTACTGGGCCGACGAGAACGGCGTCGTCCGCGGGCCGGCGGGGCAGGGCCGGGTGGCGTGGGTGTCGCGCGACGACGTCGCCGACGCGGCCGTGGCGGTGCTCACGTCGGCCCCGGGGACGCACGACGGCCGCACCTACGACATCACCGGCCCCGAGGCGGTGACCCTCTCGGAGACGGTGGACCGCCTGTCGGCGCTGACCCGCAAGCCGGTGCGCTACCTGCCCGAGACGTGGGAGGAGGCGCTGGCCTCGCGGCGCGGCTCGGGCGCGCCGGAGTGGGCGATCGAGGGCTGGGCCAGCTCCTACGCGGCGATCGCCACCGGCGAGATGAACGTGGTCTCCCCCGCCGTGCCGGACCTCACCGGGCACCCCGCCCAGTCCATCGAGGGCTTCCTGCGCAAGAACCCCAGCGCGCTGACGCACGTGCACTCCTGACCCCCGCGGCGGCCGCGCCGGGCGCGGCCGCCGGGCCCGGGTCAGCCGCGGACGTCGACGACCGCGAGCGCGCCGGAGCCGTGCCGGGCCCGCAGCGCCTTCTTGTCGAACTTGCCGACGCTGGTCTTGGGCACCTCGTCGACGAACGCCCAGTGCTCGGGCAGCTGCCAGCGGGCGACCCGGTCGGCGAGGAAGGCGCGCAGTTCGGCGGCGTCGGCGGTGGCGCCCTCGCGCAGGACGACGGCCACCAGCGGGCGCTCGTCCCACTTGGGGTCGGGGACGGCGACCACGGCGGCCTCGGCGACGGCCGGGTGGCCCATGACGTGGTTCTCCAGCTCCACCGAGGAGATCCACTCGCCGCCGGACTTGATGACGTCCTTGGCGCGGTCGGTGAGGCGGAGGAAGCCGTCGGGGGTGAGGGTGCCGACGTCGCCGGTGCGCAGCCAGCCGTCGTGGAACCTCGCGGGGTCGTCGTCGCGGTGGTAGGAGCCGGTCACCCAGGGGCCGCGGACCTCCAGTTCGCCGACGCTCTCGCCGTCGTGCGGGACGGGGGCGCCGTCGGGGCCGATGAGCCGGGCGCGCACGGACTGCGACATCCGGCCCTGGCTGAGCTTGTACTCCCACCGGCGCTCGCCCTCGGCGTCGGCCGGGGGGTGGGCGACGCTGCCGAGCGGGGAGGTCTCGGTCATGCCCCAGGCGTGCAGGACGGGCACCCCGTACAGCTCCTCGAAGGTGCGCATGAGGGCGGGCGGGCAGGCCGATCCGCCGATGACCACGCCGTGCAGGGAGGACACGTCGCGGGGGCGGGCGCGCAGCTCGTCGAGGAGGCCCTGCCAGATGGTGGGGACGGCGGCGGCGATGGTGGGCCGTTCCGCGTCGATCATGTCGGCGAGGGCGGCGGGCTGGAGGAACCGGTCGGGCAGCAGGGTGGCGGAGCCGACCATGAGCGACGCGTAGGGCAGCCCCCAGGACATGGCGTGGAACATGGGGACGACGGCGAGGGCGCGGTCGGACTGGCGCAGGCCCTTGCCGTTGGTCATGCAGACCTGCATGGAGTGCAGGTAGATGGAGCGGTGGCTGTAGACGACGCCCTTGGGGTCGCCGGTGGTGCCGGAGGTGTAGCACATGGCGGCGGCGTCGCGCTCGTCCACCTCGGGCCAGTCGAAGGTGTCGGGCCGGCCCTCGATCAGGTCGTCGTAGGCGTGCACGGTGACGCCGGGGGCGGCCAGGCCGCCGGTGCCGCCGCCGGCGACGACGACGTGCCGGACGGTGCTCAGCCGGGGCAGGATCGGCGCGAAGAGCGGCACCAGGGAGGCGTCCACGATGACGACGTGGTCCTCGGCGTGGTCGGCGATGTAGACGAGCTGGTCGGGGTGGAGGCGGATGTTGAGGGTGTGCAGCACGGCGCCCATGGCGGGCACCGCGAAGTAGGCCTCCAGGTGCTCCTGGTTGTTCCACTGGAAGGTGGCCACCCGCTGGTCGCCGGTGACGCCGAGTCCCCGGAGGGCGTGGGCGAGGCGGGCGGTGCGCCGCCCGACCTCGCCGAGGGTGCTCCGCCGGGGCCGGCCGCCGGTCCAGGTGACGACGTCGGCGCCGCTGTGCACGGTGGTGCCGTAGCGGACCAGGTCGCCGATGGACAGCGGTACGTCCTGCATCGTGCTGCGCATGTGCCGTCGCCTCTCGCGGTGCGCGGTGTGGTGGACGTCACCGACGTTAAAAGCGGGGTGAGGGGACGGTATAGGCGCGCCCGGGAATCGTTACCTAACAGTGTTAGGCCGACGGTGCCGGGCCCGGCGGGCGGTCACGCCCCGCCGCGTTCGGCGAGGCGCTCCGCGAACGCGGCCGCGGCCGCCCGGGGGTCGTCGGCCTCGGTGATCGCGCGCACCACGACCACCCGCCGGGCGCCCGCGTCGAGCACCCGGTCGAGGTTGGTGAGGTCGATCCCGCCGATCGCGAACCACGGCCGGGCCGTGCCCAGCCCGGCCGCCGCCGCGACCAGCTCCAGCCCGGCGGCGGGGCGCCCCGGCTTGGTCGGCGTCGCCCAGGTGGGGCCCACGCAGAAGTAGTCGACGCCGTCCTGGGCGGCGGAGGCAGCCGCGGCCGCGGCGGTGTTGTTGGACCGGCCGATCAGCGGGCCGGGGCCGACGATCGCGCGCGCCGCCGGGACGGGGAGGTCGTTCTGGCCGAGGTGCAGCACGTCGGCGCCCGCCGTGCGGGCGATGTCGGCGCGGTCGTTCACCGCCAGCAGCGCGCCGTGGCGGTCGCAGGCCGCGCGCGCCGTCTCCAGCGCGGCCAGTTCGTCGCGGGCCTCCAGGCCCTTCTCGCGGATCTGCACGACGTCGACGCCGCCGGCGAGCGCGGCGTCCAGGAACTCGGCGAGGTCGCCCCGGCCGCGCCGGGTGTCGGTGCACAGGTAGAGGCGGGCGGCGGCCAGGCGTTCACGGGGGTCAGCGGTCATCGGGCCAGCCTAGACCGGGGGTCCCGCGCGGGACCGCGGGTGCGGCCGGTGGGCCGCACCCGGGCGCGGCGTCCGCTACAGCGCCATGGCCTGGGCGCGGCGGCGGACCTCGGTGCCGCGGTTGGCGATGAGCGCCTCGATGGGCGCCCCGGGAAGGGTGTCGTCCGGGGTGAACAGCCAGTGCAGCGCCTCATCGGTGCTGAACCCGCAGTCGGCGAGGACGGTGAGCGTCCCCGGCAGCCCCTTGACGACGTCGCCGTCGGCGATGAACGCCGCCGGGACCGAGAGCTCCCCCTGCCGCCGCACGCCGAGCAGCTTGTGGTCGCGGATGAACTGCTTGATGCGGTTCGGGCTGACGTTCAGCTCCCGCGCGGCGTCCTTCAGGGTCATCCATTCACCGACGAGGGCGTCGGTGTCGTGGTCGTTCGCAGTCACGCAGCCAATGTCCCACAGTTCGGCCCGCCGCAAACCCGGGGCGCGGCCGGTATCGCTGAGGGCGGAGCGCCCCGCCGCGCGCCCGGCGCGGGGCGGCTGGCAGAATGGGGCGCGAAGCAACCCCGCGGGAGCCGGTGCGCCGGCTGAGAGGGAGGCCGCAGCCTCCGACCGCACGAACCTGATCCGGGTCATTCCGGCGAAGGGAGTGGAGGCGGCGCCGTGCGTGAGGACCCTTCCGGCCACGTGGCCGTCGTCGGCGCGGGCGTGATCGGCCTGGCCGTCGCCTGGCGGGCCGCCCAGCGCGGGCTCCGGGTCACCGTGGTGGCCCCCGACCGCACCCCCGGAACGGCGTCGGACGTCGCGGCCGGCATGCTCACCCCCGCCACCGAGGCCGCGTTCGGCGAGGAGCCGCTGATGCGGCTCGGCGCCCTGTCGCGCGACCGCTACCCCGCCTTCGCCGCCGAGCTGGAGGCCGAGACCGGGCTGCCCTCGGGCCTGCGCACCGCCGGCACCCTCCAGGTCGCCTTCGACGCCGACGACCTCGCCCGGCTCGCCGAGACCCGCGACCTGCTCGACCGGCTCGGCCTGGCCACCGAGCGCCTCACCGGCCGCGCCTGCCGGGAGCTGGAGCCGATGCTCGCCCCGGGCGTGCGCGGCGGGTTCCTGGCCCCCGACGACCACGCGGTCGACCCGCGGCTGCTCACCGCCGCCCTGCGCGCCGCGCTGCGCGGCCGCGGCGTGCGGACGGTGCGCGAGCCGGCCGCCGCCGTGCTGACCGCCGACGGCCGGGTGCGCGGCGTGCGCACGGCCTCCGGCGCCGACGTCCCGGCCGACCGCGTCGTGCTCGCCGCGGGGGTGTGGACCTCCGGCATCGGCGGGCTGCCCGGCGGCGTGGTGCCCCCGCTGCGCCCGGTCAAGGGCCAGGTGCTGCGGCTGCTGCTGCCGGACGGCGAGCCGCCGCTGATCACCCGCACCGTGCGCGGCCTGGTCCGCGGCACCCCCGTGTACCTGGTGCCGCGCGACGGCCGCGAGGTCGTGCTGGGCGCCACGCAGGAGGAGATGGGCGCCGACCTGCGGCCGACCGCCGGGGGCATGTGGGAGCTGCTGCGCGACGCGCACGCCCTGGTGCCCGGCGTCAGCGAGCTGGAGGTCGCCGAGACCCGCGTCGGGCTGCGCCCCGGCTCCCCCGACAACGAACCGCTGCTGGGCCCCACCGCGGTGCCCGGCCTGCACCTGGCCGCCGGGCACTTCCGGCACGGCGTGCTGCTCACCCCCGCCACGGCCGACGCCCTGGCCGACGCGCTCACGGGCGGCGCGCTGCCCGACTACGCGCGGCGGTTCTCCGCCGACCGCGGCTCCGACGGAAGCGAGGCACCCCAGTGGACGTGATCATCAACGGCGAGCGCCGCGACGTCGCGCCCCGCAGCACGGTGGCCGACGTCGTCCGGTCCCTCACCGACGCCCCCGGCGGCGTCGCGGCCGCGGTCAACGACGAGGTCGTGCCCCGGGCGGCCTGGGCCGCCACCCCCATCGCCGAGAACGACCGCGTAGACGTGCTCACCGCGGTCCAGGGAGGCTGACATGACCACCCGTACCCCCGATACCGCCGACGCCGCCGCCGTCCGCGACCCGCTGGTGATCGCCGGCCGGGAGTTCACCTCGCGCCTCATCACCGGCACCGGCGGCGCCCCGTCGATGCGGGTGCTGGAGGAGGCCCTGGTCGCCTCGGGGACCGAGCTGACGACCGTAGCCCTGCGCCGGGTCTCCCCCGGGGCGCACGGCTCGGTGTGGGACGTGCTGCGCCGCAACGGCATCCGCGCGCTGCCCAACACCGCGGGCTGCTTCACCGCCGCCGACGCGGTCCGCACCGCCCGGCTCGCCCGCGAGGCGCTGGAGACCGACTGGATCAAGCTGGAGGTCGTCGCCGACGAGCGGACCCTGCTGCCCGACCCGGTCGAGCTGCTCGACGCCGCCGAGCGCCTGGTCGACGAGGGCTTCACCGTGCTGCCCTACACCAGCGACGACCCGGTCCTGGCGGCGCGCCTGGAGCGCATCGGGTGCGCCGCGGTCATGCCGCTGGGCGCGCCCATCGGCTCCGGGCTGGGCATCCGCAACCCGCACAACATCGAGCTGATCGTGGAGCAGGCGGGGGTCCCGGTCATCATCGACGCCGGTATCGGCACCGCCAGCGAGGCCGCGCTCGCCATGGAGCTGGGCTGCGACGCGGTGATGCTGGCCACGGCGGTCACCCGCGCCCAGGACCCGGTGCTGATGGCCGCGGCCATGCGCGACGCGGTCGCCGCCGGGCGCGCCGCCCGCCGCGCCGGCCGCATCCCGGTGCGCCGCTACGCGCACGCCTCCTCCCCCGCCGCCGACTGACCACCGGGTGGCCCGGTCGGGGCGCGAACCGCCCCCTGTGCGGCGGTTCGACCGGGTCGGGAGGGATCACGCCTAGACTTCACACTGTGGACATGACGACTGCGGACCCGCTCGTCGGCGCGACCCTCGACCGCCGCTACCTCGTCGAGGCGCGCGTGGCCAGCGGCGGCATGGCGACCGTGTACGTGGCGCACGACCTGCGCCTGGACCGGCGGGTGGCGTGCAAGGTGATGCACCCCTCGCTGGCCGAGGACCCCACCTTCGTGCGCCGGTTCATCAACGAGGCGCACGCGGTGGCCCGGCTCTCCCACCCCAACGTCGTGCAGGTCTACGACCAGGGCACCGACATGGGCCACGTCTACCTCGCCATGGAGTACGTCCCCGGGCACACGCTGCGCGACCTGCTCGCCGCGCGCGGGCGGCTCGCCCCGCGCGACGCCCTGCAGATCATGGCGCCGGTGCTGGCCGCGCTGGGCGCCGCCCACCAGGCCGGGCTGGTCCACCGCGACGTCAAGCCCGAGAACGTGCTGCTCACCGAGGACGGCCGGGTCAAGGTCGCCGACTTCGGGCTGGCCCGCGCGGTGGAGTCCGCGAACCAGGCCATGACCCGCACCGGCACGGTCATGGGCACCGCCGCCTACCTGGCGCCCGAGCAGATCGAGCAGGGCGCTTCCGACGCCCGCACCGACGTCTACGCCGCCGGCGTCATGCTCTACGAGCTGCTGACCGGCGCCCAGCCGCACACCGGCGAGACCCCGCTGGCGGTCGCCTACCAGCACGTCAACGAGGACGTCCCGCGCCCCTCCAGCCGACTGCCGGACGTCCCGCACGAGGTCGACACCCTGGTCACCCGCTCCACCGAGCGCGACCCCCGCTACCGGCCCGGCGACGCCGGGCAGTTCCTGTCGGCGGTGCTGGCCGCCCTGCGCGCGCTGCCCGCCGGGGTGCCCTCGGCCGCGGCGGCGACCGCCGTGCACGGCGCGGCCCCGCTGCCGCCGCCCGACCGCGGCGAGGACGCCAACGCGACCCTCGTGGTCGACCTGGCCGACACCGACGACCACCGCGACTGGGACGACCGCCCGGGCCGGCGGCTGCCGCTGCTGCTCGTCGGCGGCGTGCTGACGGTGGCCCTGCTGGCGTTCGGCTGGTGGTTCCTGCTCGGCCGCTACGAGCAGGTGCCCGACGTGGTCGGGCTCGACCAGGAGGCGGCGGCCGAGCTGCTCACCGACGCCGGGCTGACCATGCGGATCGCCGAGGAGCCCGTCTACAGCGACGACGCCGAGGAGGGCGAGGTCGCCGAGGCCGACCCCGGGGTCTCCCAGCGCGTCCTGCCCGGCGGGACGGTGACCGTGGCGCTGTCAATGGGGCCGCGCACGGTGGCCATGCCCGACCTCACCGGGCGGTCCGCCGACGAGGCCCGCGCCGAGCTGGAGGACGCCGGGTTCACCGACGTCCGCGAGGAGGAGGCCGACTCCGAGGACGCGGCGGTCGGCACCGTGGTGTCCACCGACCCCGAGCCCGGCGACGACGCCGACCGCGACCGCACCGTCACCCTCACCGTCAGCGCCGGGTTCACCGTGCCCGACGTCGTGGGGGCCACCGAGGACGACGCCACCTCGACCCTGGCCGACGCCGGTCTGCAGGCCCAGGTGGAGCGCGCGGCCAGCGACGACGTCGAGGAGGGCCGGGTGATCTCCCAGGACCCCGACTCCGGCAGCGTCGGGCGGGGCGACGCCGTCACCATCACGATCTCCACCGGCAAGGAGCGGATCGAGGTGCCCGACGTCAGCGGGTGGAAGCTCGACGACGCCCGCGAGGAGCTGGAGGGGCTGGGCCTCACCGTCAAGGTCACCGCCCCGCTGGGCGGTGACCGGGTGGTCCGCTACAGCCCGCACGGCGAGGTCGAGAAGGGCGGCGAGGTCGAGCTGTTCGTCTCCCCGTTCGGCGCGGGCGAGGACCGCGGCAACGGCAACGGCAATGGGAACGGCAACGGCAACGGGAACCGGGGCGACGACTGAGCGCTCCGCGCGGCCGGACTCGCCGGTGCCGCGTCCGGCCGGTTAGGGTCCGACCATGGACGCTGACGGCATCCGGGTGATGGTGGTCGACGACCACCCCATGTGGCGCGAGGCGGTCGCCCGCGACCTGGCCGAGGCCGGGTTCGCGGTGGTGGCCACCGCGGGCGACGGCGCGAAGGCGGTGCGGGTGGCCCCCGCCGCCCGGCCCACCGTGGCCGTGGTCGACCTCCAGCTCCCCGACATGTCGGGGGTCGAGGTCACCCGGCGGCTGCTGGCGGCGGCCGACCCGCCCCGCGTGCTGGTGCTGTCGGCCAGCGGCGAGCAGGGCGACGTCCTGGAGGCGGTCAAGGCGGGCGCCACCGGCTACCTGGTGAAGTCGGCGGGCCGCGAGGAGCTGCTCGACGCGGTGCGCCGGGTGCACGCGGGCGACGCCGTGTTCACCCCGGGGCTGGCCGGACTGGTGCTCGGCGAGTACCGCCGCCTGGCGGCGGCGCCCGCCCCCGCTGCCGCCCCCAAGGCCCCCGAGCTCACCCCGCGCGAGACCGAGGTGCTGCGCCTGGTGGCCAAGGGGCTGGGCTACAAGCAGATCGCCGCCCGCCTCACGCTGTCCCACCGCACCGTGCAGAACCACGTGCAGAACACCCTCGGCAAGCTCCAGCTGCACAACCGGGTCGAGCTCGTCCGCTACGCCATCGACCAGGGCCTCGACGACTGAGGTCCGCCCCGGGGCGCGCGGCCGGGCGCCGTCCGGCCCCCGGCGGGGGCGGACGGCGCCGGGCGGGGTGTCAGTCGAGGGCGGCCCAGCCCTTGGAGCGCTCGACGGCGACCCGCCAGCGGCGGTAGGCGGCCTCGTCGCGATGGCCGGGCTCGAAGCGGCGGTCGAGCTGCCAGGTGTCCTTCAGGTCCTCGGTCGACCCCCACACCCCGGTGCCGAGCCCGGCGAGGAAGGCCGCGCCCAGGGCGGTGGTCTCCTGGATGCGCGGGCGGGCCACGCCCACCCCGAGCTGGTCGGCCTGCAGGCGGCAGAGCAGGTCGTTGGCCGACGCGCCGCCGTCGACCCGCAGCTCCGGCAGGTCGGTGCCCGACGCCCGCGCCATGGCCTCGACGACGTCGCGCACCTCGAACGCGATCGCCTCCAGGGTGGCGCGGGCCAGGTGCGCCCGGCCGGTGCCGCGGGTGATGCCGAAGATGGCGCCGCGGGCGTGCGGGTCCCAGTCGGGGGCGCCCAGCCCGGTGAGGGCGGGGACGAAGACCACGCCGCCGGAGTCGGGGACGCTGGCCGCCAGCGCCTCGGTCTGGGGGGCGGAGTCGATCAGCCCCAGCCCGTCGCGGAGCCACTGCACGGCGGCGCCGGTGACGAAGATGGAGCCCTCCAGGGCGTACTCCAGGCGGCCGTCCGGGTGCTGCCAGAGCACCGTGCTGAGGAGGCCGTGCTCCGGGGCCACGGCCTCCTCGCCGGTGTTGACGAGGATGAACGACCCCGTGCCGTAGGTGCACTTGGAGGACCCCGGGGTGAAGCAGGTCTGGCCGAACATGGCCGCCTGCTGGTCGCCCGCGATACCGGCGATGGGCAGCGCCAGGCCCAGGAACTCCTCGGGGTCGGTCTCGCCGATCACCCCGTAGGAGGGCACCACCTCGGGCAGCGCCGACATCGGGACGCCGAACAGCTCGCACATCTCCTCCGACCACCGCCCGGCGCGCAGGTCGTACAGGAGGGTGCGCGAGGCGTTGGAGGCGTCGGTGACGTGGCTGCGCCCCCCGGTGAGGCGGGCCACCAGGTAGGAGTCGACGGTGCCGACGACGGTGTCGCCCGACTCCACCCCGCTCCACGCGCGGGTGTCGTTGCGGCGGATCCAGGTGAGCTTGGTGGCGGTGAAGTAGGGGTCGAGGCGCAGGCCGGTCACCTCGGTCACCCGGTCCTCGTGGCCGGCGTCGCGCAGCTCGGCGCAGATGGCGGCGGTGCGCCGGTCCTGCCAGACGATCGCCCGGCGCGGCGAGCTGCCGCGTCTGCGGTTCCACAGCACCGCGGTCTCGCGCTGGTTGGTGATGCCCACGCAGGTGGGGGCCGCGCCGGCGGCGTCGATCGCGGTCTGGCAGGCGGCGAGGGCGGCCTGCCAGATCTCCTCGGGCACGTGCTCCACCCAGCCGGTGTCGGGGTAGTGCTGGGCGAACTCCTGGTAGCCGCGGGCGAGGACCTCGCCGTTCTCGCTGACCACGAGGGCGGTGACGCCCGTGGTCCCGGCGTCGATGGTGAGCACGGTCATGGGTTGGCCTCCAGGAGGTTCGGCGACTATGGTCTAGACCAAGTGGTCGGCGCGGTACGAAGGGTTCGACCCGCGCTCCCGCGCCGCCATTCGAGGGGTCTACCCGCGGACGGCCGGACCGCACTCCCCGCGGACCGCCTTCCGTGACCCCCGTCACACCTCCGCCGCCCGCCGGGCGGCGGGTTCCGCGGGGCCGAGGCCCGCCGCGGCGGTGCGCCGCCGGCGCCGGACCACGGCTGTTCCGCAGTTTCGCACGGGATTCACGGGAATCGAGGAGTACACGCATGCGAGTCGGGGTGCTGACCGGCGGTGGCGACTGCCCGGGGCTGAACGCGGTGATCCGCGCGGTGGTCCGCAAGGGCATCAAGGACTACGGCTACGAGTTCGTCGGCTTCCGCGACGGCTGGCGCGGCCCGCTGGAGGGCGACACCATGCCGCTCGACCGCGCGGCGGTCCGCGGCATCCTGCCGCGCGGCGGAACGATCCTCGGGTCCTCCCGCACCAACCTGATGAAGATCGACGGGGGCGTCGAGCGGGTCAAGGACAACATGGCGGGCCTGGGCATCGACGCCCTGGTGGCCATCGGCGGCGAGGACACCCTCGGCGTCGCCACCCGGCTCACCGACCGCGGCGTGAACGTCGTAGGCGTGCCCAAGACGATCGACAACGACCTCAACGCCACCGACTTCACGTTCGGCTTCGACACGGCCGTCAACATCGCCACCGAGGCGATCGACCGGCTGCACACCACCGCGGAGTCCCACCACCGCGCCCTGGTGGTCGAGGTCATGGGCCGCCACGCCGGGTGGATCGCGCTGCACTCCGGCATGGCCGCGGGCGCCAACGTCATCCTCATCCCCGAGCGGCCGTTCGACATCGACGAGGTCGTCGCGCACGTCGAGAGCCGGTTCACCACCCAGTACGCGCCGATCATCGTCGTCGCCGAGGGCGCCCACCCCAAGGACGGCCAGATGGAGCTGTCCACCGGCGAGACCGACTCCTTCGGCCACGTCCGGCTCGGCGGCATCGGGCAGCGCCTGGCCGACGAGATCGAGGCGCGCACCGGCAAGGAGGCCCGCTCGGTCGTGCTGGGCCACGTGCAGCGCGGCGGCACCCCCTCCGCGTTCGACCGGGTGCTCGCCACCCGCCTGGGCGTGCACGCGATCGACGCCGTGCACGACGGGGACTTCGGCAAGATGGTCGGCCTCCAGGGCACCGACATCGTCCGCGTGGAGCTGTCCGCGGCGACGGACAAGCTGAAGACGGTCCCGGCCGAGCGCTACGCCGAGGCCGAGGTCTTCTTCGGCTAGCCGGCCCGCCCGGCCCCCGCGGGGCCCCGTCCGATCCGGGCGGGGCCCCGTACCCGTTGCGGCCGGTCCGCGCCGCACCCGGCGGGCGGCGGCCGGACCGGTCGCCGCGATGTTCGATACTGGAAGACGGCCCCGTCGCGAGGCCCCCACCGGCAGACACCTCAGGAGATCCCCTCATGGCCGTTACGTCCGACTCCGCGGCCGTCGACACGCAGGCACCCGCGGCCCTGCTCCGGCCCGAGCCCGGGCTGGGCGAGCTGTGCGTGCTGATGAAGCTCGGCGAGATCGTGCTCAAGGGCAGCAACCGGCGGCTCTTCGAGCGCCGGCTGCACAACAACATCCGCGCCGCCGCCCGCGGCCTGCGCGAGATCAGGCTCACCCAGCGCGGCGCCGGCGTCATCATCGTGCGCATGCCCGGCGGCTCCGACCTGGAGGTCGCCGAACTCGCCGAGCGCATGCGCAACGTGATGGGCGTCGTCTGGGTGCACCTGGTGCGCCGGGTCGCCAAGGACCTCGACACCGTCACCGACGTCGCCGTGCGGTCCATGGCCGAGCGCGCCGGCACGTTCGCGGTGCGGGCGCGCCGCCGCGACAAGCGGTTCCCGCTCACCTCGTCGCAGATCGCCGCGCACGTCGGCGCGGCCGTCAAGGGCGCCTACGGGCTGCCGGTCGACCTCAAGCGGCCGGCCAACACGGTCTCCATCGAGGTCGACAAGGACGAGGTCTTCGTCTTCACCGACGGCATCCCCGGCCAGGGCGGCCTGCCCGTCGGCATGAGCGGGCGCGGCCTGGTGCTGATGTCGGGTGGCATCGACTCCCCCGTCGCCGCGCACCGGATGATGCGCCGGGGCCTGAAGGTCGACTTCCTGCACTTCTCCGGCATGCCGTTCACCGGGCCGGAGTCCATCTACAAGGCGTACAGCCTGGTGCGCCAGCTCGACCGGTTCCAGACCGGTTCGCGGCTGTTCGTGGTGCCCTTCGGCAAGGCGCAGCAGCAGCTCAAATCGTCGGGGATCGAGCGGCTGCAGATCGTGGCGCAGCGCCGGCTGATGCTGAAGACCGCCGAGGCCCTGGCCGACGACCTCGGCGCCGAGGCGCTGATCACCGGCGACGCGCTGGGCCAGGTGTCGAGCCAGACCATGACCAACCTGACCGCGCTGGACGACGCGGTGGACCTGCCGATCCTGCGCCCGCTCATCGGCATGGACAAGACCGAGATCATGGACCAGGCGCGGCGCATCGGCACCCTGGCGATCTCCGAGCTGCCCGACGAGGACTGCTGCACGCTGCTCACCCCGCGCCAGGTCGAGACCGCCGCGAAGATCGCCGACCTGCGCCAGATCGAGAAGCGGCTGGACGCCGAGGAGCTGGCCGAGCACCTGGTGACGACCGCCCAGGTGCACCGGCCCAGCTTCCTCGGCGACAGCGTCCCGTCCCGGATCTGAGCCCGGCGGGCCTCCGCGGGCTCCCACTGGGCTTCACCGTGCCCCGGGCCGCCGCGCGGCGGCCCGGGGTGCGGCGCCCCGCCGTCCCCCGTGGACCGGCGGGGCGCCGCGGCTCACACGCCGGCGGCGACCGGCTCGGGGGCGGGGGTCAGCGGCCGGCCCAGGACCGCACCGAGCGCGGCGGCGGCGTCGGCCAGCGCGGCGAGGTCCTCGCCCACCAGCGCCTGCGGGCCGTCGCACAGCGCGGTCTCGGGCGCCGGGTGGACGTCCACGATGATGCCGTCGGCGCCGACGGCGATGGCGGCCCGCGACAGCGGCAGCACCAGCTCGCGGCGGCCGCCCGAGTGCGACGGGTCGACGATCACCGGCAGGTGCGACAGGTTCTGCGCCACCGGGACGGCGCTGATGTCGAGGGTGTTGCGGGTGGCCTTCTCGAAGGTGCGGATGCCGCGCTCGCACAGCACGATGTCGAGGTTGCCGCGCTGCGCGATGTACTCGGCGGCCATCAGCCACTCCTCGATGGTGGCGCTCATGCCGCGCTTGAGCATGACGGGCCGGCCGGACTCGCCCGCCGCCTGGAGCAGCGCGAAGTTCTGCATGTTGCGGGTGCCGATCTGCAGCATGTCGGCGTACCCGGCCACCAGCTCCACGTCGGCGGCGTCGACCACCTCGGTGACGACCGGCAGGCCGGTCTCGGCGCGGACGTCGGCGAGGATGCGCAGCCCCGCCTCGCCCAGCCCTTGGAAGGCGTAGGGCGAGGTGCGCGGCTTGTAGGCGCCGCCGCGCAGGAGGGCGGCGCCGGCGGCCTTGGCCATGCGGGCCGCCGCCAGGGTCTGCTCGGGGGTCTCGACGGCGCAGGGGCCGGCGATGACCGTCACGGTGTCGCCGCCGATGGGCACCCCGCGCACGCTCACCATGGAGCGGCTGGGGTGGTTCTCCCGGCTGACGAGTTTGTAGGGCGCGGAGATCCGCAGCACGTCGCTCACTCCCGGCATTGCGCGCAGATCGAGGGTCTCGAACTGCTGGATGTCGCCGACGAGGCCGATGATGGTGCGGGAGACGCCGCGGGTCACGTACGCCTCGCCCCCCGCGGTGGTGACGAGGTCGACGAGGCCGTCGATGTTGTCCGGGGTGGCGTCGGGCGCCATCACGATGACCATGTGCGTTCTTCCTTCAAGGCGGTTCGGGTGCTCGTCGGTCGGTTCTGAAGGTGCTCCGGACACGAAAAAGAGCCCCGGGCCGTTCGGCCCGGGGCTCTCGAAGTCGTCCGTGTCAGCGCAGCGCTCGACGGGCGACCGTCCCTGTGGGCCGGTAGCCATAAAAGCGCCAGAACTTCCGCTGCATGGCTGCGACTATAGCGCACGCCCGGAGCGGGGCGGTGCGGCCGGGGTCCGGTCGGCGCCGCCGCGGCGCCTGGCAGGATGGCGGGAGGACCACGAAGGAGGCCGCGTGTCGGATCGACGTCTGCCGCCCGGGCAGTATGTACCCCGCGACCGGCCCGCCCTGCACTACGGTCCCGTCCCGAGGTTCCGGCCGCACCGGTGGGACCTGCGCGTCTTCGGGTTCACCGAGTCGCTGGGCGAGTTCCGGTGGTCGTGGCCGGAGTTCGACGCGCTGCCGCGCGTCGACACCGTCTCCGACTTCCACTGCGTGACGAGGTTCACCCTCCCGGGCGTCCACTGGGGCGGGGTGTCGACCGCGCTGCTGGTCGAGCAGGCCCCGCCCGACCCCTCCGCGACGCACGTGATGGTCTGGGGCGAGTACGGCTACAGCGCCAACCTCGGTCTCGACGACTTCCTCCGCGCCGACGTGGTGCTGGCGACGCACCGCGACGGCGAGCGGCTCACCGCCGAGCACGGCCACCCGGTGCGGCTGGTGGTGCCGCACCGCTACGGGTGGAAGAGCGTGAAGTGGGTGCGCGCCATCGAGTACCTGGCGGCCGACCGGCGCGGGTTCTGGGAGGAGCGGGGCTACCACAACCTGGGCGACCCGTGGAGCGAGCAGCGCTACTCCTACCAGGAGGAGCCGGGGCAGGGCCCGCCGCTGTCGTGACGCGGCCGACCGGGCGGGCCGGCCGGCGTCAGCGGGGCAGCCGCAGCTCGATCTCGGTGCCCTCACCGGGCGCGGTGGTGATCAGCGCGGTGCCGCCGAGGTCGCGCAGGCGGCCCCGGACCGACTGGGCCAGGCCGAGCCGCCCCTCGGCGGCGGCCGCGTCGGGGCGGCCGGGGTCCATGCCGGGCCCGTCGTCGCGCACGGTCACGGTGACCGCGTCGGCCTCGTCCTCCACCAGCAGCCACACCCGGGTCTCCTCGGGGCAGTGGCGTTCGACGTTGGCCAGGGCGGCGCGTACGGCGGCGTCGATCTCGCGCACCGCCTCCGGCGGCAGCGGGACGGGCGTGGCGGGCGTGGAGACGGTCACGCGCGCCCCGGCGTGCGCCGACAGCACGGGGCGCAGGTCGGCGGCCGCCGCGCCGTCGGGCGCGTCGGGGTCGGCGGCCTCGGCGCCCATGCCGACGAGGCCGCGCAGCCGGGCCTCCTGCTCGCCGGCGAGCCGTCCGAGTTCGGCGGCCTCCCCGCCGAGGTCGGTGCCGCGCCGCTGCACCATGGCGAGGACCTGGAGCACCGAGTCGTGGATGGAGCGGGCCAGGCGCTCGCGCTCGCGGGTGCGGGCCTCCAGTTCGACGGCGCGCGCGAACCGGCGCTCGGCGGCGGCCGCGTAGGCGGCCATGACCCCCACCGCGTAGCCGGCGAGGAGCAGCAGCACCACGCCCCGGGCCACGGCGGCGGTCAGGGTGAGGCCCAGCGCCAGGCGCACGGCCGCGTCGACGGCGCCGTGGCCCAGGGCGGCCGCCACCGCCCACCCGGGGCCGCGCACCACGGCGGCGGTCAGCACGGCGCCGCCGAACCAGGTGGTGGTCAGCGCCGGCGCCATGCGCAGGTAGCCGGGCTCGACGGCGGCGGCGGTGGCCGCGAGGCAGCCGAAGGCGACGGTGAGGTCGGCGGCGAGGAGCGCGTCGCGGTCCACCCCGGGGCGGCGGTGGGCGCGGGCGGCCGCGAAGGTCCAGGCGGCCATCACCGCGAGGACGGCGGCGGCCACCCAGGGGCGGGCCAGCAGGTCGTGGTTGCGCACCACGTGGACGGCGGCGTAGAGCAGCGAGGCGACGCGGAAGACGGTGATGCCGCGCCACAGCGGCGCCTCGAACCCCATCCGCCCGCTCCCGCCCTCGTCCGCCGCCGTGTTCCGGAAGGACAGTGTGGCCGACGCGGTCGGGCGGGGGCCACCCGGGGCGGGCGGGGCCCTGGACCCGTGGCCGGGGGCGTCCCGGCACGTGGCCCCCGGCCTCCGGACGGACAGACCCGTCGCCCCCGCCGGGGCCGGTCAGACGACGGCGCCGTCGTCGGGGCCGTTGTCGCCGGAGGGGCGGTCGCCCATGCGGACGACGAGCACCACGAAGCCCGCGATGAACGCCGCCACCGCGCAGAAGGCCACCGCGCCGGGCAGGCCGACGCCGAACAGCATGGAGCCCAGCAGCACCAGGGGGCCGCCGAACAGGCCCGCCCACGACAGCCGGCTGGTGAGGTCGCCGCGCGGCAGCGGCGGCGGGGGCGGGGGCACGTAGTGGTCGGCGTCGTCGGCGCCCCCGGCGGGGCGGACGACCCGGCCGCGGGTGTCGGGGTCGGCGTCGCCGTCACCGTCGCCGAGCAGCAGGTCGCCGGGGTCGGCGGGGTCGTCGGCGCCGGGCTCGGAGAGGTCGTCGGCGCCGAGGTTCTCGGCGTCGGGCCAGACCGGTCGGCGGCGGACGTCGGCGTGCTCGTAGAAGCGGGCGACGAGGTCGGCCCAGGCGTCGTCGTCGGCCGCGGGGTCGCGGGGGGCCGCGGCGGGCTCGCGGCCGTGGGGGTCGGCGGGTGTGGCCGCGTCGGCCGCCTCGGGGCGGGCGGGGTCGGAGCCGCCGGCGGGCT
>NZ_BCRK01000078.1 GCF_001552555.1 Nocardiopsis trehalosi NBRC 14201 | reverse complement strand
GCCCGCCCCGGCGGCGGCCGCCGGGGCGGGCGCGGCGGGCCGGCGCTCAGGCGCCGCCGGCCATCTCGGCCCGCAGGTCGGCCAGGGTCTGCTTGAGCAGCCGCGAGATGTGCATCTGCGACACCCCGATGACCTGGGCGATCTCGGCCTGCGTCTTGTTGCCGAAGAAGCGCAGCAGCAGGATGCGGCGGCGCTGGGCGGGCAGGTTGGCGAGCGCCGCCTTCAGCGCCTCGCGGTCCACGACGTGCTCCAGGTCGGAGTCGATCGACCCCAGGCTGTCGCCCAGGGAGGCGTCGTCCTCCTCCTCCGAGCCGCGCGGGGCGTCCAGCGACAGGGCGGAGTAGGCCGACGCCGCGTCGAGCAGCTCCACCGTCTCCTCCACGTCCAGCTCCAGCGCCTCGGCGATCTCCGCCGTCGTCGGCGCGCGCCCCTTGCGCTGGCTGAACTCGGAGGTGAACCGGTTCAGCTCGGACCGCTTCTCCTGGTGCTTGCGCGGCACGCGCACCGCCCAGGTGCGGTCGCGGAAGTGGCGCTTGAGCTCGCCGGTGACCATGGGCAGCAGGTAGGAGATGAACGGCTTGCCGAAGCCGGGGTCGAACCCGGCGATGGCCTTCATCAGGCCGAGCATCGCGACCTGCTCCAGGTCGTCCAGCATCTCCCCGCGGTTGCGGTAGCGCCGCGCCTCGCGGCGGGCCAGCGGGGCGTACATCTGCACGAGGCGGGCGCGGATGGCCTCGGCCTCGGGGGCGTCGGCGGTCAGGCCGGCGAGTTCGGTGAGCAGTTCCTCCGCGCTGACGTCCGGAGCGGCGGCGGGTCGTCGGGTCGGGCGACGGAGCTGCTGGGGGCGGCGCTCTCCCGGGCGGGCGGCGGCGGGAGACGTACGACGCCGGGGGGTGGTTCGCGTGTTCGAGGTGCTCATGGCTGGGCTTCCCTCTTTCCAGCAAGCCGGTCAACACTTGCGCTGTGGTGGACGATCAGTGCAACCCGGCCGGGTACGCGCGAGGCGGCGGCGGTGGACCACCACCACTTCCACACACCCGTGACCAGGTGTCTTCGGCCGCGCTTTCGGACCCGGCCACAGGGTGCCCGGCGAGAAAACGACCAAACACCACGACTTTCCGCGACCCCCGCGAGAACCGCCGCTGCCTGCGGGAACGCGCGGCGATTTCCTCCCGCGCCCCCCGGATGTCGCACTCCGTCAGCGCCCGGATGCGCCGTCGTACCGGGCCCGCGCCGCCCCCGCTGTGTGACGGGCCGGGCGTCGGGAAGGGGGGACACCCATGCGCGAGTGGACACCGGACGGAATCGACTGGGAGCGGCTGGACGACGACGAACTCCTCGACGCCGCGTGCGAACTGATCGACTGCGGGCGCCTCCCGCCCCCCGTTCTGGCCCTGCTGGAGGCGGTCCTGCTCACCCCGCCCGGCGGAGGCCGGGGCCACGACCCGCCCTATTAGCCGCCGCCCCCCGGCGCGTGTACCCGGCGGCCGCCGGGGCAGCCGCCCCGAGGGTCCCGCGCCGCGCCGGCGCGGGACCGGGACCGGGACTTCGGAAGGGGAGCCGACATGACGGCAGACGGCGAGCGGGCGGCCGCGCCCGAGGCGGGCGCCGCCCAGTTCACCGACTACGACCGCATCGCGATCGTGACCGGCGGCGACAGCGGGATCGGCCGCGCGACGGCGGTGGAACTGGCCCGGCGCGGGTTCGACGTGGGGGTGACCTACCACTCCGACGAGGAGGGGGCGCGCCGTGCCGAGGAGGAGGTGCGCGCGGCCGGCCGGCGGGCGGCCGTCCGCCGCCAGGACCTCGGCGACCCGCAGCGGGGGGCCGAGGTCGTCGAGGAGCTGATCGCCGACCTGGGCGGTGTGGGCGTCCTCGTCAACAACGCGGGCGTGGGCGCGGAGGCGTCGCTGCTGGAGACCTCCTACGCGGAGTGGCGCGAGGTGCTCAGCGTGGACCTCGACGGCCCGTTCCTGTGCGCCAAGGCCGCCGCGACCCGCATGCGCGACGCCGGGCGCGGCGGCCGGATCATCAACGTCACCAGCGTGCACGAGGAGTACCCGCGCGTCGGCGCCGGGCCGTACTGCGCCGCCAAGGGCGGGTTGAAGATGCTCAGCCGGGTGCTCGCCGTCGAGCTGAGCCTGTACGGCATCACCGTCAACACGGTCGCGCCCGGCGAGATCGCCACCCCCATGACGGGGCAGCACGAGCGGCCGCCGGCGCCCGACTCGCGCGCCGGCTACCCGCTGGCGCGGCCGGGCGACGCCCGCGAGGTGGCGGCGGCCGTGGCGTTCCTCGCCGAGCCCGCCGCCTCCTACGTGACGGGGGCCTCCCTGTTCGTGGACGGAGGCCTGTCCATGATGGGCCCCCAGGCCGGCGGGGCACTGGCCGACCCGGAATGGCGCGCCGGCTGAGCCGCCCCGCCCCGCTCCCGCCCGGCCCCCACGAACGGCCCAGCCGGGAGCGGGGCGGCCACCCCGATCACGCCTCGGCGGCGAGGGCCCGGATGACGGCGAGGGACGCGGGGGTCGCGACCGTGGGCGCGTACTCCAGGCCGATCCGGCCGGTGTAGCCGAGCGTGCGCAGGTCGCCGAGCGCGGCCCGCCAGTCGACGCGGCCCGACCCGGGTTCGCCGCGCCCCGGGGTGTCGGCCACCTGAACGTGCCCGACCAGGTGGGCCCGACCGGCGAGCACGTCGGCGGGCCGCTCCCCCATGACCGCCGCGTGGTAGAGGTCGAACAGCAGCCGCACGCGCGGCGAGTCCGCGCCGGCGACGGCGTCGAGGCAGTCGGCGGTGGCGTCGAGCAGCGTGCCCGGGTGGTCCACCCGGGAGTTGAGGTTCTCCAGCAGCAGCGTGACCGGGCGGCCGGACAGCAGCCGGCCCGCCGCCCGAAGCGCCTCCTCCACGGCGGCGCGCTGGGCCGGCAGGGGCACCCCCGGCAGCCGCCGCCCCGCCGTCACCACGAGGTAGGGGCAGCCCCACCGCTCGGCCGCGTCGGCGGACTCGCGGATCGCCGCCAGGAACGCGCCGTGGTCGGCGGGGTCGGCGAGCGGCACCATCGGGTCGACGCACACCGTCTGGAGCAGGGTCCCGGTGTCGTTGAGGGCACGGCCCAGGGCGTCCGCGTCCTTGCCGCGCCACCCCCAGATCTCGACCGCGGGCAGTCCGGCCGCGGCGGCCGCCCGCACCCGGCGCGCGGTGGCCCCGCCTGCGTCGCCCACCCGGCCGCCCTCCTCGGCGAACAGCATCTCGACCCCGGCCGACAGTCCGTACACGCGCCGCCCCTTCCGCGAACCGGGCTCCGACGGTAGCCGCCGGCCCGCCGCGCCGGAAGCCCTTCCCCGGGTGCGGGGGCGTCGGCGGCGGGCGCGGACGCATGGCGGCGCGGCGGCGCGGGTAGCGGGCGCGGGCAGCCGCAAGGGGGGCGCCGGCACGGCCCGCGCCCCGCGCCGAACCCGAAGGGAAACCGCACATGCAGATCGGCTACAAGCTGTTCGCCGAGGCGTTCTCGCCGCAGGAGCTGGTCCGCCAGACCGTCCGCGCCGAGGAGGCCGGGTTCGACTTCGTCGAGATCAGCGACCACTACCACCCGTGGTTGGAGGAGCAGGGCCACTCGCCGTTCGCCTGGTCCGTCCTCGCCGCCGCGGCCGCCCGCACCGAGCGCATCACGATCGCGACGGGTGTGACCTGCCCGTTCATCCGCTACCACCCGGCGCTGGTCGCGCAGATGGCGGCGACGACGGCGCTGCTGTCCGAGGGCCGGTTCGTCCTGGGGGTGGGCTCGGGGGAACGGCTCAACGAGCACGTCGTGGGCTACGGGTGGCCGGCCGTCCGGGAGCGGCACGAGATGTTCCGCGAGGCGCTGGAGATCATCCGGCTGCTGTGGTCCGGCGGCTACCACTCCTACGACGGCAAGCACCTGACCCTGGAGGACGCCCGGGTCTTCGACCTGCCCGAGACGCCGCCGGACATCGCCGTGGCGATCAGCGGACCGGCGTCGGCGCGCATCGCCGCCGAACTCGGCGACGCGATCTTCGCGACGGAGCCCAAGCCGGAGTTGGTCACGGCCTACCGGGACGCGGGCGGGTCCGGCCCCCGCTACGCCGAGGTCCCGCTGTCGTGGGCGGCCGACGACGACACCGCGCTCGCGTCGGCGCACGAGAAGTTCCGGTTCGGGCTGACGGGGTGGAAGGTCCAGTCGGAGCTGCCCAACCCGGTCAACTTCGCGGCCGCGACCTCGTTCATCCGCCCCGACGACCTGCGCGACACCTTCGGCTACGGGCCCGACGCCGACCGGCACCTCGCGGCGGCACGGCAGTTCGCCGACGCCGGCTTCGACCACCTCGCCCTGGTCAACGCCGGCCCCGACCCGGACGGCTTCTTCGACTTCTTCGAAGGCGAACTCGCCGGCCCCCTCCGCGACCTGTCGACCACCTCCTGACCGGAGCCGGGGCGGCGCGGCGCGCGTTCACCGGAAGTCGGCGGCGTGTTCGGCCGCCCACTGTGCGAAGGTGCGCGGCGGCCGACCGAGGAGGTCGGCGACCGTGGTGCCCAGCGGCGCCGGGACGTCCACGAACTCCGACTGGAGGAACAGCTCCAGGTCGATGTCGGCGGTCGGCATGCCCTGCCGCCCCACAGCTCGTGCGTCTGCGCGGGCGTCAGCTCGATGAACGGCAGATCGCACCCGAGCGCCGCGCCGATGAGCCGGGCCAGGTCCGCCTGGCTGTGGAGTTCCGGGCCCGACACCGTGTGCACCTTGCCGACGTGCCCGTCCTCCAGGAGCGCGGCCACGAGCACGTCGGCGATGTCGGCCTCGTGCACGTGCGGGTAGGTGAACCGCCCGTTGGGCCCCCGCACCACCCGGTCGCGCCGCACGTCCTCGGCCCAGCGCAGGGTGTCGACCATCAGCCCGTAGGGGCGGACGTGGGTCCACTCGGCCCCCGACCCTTCGGCCGCGCGCTCCACGGCCAGGTGGTGGGGATCGCCGTGCCCGGCGGAACCGCAGGAGTGCACGGCGATGCGGCGCAGCCCCGACCCCGGGGCGGCGGCCGCGAGCGCCTCGGCCACCCCAGCCGCCGGGAACAGGGTCATCACCTCCACCCCGTCCAGGGCACGGGCCAGGTCGACGGGTGACGCGAGGTCGCCGGCCACCATCTCGACACCGGGCGGCGGGCGCACCGCCGCCGGGTCGCGGACCAGCGCCCTCACCGGCCGCCCGGCCGCGACGAGCCCTCGCACCACGCACCGGCCGATGTGCCCGCCCGCCCCGGTCACCAGGATCGGCGGCACCCCACTCACCGGAAGTCGCCGGCGTGGTCGGCGGCCCACTGCGCGAACGTGCGGGCGGGGCGGCCGGTCACGGCCTCGGCGGTGGGCCCGGTGGCCGGGGGTACGGCGGTCCCCTCGGGCAGTTCCTCCACGGCGAGCAGCCAGTCGGCGACCTCGGGCGGTACGCCGTGCTCGACGTAGCGGCGGCGAGCCTGCTCGCGGGTCAGCTCCTCGAAGCGGATGTCGCGGCCCAGCGCCGCCCCGATGAGCCGGACCTGGTCGGCCGTCGTCAGCACCTCCGGGCCGAGCAGCGCGTAGGCCGCGCCCGCGTGGCCGTCCTCCAGCAGGGCGGCGACGGCCACGTCGGCGATGTCGTCCTCGTGCACGGGCTGGTGCAGGGCGCGGGGGAACGGCTCCCGGACCACCCCCTCGTCGCGGATGGGCGCGGCCCACCAGTCGAGGACGTTGGCCATGAACTCCCCCGGCCGGACGTGCGTCCAAGTGACGCCCGACGCCTCCACGGCCCGCTCCACGGCGCGGTGGTGGTCCCCGCTGTGGTCGCCCTCCGCTCCCCCGGCCGAGACCGACGACAGGACGACGATCCGGCCGACGCCGGCGGCCGAGGCCAGCCGGGCGAATCCGGCCGCTGCCGTGTCCGACACCGGGAACAGGTATGCGGCGTCGGCGCCCTCCAGGGCGGCGGCCAGGGTCTCGGGGCGGCCCGGGTCGCCCGCGACGACCCGGGCGCCGTCGGGCAGCCCGGCGGCGCCGGGGTCGCGGGTGACCGCCCGGACCTCCGCCCCCGCGCGCAGCAGGCCGTCGACCACCCGTCGGCCGACCCTTCCGGTCGCCCCCGTCACGACTGTCGTCGCCATCGTCTCGCCCTTTCTCGCGGTCCCCGAGCCGTGGCGTTCCGGTCGACGGTCGACCGATCACGGGCATGCCGGAACGCGCCGCTGCCACGGCTGGAAGGGACGGTGTCCGCGCATCATGGGGGACGAGGGCTGTCCGCGGCAAACGCGAACATGATGTTCACATTCGCTCTGACCTGCGGAAACGATCGGCCGACGCGGACCCGGGAATCGCCTCCCGCTGATTTTCTCCACCGCATCCGCCCTGGTGGCGCGCCTATGCGGCGCCCCGTTCCGAATCCACCGCCGGGAAGACGGCGTTCCGGTGTCCCCGGAGGCCTCCGATCGGCCCTGACGGCTCGCGTCCAGAGGGGGACATCGCTTATCGACGTTCATTAGCGGCGCCTTTACGCCATAGATCCCAATTGCCGGAGGCCGCCCCGGTCACCGGAACGGCAGAACCGCACGGCAGCGAAATGCCCCGCACGCACCCGGACGGCCCGGCGCGCCGGGCACGTGGGCGGCGGGGCTACCCGCGTTCGGTGCGGAAGCGGTCGAGGCGGCGGCGGTCGCGCTTGGTGGGGCGGCCCGCGCCGCGCGGGCGCGCCGCGGCGGGCACGACCGCCTCGGGCGGCGGGGTCGGGCTGCGGTCGACGTAGCAGCGCACCGCGATGGGCGCGCCGACACGCTTCTCGATGACGTGGCCGACGTCGACGATGCGGGTGGCGCCGCCGATACGCAGCCGGACCTCGTCGCCCACCGCGACCGACGTGGCGGGCTTGGCCGGCCGGTCGTTCACGCGGACGTGGCCGCCCCGGCACGCTTGAGCGGCGTCGGCGCGGGTCTTCAGCAGCCGCACCGCCCACAGCCAGCGGTCGACGCGGGTGCTCGGCGGACCGGCCGGCAGCGGCGGCGGACCTGAAGGGCGGCCGCCTTCGGCAGAACCGGGCCCCGGGTCACCTGGCCCAAGGCGGGCCTCGGAGGTGTCGGTCGGCCGGGCGGGGTCTGCTGCCGGGTCCTGCACGGTCGGGTCCCTTCACGCCGGGTCCGGCCCCCGGACCGGGAGCCCTCCCCCGCACTGTAACCGCTGCCCCGCCTTCACCGCCGGGAGCCGTGGCAGGCGGGTGCACACACCTCCCGACGACCCTCTCGGAGGCCCGCCGTCCTTGAGGGCGCCCGGCCGACGCGGACACGCACGGTGCCCAGTGCCACCGTGCCCGACCGGGCGAACGGCGTGGCCCTCCCACGGTCCGAAGGGCCCACGCCCATCGTGGAGCGCGACCGGGCCGAGCGTCGAGACGGACCGCGAGGGGCCCGAGCGCGTCTTCCCGGCCGACCGGGGGAGGCGCACATGCCCAGGCTCCCGGCGGCACCGCCCGGACGGCACGCCCCCTGGTGGGAGCCGCGCCGCGAGGGCCCGCGCGGAGAGCGCCGGAAGGGGCCCAGGGGTACGCGCCCGCCGTCACCGTGGGAGACGGCGGGACGCGGCGCCGGTGTGTGCTCCCCGCCGGCTCCGCCACAGCGGCGCGGCCCGCGGTGACCGGAGCGCCACCCCCGGGTTCAGCGCCGACCGGCCACTCGCGCGGGACCGTGGCCCTTCCCGCCCACAGGAGCCGGTCGCGTCCACCGGGCGCCCCGAGAGGCACGGGCACGGTCCCGCCCCGGCGCAGCCGGCCCCCGCCGGGGCCGCCCGGCGGGGCCGCCCGGCGGGGGCCGCCCGGCGGGGGCCGCCCGGCGGGGGCCGCGTTCAGCGGGTGACCTCGATCTCCACCTCCGCCACCACCCCGCTGACCTCGACGGTGAGCGTGGCCGTGCCCGGGCGCAGCCCGGTCAGGGTGCCGGCGGCGGGGTCGAACACCGCGATCGTGCGGCGCGGGTACCGGTCGTCGGCCGGTCCGATGCGCAGGCCGTCGCCGCCGCGCCAATCGGCGCTGACCGGCGGCGCCACGGCCACCGTCCGGTCGCCCTGGACCAGTTCGGCGCCGGCCTCGACCGTCGCGCCCCGCTCCAGCTCCGCCGGGGCGTCGACGCGGAGCGTGTCGACGTGCGGCCGGATCTGCGCGGCGATCCAGTCGGGCCCGCCCTCGAAGGGCCGGGCGGCCGCGCGGCGCTGCTCCCAGGCGGGGATGCGGTCGACGCCGAACATCGTCCAGCCGCTGAACCCGCCCTCACCGGTCCCGGCGCCGGGCGGCTTGGCGGAGTTGCCGTTGACGACGTAGGGCACGCCGTCGACCGCCGAGGCGCTGAACGCCCCGACGTGGCCGCCGACGAACACGGCGCCCTTCCCGGTGTCGTGCTGGAAGTCGGCCAGCCACGACTCGATCAGCGCCGCCTCGTTGCGGTCCGCGAGCTGGCTGTTCTTCGCGGGCAGCGGGTCGCGCGGCGGGTGGTGGGCGATGACGGCGACCGAGTCGACCCCCCGGTCGGTGCGGGCCTCCTCCAGGCGGTCGCGCAGGTAGGGGATCTGCCCGGCGCTGCTGCCGCGCAGGGTGCCCGACGAGGTGTCGAGGGTGACGAACCGGGTGCCCTCGTGGTCGAACGTGCCGTAGGGGTCGCCGAAGTGCTCCCGGAAGTTGTCGATGGACGCGCCCATGACCTCGTGGTTGCCCGGCACGTAGTGGAACGGCAGCTCCCCGCCGAGCTCCTCGTCGAGGAGGGTGCGGGCCAGTTCGAAGTCGGCGTCGGACGCCTCGTCCACCAGGTCGCCGGCGATGACCAGGAAGTCGGGGTCGGCGGCGCGGATCTCGCGCAGCGTCCGGCGGGCACCCTCGACCAGCGGGGAGTCGGGGTCGCGGGCGACGAACTGGGCGTCGGACATGACGGCGAACGTCCAGTCCGCCCCGCCGAGGTCGCCGTCGGCCACCACCACGTCGTCGGTCACGGGTTCCTGCGGCGGGACGTCGAGGGTGGGCGCCGCCTCGATGTACATGTCGTCCAGCAGCACCTCCCCGCTGTAGGAGCGGTCGGCCGAGGTCTCGATGGTGTAGAAGCGGCTCACCGTGACCGGCTGCGGCAGCGCCTCGGGGACCGCCACCTCGATCTCCCGCCAGCCCTCCCAGTCGATGTACGGGCCGTAGACGGAGTGCGCGCGGCCCGTTGCGTCGACCACGGTGAACGCCGTCCACTCGCCCTTCCCGGCGCCGAACACCGAGATGCCCACCGCCCGGGTGCGCCCCGGCACGCCCAGCGGCTGCGGCGGGTAGGCGTAGGCGGTGCGCGTCCCGGTCGATCGCCCGAAGTCGTAGGCGAGGCGCAGCCCGGTGCCGGTGCGCCCGTCGGCGGGGCCGACGGTGGCGGTCCCGCGCGCGGACGCGGCCCGCCAGTCGGCGGCGTCCTCGAAGTCGGCGACGTCGTGGCGCTCCACGCCCACCGTGACGGCGATCGGGGTCGTCAGCCCGTCGACGGTGGCGGTGACGACGGCGGCGCCGGAACCGGTGCGCGCGGTGGCGGTGAACCGCCCGTCGGCGCCCGCGGTGACGTCGAGCAGGCCGGTGTCGTAGTCGAGGTCGACGTCGGCCGGTTCGATGGGTGCGGAGTTGCCGTGCCGGTCGTAGCCGACGATGCCGAACGTGCCCGTCGCGTCGGCGCCGGTGAGGTTGACCGAGGGGGTGTCGGCGGTGATGCGGGCCGCCTCCTCCAGCACCTCCAGGCGCAGCTCGCCGTCGATTCGGCCGGAGCGGGCGGTGACGGTGGCGGTGCCGGGCCGGTCGGCGCGGAACACGCCGTCGTCCACGTCGCCGCGGGTGGCCGACCACCGGGGCGTCGGCGGGTCGGCCACGGGCGCGTACGCCTCGTCGTGCGCGGTCGCGGTCAGCACCCGGGTGAGGCCGGCGAAGACCCGGTCGGGGCGGCCTCCGGGAACGGGGGCGGTGCCGGGCGCGTCGGCCGGGTCGACGGCGGTGGCGACGCGGAAGGCGTCCGCCCGGCCGCTGGACTCGGGGGCGTAGACGGCGAGGCCGTTGGGGACCTGCCGCTCGTGGCCGTCGTTGGGGGTGTTGCGGACCTCCACGGCGGTGGCGCCCGGAGAGCGGGCGACGAGGGTGGAGGAGCCGCCGCCGTCGAGTTCGAGGCCGACCTCGGCGCCCTCGGCGACGAGCCGCTCCCCCATCTCGCGCAGGGTGGCGGCGCGGCTGCCGACGTTCGCGCCGTCGGCGGTGACGATGGTGACCTCGCGGCCGTCGGCGGAGAACCCGATGGCGGTGCGCGCGGCCCGGGAGGTGTCGGGGACGTCCAGCGCCGCGCCGTCGGCGACGAGCAGGTGGCGCCCGCCGACGGCGGTCCGCACGTCGCCGCCCTCGGCGGTGGCCGCCGCGAACTCCACCTCGACCGGGTCGCCCTCCTCCAGGGCGGCGAGGACCTCGGCGCCCTTCTCGCGGCCGAGCAGCACCGTTGCGCCGGGCGGCACCGGCGCGTCGCCGGGGGCGGCGGCCACGGACGCGACGGCGCCGTCCACGACGACGACCTCGGCCACCTCCTCGGCGCCGCGGACGGCGTAGGAGCGGGGGTGCTCGCCCCACAGCTCGGTGTAGCCGCCGATCTCGTCGGTGCCGAGGGCGGCGGAGTTGAGCTGGGCCAGGTCGGCGTCGCCCGAGGGCAGGTGGGCGGTCCCGGTGAACAGCAGGTCCTGCACGCGGGCGATCCCGGCCGCGTCCACGACGGCGGAGCGGGTCCAGTCGGGTTCCGGGGACTTCACGACCTCGCCGTCGCGCACGCCGCCGCCGAGGGGGGCGTTGGAGTTGTTGATGTCGAAGTAGCCGGCGTTGACGGCGGCGACCGCGCCGGCGCCGTCGGCCATCTCGGAGACGGTCGAGGTGGCCGTGACGCGGCCGGCGTCGAGGTAGCCGAGCCGGGCGCCCTGGGTGAGGTCGACGCTGAGCACGTTGGAGCGCTGCCAGCCCAGGTCGTCGACGGTGCGCACGGTCGACACCTCCACGCCGGGCGCGACGGTCTCGCTGTGCTCGGCGACGGTGACGGGCGGGCTCCCGGCGTCGGCCCGGGGGTCGGGCAGCGGCGCGGACAGCGGCGGGTGCGAGGAGGCGGCGAGGGCGCCCGTGGCGGCGTCGGCGGCCGGGTCCCCTCCCGTGCCCGGCGGGGGCGGTTCGGCCCGCGCGGCGGTCGCGGGGGCGAGCGCCAGCAGCGGAGCGATGAGGAGCACGGCGGCGCGTGCGGCGGGGGTGGGGGCGGGGACGGTCGGCTGGGGGGACAGAGCGGCCTCCTCCGATGCGGGGGGACGATGCGTCGAGCCAACTCCGCACCGCGACCACCGGAAAACCCGTTGCGAACGTATTCCGCTCGATCATCGCGTGTCCCCACGGTGGACGAAAGGGGCTGAACGCCCCGTGTCGCCCTGTATTCACCGACCGATCGGCAAACCGCCCCCGGCGCGCCCCGCTCCGGCCCGGACCACCACCGCAGGCCGGACCCGTCGAACCCCGTGGCCACCCGCGCGGCGCGGCGCCGGGGGGCGCAGGGGCCGACGCCGCGCCGCGCCCGGCCGGACGGCGAACGGGGGGGCGGAACCGCCCGTCGGGGGACGCGCCGGAAGTGACACGCGGTGGACGGGTAAACAGGGTTTTCCCCGCTCATGGCCACGCGATGTCCCTCCGGCACGATAGACATGAGGTCGTGAGGGCGGGCCGCGGGCACCGCGTGCCCGGCCGCCCCACGAGCCCCTGAACCCGATCGAGAGGACACCCGTGCCCGCTCCCGTCACCCTGGCCCATGTGGCACTGCTCGTCGTGGACTCGCCCTTCGACACCGTCATCGCGACGTCGGCGTCGGGCCCCGCGCGCGTGTGCCGCCGAGGCGAGCTGCGGCCCGGCGAGCGCGAGGTCTACTCCCGGCAGCGCCTGGTCGCCGAAGGCATCGGCGCCACCCCGCAGGACGCGCAGGCGCTCGCCGACCGCCTCACCGCCGAGCTCTCGGGCTGGCACCTCGTCGCCTGACCCCGCCCGGCCACCGCGCCTCCGGCGGCGGTCCGCACGGCCGCGCGCCGCCCCGACGGAGCGCGACCGCCACCGCGGCCCGCCCGCACCCGCCACCGACTCCCATCCCCGACTTCCATCACCGACGCCGATCGTCGGTCGCGCACGCGGACGGCGGGCGACCGTGCACGTCGCGGCCGCCCCCGCCCCCCAGAAGCTCCCCGATGCCGCACCTTGCCGAGATCGACAACATGGTTTACCTTTTTCGACAACCAAGTTGTCGAATCGTGCGGCGGTCACGCGCGCCCGCACCCCGGAAGGACCCCCATGGCCCCGACGCCGTTCCCCGCTCTCACCGCCGAAACCGCCCCGCCCGCCGCCCAGCGGTCCATCGAGGCGACCGAACGGCGCCTTGGCTACGTCCCCTCGGCCGTGGCCCGCCTCGCCGCCTCGCCCGAACTGCTCAACGGGTTCCTCCGGCTGAGCGCGGCCCTGGAGGCGTCCACGCTCGACCCGCTGGCGCGCGAGGTGGTGGTCATGACGATCGCCACCCGCAACGCCTGCCACCTCTGCGTCGCCATGCACACCGCGAAGCTGGCGGAGCTGGGCGCCGACCCGGAGCTCGTCTCCGCCCTGCGGGACGGCCGGGCGCCCGCCGACCCGCGCCTGGCGGCCGTGCACCGCTTCACCCTGGAGGTCATCGCCACAGCGGGCGCCGTGCCCGCCGGGGAGCTGGCGGACTTCCTCGCCCACGGCCACACCCCGCGCAACGCCCTGGAGGTGGTGCTGGCGATCGGGGTGTACACCATGTCGACCCTGGCCAACCGGCTGGTCGACGCGCCCGTGGACGACGCGCTGGCCCCCTTCGCCTGGACCGGCCTCCCCGCCGCCTGAGAAGCGCCCCGTGGTCGGCCGCGCCCGCACGGGCGCGGCCGCCACCCGCCACTCGCCACCTCAGGGGCACCTGGTCGGGGACGCGGATTCGGGACGGTGGGAAACCGTGGGCGGGACCGGCCGGAACGCGCGAGTCCACCCTTCCCCCGCCACCGCGTCATCGCAGGTCGGAGCGGACCTTCCGGCCCCGAAGCCGCGACGACCGCGCGGACCGGCGCCCCCGTCGTGTTTATCCGGCCGTGATTTTGTGATGTCTACTGCACAACGCGACCCGATCCGACGAGGTGAACCGTGACCGACCAGACCGCCGACCCGGCCGGGGCCGAGCACACCCCCGAGGTCCCGGCGCCCGCCCCCCGCACGTCCCCGGAGAGCACCCCGACCGCCACCGGCACGTCCACCACGACCACCGGGAGCACCGAGACCGCCATGGCGTCCGCGCCCGTGGCGTCCGCTGCCGCCGAACCCTCCCCCAAGCCGCGCGACCGCTCCCCCGGTCCGCCGCCGACAACGGGCGACCGCGTCCGCTACGCCCTCTTCCTCCTGCTCCGCGCCGTGGCGATGCTGGCGGCCTTCGTCGCCATGGTCGCCTTCGCGGTCTCCCTCGCCCAGCTCACCCTCACCCCCGTCCCCGGCGCCGTCGGCGAGACCCACGCCAACCTGCGCCCGGGGTGGTCCCTGCGGCTCTACCTCGACTTCCCCGCCCGCGACGCCCTGCGCCAGGTCGGGGGCAACATCGTCCTGGGGGTGCCCTTCGGGGTACTGCTGCCGATCCTCTTCCCGGGCGTGCGCGGGTTCATCAAGGTCTCGCTGATCACCGCCCTGGTCATGCTGGCGGTCGAACTGGCCCAGGGCACCATCGTCACCGGGCGCGCCTTCGACATCGACGACGTCATCCTGAACACCACCGGCGCGCTCCTCGGCTTCTTCCTCATCGGGCGGCGGATCTCCCGCGGCCTGCACCGGCGGCGGCCCCGGTCCGCCGCCTCCTGACCGGCGGGGGCGGCCCCGCCCCCGCTCCCGCCCGGGCCCACCCGCACGGAGAGGACGCACGCGATGGCGACGGACCGCTGGACGGCCGACCTCTGGTTCGACCCGTCCTGCCCCTACACCTGGGTGGCCTCCCGGTGGCTGACCGAGGTCGCCCGCGTCCGCCCCGTCGACCTGCGGTGGCACCTCCTCAGCCTCGCCGCGCTCAACGAGGGCCGCGACGACGACCCCGAGGGCGACCCCGACGGCTACCTGTGGCTCCCGGCCCGCGTCTGCGCCGCGGTGCGCCGGGAGCACGGCGGGGACGCCCTCGCGCGCTTCTACACGGCGCTGTGGACCACCGGCCCCGCCGGCGCCGGGGACGGCCCGCCCGAGGACGGCGGCGGCGCCGCGCCCGGCGACCCGCTGGACGGCCTGCGGGGCGCCCTCGCCGCAGCGGGGCTCCCCCGCGATCTGGCCGACGCCGCCCACACCACCGGCATCGACGACGACCTCCGCGCCTCCACCACCGAAGGCGCCGACCTGGTCGGACCCCACGTCGGCTCCCCGATCATCGCCGCCACCGACCCCCGCGGCCGCCGCACGGCCTTCTTCGGCCCCGTCCTCTCCCGCGCCCCCCGCGGCGAGGAGGCCGCCCGCCTGTGGGAAGGGACACTCCTGGTCACGGGCATATCGGGCTTCCACGAACTCAAGGGCCGGCCGCCCGCCGCGCCCGACACCGCGCACGCCGCCGACCCGGCCTAGCAGAACGGGCCCGCCCGGAACGGGTCCCCAGAACGGATTCCGCCCGCCGCACCGGGCCGCCGGGTCGGCCGCCGCGGGATCGCCTCCGCGCCCCGTCCCGCGAGCGGAGCGGTCGGCGAAACGCCCGCGCGCGACCCCGCCCCCACCCTCGTTGACCTGCCGCGGCACGCCTCGCGGACCGACGGCCCGCCCCCGAAGCGACGGGGGGCGATAGCATGCGACTGCGCGACGATGATCGGACCAACGGTCACTCCCGGTGCGTGCTTGGACTCACAGGCCCACCGGCCCTGCGGCAGCGGACGGCCCCCACGGCCACCGCGCGATCGGCATGCCCGGCCGCCCCGGAACCGCTGCCCCCGTCCCCGCCCCGTCCTCCCCACGGACCCCGGCCCGGACTCCAGGAGAGCGCACGCGCCCGCCCGCTAGCATTTCGACTGCGCGGCCGGGACCACCCCGCCCGCGCGGTGTGTGCCTCGCCCCGCAGGCGCACCACCCACGCCCCCGTGCGAAGGAGTATGCATGTCGGACCTTGACGCCGCCGCCCCCTGGTCGCCCCAGCAGAGTGTGGCCGACCTCCTGCGGCAGCGCCGGGAGCAGATCGCGCAGCGGTGGGCCGACCTCCCGCTGTTCCGCTCGGTGTTCACCGTCACCCGCGACGAGGCGGTCGAGGCCGCCCAGTCGGTCGCCGACGCCCTCGTCGTCGTGGCCGCCTCCGGGCGGGTCGACGACATCGAGGCCTCCGGGTTCGACTCCGTGCGCACCCAGATCGGCCGCATGTCGGCCGCCCGCTCCCGGGCCGGCCTGTCCGTGGGCCGGGTCGCCGGCGAGGTCGCCGCCCTCAAGGACGCCGTGGTCGAACTCCTGACCGCCGAACTCGCCGGGGCCCCGGTCGAGCACCAGCACGCCGCCGTGCTCTACGCCGCCGAACTGCTGTCGACGCTGCGCCTGGTGGCCATGCAGACCATGTTCAACGAGGGGCAGGAGCTGATCAACCGGCAGCGCCAGCAGCTCATGGAGGTCGCCACCCCGGTGATCAAGCTGTGGCACGGCGTCGTCGCGGTGCCGCTGATCGGCACGCTCGACAGCGCCCGCAGCCAGGTCGTCATGGAGAACCTGCTCGACGCCATCGTCGCCCAGCAGGCCCGCGTCGCCATCCTCGACGTCACGGGCGTCGCCACCGTCGACACCCTGGTCGCCCAGCACCTGCTCAAGACCGTGGCCTCCGCGCGGCTCATGGGCGCCGAGTGCATCATCACCGGCATCCGGCCGGCCATCGCGCAGACCATCGTGCAGCTCGGTATCGACCTCAGCGACGTCGCCACCCGCTCCACCCTGGCCGACGCCCTCGGCTACGCCCTCGACCAGGGCGGCCTCCAGGTGCGCCGCACCGACGGGCGCACCGTCTCCGCCGGCGAGAGCCGCTAGGAAAGAGGCCACCGTGTCCGACTTCCCGGTCATCCCGGTCGGCGACGTCCTGCTCGTCAGCATCCAGGGCGAACTGCACGACGCCCTCGCCGTGCGCCTCCAGGAGAGCGTCACCACCGCCGTCCAGCGGCGCAGCGCCCGCGGGGTGATCATCGACATCTCCGCGGTCGACATGGTCGACTCCTACCTCGGCCGCATCCTCGCCGAGATCGCCGGCTGCTCCCGCCTGCTCGGCGCCGACACCGTCGTGGTGGGCATGCGCCCGGCGGTGGCCATCACCCTGGTCGAGCTCGGCCTGACCCTGCCCGAGCTGCGCACCGCGCGGACCGTCACCGACGCCGCCGCCGTGCTGGGGGTGGCCATGCCCATAACGGACACGGCGTCCAGCGGGGCCGATCGGCGGGGAGCCCGATGACCACTGGACCCACCGCAGCGGCGCTGCGCCTGCAGATACGCAGCGACACCGACCTGTCGCTGGTGCGCCAGCAGGTGCGCGCCAAGGCGCAGGAGGCGGGGTTCGGCCTGGTCCAGCAGACCAAGGTCGTCACCGCCGCCAGCGAACTCGCGCGCAACACGCTGGTCCACGGCGGCGGCGGTGAGATGGAGCTGGCCGAGGTCGCCCAGGGCGGCACCCGCGGCCTGCGGCTGAGCTTCATCGACAGCGGACCGGGGATGGCCGACGTCGACCAGGCCCTCACCGACGGCTACACCAGCGGCAACGGCCTCGGGCTGGGTCTCGGCGGCGCCCGGCGGCTCGTCCAGGACTTCCAGATCGACACGCGGCCGGGGGCGGGCACCACGGTCACCATCACCGCGTGGGCACAGAGCCTGGGTTCGGCAGTCCACCGATGACCCGCGTGTGGGACATCCCCGTCCACGACTCCACCCGGGTCAGCGACGTGCGCGCCGCCGCCGACGCGGCGGCCGCCGACGCCGGGTTCTCCGAGCTGCGCCGGGCGTCGGCGGCCCTGGTGGCCACCGAGCTCGCCACCAATCTGCTGCGCTACGGCGGCGGCGGGCGGGTGCTCATCGAGACCCTGCCGCACCCCGCGGCGGACGCCCCGCGCGAGGTGCAGATCCTCTGCGTCGACCACGGGCCGGGCATCCCCGACCTGCACCTGGCGCTGCGCGACGGCTACTCCTCCACGGGCGACTCCCTCGGCGCGGGGCTGGGCACCTGCCGGCGCACCGCCGACGTGTTCGACGTGCACAGCGTGCCGGGGCGGGGCACCGTCGCACTGGCGCGGCTGTCGCGCGTCCCACCCGAACGCCACGGGACCCGGCCCGCCGACCTGCGGCCCGTACGCGCCGGCGGCGTCCACGTGCCCCTGCCGGGGCTGGAGCACTCCGGCGACGCCTGGAGCCAGCGGTCCGACGGCGGCGTGCTCGACGTGCTCGTCGCCGACGGGCTCGGGCACGGCCTCAAGGCCGCCGACGCCAGCGACGCGGCCGTACGCCACTTCCACGGGCGCCCCCCCGGCGGGACGCCCGAGACCGTGCTGCGCGGCATGGACGGCGCCCTGCGCGCCACCCGGGGCGCGGCGATCGCGGTGGTCCGCGTCGACCCCGCTGCGGGACGGCTGGAGTTCGCCGGGCTGGGCAACATCGGCGCGCGCATCTACAGCGGCGGGCGCTGGCAGCACCTGATGTCGCGGCCCGGCATCGTCGGCGTCCACCGGCCCTCCCGGTACGCCGCGGTCACCCACCCCTGGACCGCCGACACGGTCCTGGTCCTCCACAGCGACGGCCTGCCGAGCCGCTGGCAGTACCTCGGCGACCCGGTCGCCGACCACCACGACCCCGCGACCCTGGCCGCCGTGATCCTGCGCGACGCCAGCAGCCAGGCCCGGCTGTCCCCCGACGACACCACCATCGCCGTCGTGACCGCCGTCCCCGCTCAACAGGAACGAGTATGAACGCCACGCACACCACACTTCCGCTGACCACCCTCGAAGACGCCGCGCTGGCCCGCACCGGCGCCGCGCGCCTGGCCGCCGAGGCCGGGGTGGAGCGCGTGGAGCGGCTGGAGTTCCTGTCCAGACTCGCGGCGGCCATGAGCGAGGCGCTCAACACCGGCGGGTCCTGGCGCCTGGACATCGGCGTCATCGGCGAGCCCGTCCCCCGGCTGTGCGCTCGCATCCGCCCGGGCGGCGCCCCCGAGGCCGACGGGGCCGCGGCCGGCGGCCGGGTGTGGGAGGTGAGCGCCGCCGTCGCCGCCGACACGCCGCCGGCGCTCGACCCCGCCGTGCTGGCCGACCCCGCTGCCGCCGACGGCGACGGGGGGCCGCCCACCGGGCCCATCGCCGCCGCCGTCCTCGACACCGACCGCGACGCCGGGGCGGTCGTCGAGATGCTCCGCGGCGAGCAGGAACTCGTCGAGTGGCACCGGACCGAGCTGGAGGAGACCAACCGGGGCGTGCTCGCCCTGCACGCCGAACTCGACGCGTCCAACAAGGCGCAGCAGCGGCTGCTGGAGGCCGAGCAGGCCGCCCGCAACCGGCTGACCTTCGTCTCCACGGCCAGTGCCGCCCTCGGCGACTCCCTGAACCACGAGGAGGTCCTGCGCCGGTTCACCGAACTGCTCGTGCCCGAGCACGCGCGCACCGCGCAGGTGTGGCTCCTCGACTCCGAGCAGCGGCCCACCCGCGCCATCGGCGGCGACGGCGACCTCGACGCCGACGGCCTGCGCGCCCTCACCCTCGCCGTCCGCACCAAGCACGCCCAGCACGCGGCGCCGCACCCGGGCGGCTACGACTGCCTGGACGACGTCATCACCCGCGCCGACGGCGCCTCCTCCCCCGAAGCGGCGGCCGACCCGCAACCGGCCGCACCCGGAGAGAACGGTCCCGCCGCCGAGACTGTCGCGGAGGAGTCGGCGGACGGAGTGGACGGCGCCGAGGGGGCCGAGGGACCCGCGAGCGCCCAGGAAGCGCCACGGGCCGAGGAGACCGAAGAGACCGCAGGCCTCCAGAGGGCCGAGGGCAGCGGCGTCACGGCACCGCGGATCGCCGTCCCGCTGATCGCCCGCGGGGCGACGATCGGCGTCCTCGTGCTGACCCCGGCCGACCCGCGCCCGCTGTACGACGACGTCGTCATGCTCATCGAACTCGCCCGCCGCGCGGCCATCGCCGCCGACAACGCGCTGCGCTACGAGCGCGAACGCGACATCGCCGAGACCCTGCAGCGGGCCATGCTCACCGACCTGCCCACGCGGGCCGACCTCCGGCTGGCCGCCCGCTACCTGCCCGCCACCACCGGCATGAACGTCGGCGGCGACTGGTACGACGTGTTCCTGCAGCCCGACGACAGCCTCATCGGGGTCATCGGCGACGTCACCGGGCACGGCATCCAGGCGGCGGTGATGATGGGGCAGCTCCGCAACGCCCTGCGCGCCTACGCCATCGAGGGGCACCGGCCCGGCGGGCTGCTGACGCGCCTGCACAACCTGCTGTGCCACCTCGAACCGGACCTGTTCGCGAGCGCCATCATCGCCCAGATCCAGCCGGGCAACCCCAAGGTGACCTGGTCCAGCGCGGGCCACCTGCCCCCGCTGCTGCGCGACCCCGACGGCACCGTGCACGTCCTGCGGCCCCGGCTGGGGGCGATGCTCGGGCTGCCCATCGACCAGACGGTCGCCGACCACGAACTGGCCCTGCCGCCCGGGGCCACGCTGCTGCTGTACACCGACGGCCTGGTCGAACGGCGGTCGGCGGGCGTGGACCCCGGCATCGACCAGCTCGCGGACATCCTGTCGCGGCTGGGCCCGCTGCTGGAGCACGACACCGACGCGGCGGCCGACGCCATCCTGGACGAGATGCTCCGCGACTACCCGGGCGAGGACGACGTCTGCCTCCTCCTCTGCCACGCCGACTCCTCCGAGGAGTCCCGCCGCACCGACCACCCCCTCGCCGAGGGCACCTCGGTCGTCATGTCCCGCAAACGCTGACGCGGCCCCTCCGGGACCGCCTCACCCGACACCACCACCCGCCCCCGGGGCCCGCCCACAACCACACGGCCCCGGGGGGCACCCATCCATCCGCCAAATCGGCAGCACACCCCCCGCGACCCCACCAATCAGCGGCCCAGCCCCGGCCCACCCACCCGGCGCCCACCTTCGGCGGCACCCCCACCACGACTCCCCACCGGCCAGTGGCCCAGCCCCCGGCCCACTCACGGCGCTCCTCTCCTGCGCCCGTCAGCCCTCGGCAACACACCCACCCCCGCGAGCCCACCAACCAGCGGCGCAACCTTCGATCCATCCGCCCGGCGCCACCCACCGGCTCCCATCACCAATCGGCAATGCATCCCCGAGGCCCCGCCGACCACCGGGACAGCACCCGATCCACCCACCCGGCGCCGCACTCACACGCGACCCACTCACCGGCGCCCGTCCACCCCCGGCGGCGCATCCTCCCCCGGGGCCTCGGGGATACCCGGGACCCCCGGAACCCCACGGGCTGCCGTGACCCCGCCGACCTCGGCCGCGAAGACCCGGCGGGCGAAGTCCGCGATCTCGGCGGCGACGTCGCCGGGAGCGTCCTCGGCCATGTGGTGGCCCGATTCGACGGGCCCTCCCGTCACCGGACCGTCCGCCCACGTGCGCCAGATGTCGCGGATATCGCCGTACAGGTCGGCCATGTCGTCGCCCGTCGACCAGAGCACGTGGACCGGGCAGGCCACACGGCGGCCGGCCGCGCGGTCGGCGTCGTCGTGCGCGCGGTCGATGCCGAGGCCCGCCCGGTAGTCCTCGCACATGGCGTGCACGGTGGCGGGATCGTGGATGGCGGCGCGGTAGTCCTCCCACGCCTCGCGGCCCATGTGCTCGGGGTCGCCGGGGCCGTACCACCGGTCGGGGTCGGCGCTGATGAGCGGTTCGGCGGGCTTGGCCGTCTGACCGAGGAAGAACCAGTGCCACCACAGCCCGGCGAACTCGGCGCCCGCCCGCGCCAGCGCCTCCCCGATCGGGATGCCGTCCATGGGGACCAGCCCGGCGACGGCGCGCGGGTGGTCCAGGGCGAGCCGCGTGGCGACGTAGCAGCCCCGGTCGTGCCCGGCCACGACGAACCGGGAATGGCCGAGGATGCGCATCAGCTCGACCAGGTCGGCGGCCATGGCCCGCTTGGCGTACGGCGCGTGGTCCGGCGTGGTGGCCGGCTTATCGGACCGCCCGTACCCACGCAGATCAGGGCAGACGACCGTGAACTCCTCCGCCAGCCGCCCGGCCACCCGATGCCACGTCGCATGCGTCCTCGGGTGCCCGTGCACCAGCAGCACCGGCGGCCCGCTCCCCCCGTGCCGCACCCGCAGCCCGACGCCACCGACATCCACCCGTTCCAACGCGAACCCGCCGAACAACCGCACCCCCTACGATCCGCGCGGCCCCTACCCCCGGCACCGGTCCCCACACCCCACCGCACCGGCCCCCGCGCCCCGGAAACCTGTCACGAGCAGGCCCGCACATGCGATAGAGTTTCACTCGTCCGAAGGGGGAACACCCCGGGCGACAACGGGACGTAGCGCAGTTTGGCAGCGCACTTGACTGGGGGTCAAGGGGTCGTGGGTTCAAATCCCGCCGTCCCGACGCAGGTGAGAAGGGGTGCCACCCATCAGGTGGCACCCCTTCTACGTGTCCAGGGACCCTAACTGGGACCCTAACGCGCCCAGCAGCGGCGCGAACCCCGACTCCCTCCCGCGTGCGGTCAGCCGAAGATGCCGTCCATGGCCTGAGCGCCCCCGGTGATGACCGGACGGATCTGCTTCCGGTAGACGGCTTCGGTGACGGCCGTCCCACTGTGCCCGACCAGGCGGGCGATGTCTTCGAGCGGCACCCCGTTGTCCGACATCAGCGAGACGAAGCTGTGCCGCAGCTCCCGCGGCGTCCAGTCCTTCGCAGGGAGACCGGCGCGCTTGAGAACGCGGCGGAAGTCGCGGCGAACGTTGCCGGCGGCGGACCGTCGCGGGGACGCCGACAGCCCCCGGGGGAAGCCTCAGATCCCCCCGGGGCTCCCGATCTGTGAAGGAGCAGCTCGTGCTGGGACAATTTGCCGTGCTCGACCGGCCGCCCTGGGCCAGCGCACCGCTGTCCGCCCTCGACCTGGAGGGCACCGGCGCCCAAAACCGCGACTATGAGGCGATCCTGGAGATCGCCGTCGTGCCACTGGCCGGCGGTCGGCCCGACATGGCGGCCGCCTGGGAGAGCCTGGTCAACCCGGAACGGCCCATCCCGCGACGGCCGTGGATCTCGCCGGGGCTGACCGACTGCGTCCTCGCGGGGGCGCCGAGTGCGGCCGAGGTCGCCCCGCGGCTGCGCGCCATGGTCGAGGGGCGCTACCTGGTCGGGCACAACATCGGGGTGGACGCGCGGCTGCTGCGCCGCCGCCACCCCGATGTGCGCCCGGCCGGGCTGGTCGACACGCTGCGCCTGGCCCGCCAGGTCGTCGGCACGGCGCCGAAGTCGCTGGGCGCCCTGGTCGAGCGGCACGGCCTGGGCGGCGAGCTGGCCCGGCTGGTGCCCGGCGGGCGGCCGCACCGGGCGCTGTTCGACGCGGTGGCCGCCGCCCTGCTCCTGGCCGCCCTCGTCCGGCAGCGGTGGGAGCGGCCGCCGAGCCTTCGGGAGCTCCTCGCAGCGGCCTCGCCGTCGGACGGGTCGGCCGCCGCCCGCGCCGACGACCAGCCGGGGCTGTGGTGAGGAGACGGGCGGCCGCCCTACAGGTGCTCGCCGCAGACCGCGCGGCGGAACGCCTCCCACTCCCGGCGGTCGAAGCGCAGGACGTGGTCCTGGGGGTGCTTGGAGTCGCGGACGGCCATGCCCCCGATCGGGAGCAGGGCGGTCTCGACGCAGTTGCCGCCGCCGCCCCCGGTGTAGCTGGACGTCCGCCACACCAGGTCGGCGGGCTCGGAGCCGGGAGCCGTGTTCGTGGTCATCGTCGGTATCTCTCAGACAGGAGGTGGTGGATGCGGTCGATGGAGGCGCCGGGGTCGAGCGCGTGGTCGCGGACGCGGTCGAAGATGCGGGTGAACAGCGCCGTCTCGGCGTCGTCTTCAAGGTAGAGCGCGCCGGCGCGGTACTCCACGGCGACGACGTCGCCGAAGTCCACGCCGGCCAGCAGCCGGGGGAAGCGCATCAGCGCGAAGCTGCCCTCCCCGGCGGCGTGGGCTCCGGCCTCGAAGGCCAGGACGCGCAGGTCGACGTTGGGCCGCTGCGCCGCCTCCAGCAGCGCTCGGAGCTGGCCGGCCATGGCGCCGGGTCCGCCGACCTCGCGGTGCAGCGCGGCCTCGTTCAGGACGACGTCGAGGGAGAGCGGGTCCTCGCCGATCAGGCGCTGCTGGCGGCGCATGCGCACGGCCACCTGGGCGTCGATGTGGTCGGCGGGGCCGGCGTCGACGTCGGCGGCGAGTACGGCGCGAGCGTAGTCGGGGGTCTGGAGCAGGCCGGTGACGAGGCCGTCCTCATAGACCGCGATGCTCTCCGCCTCCGACTCCAGGCCGATGTGGGCCTCGAACCATGCGGGGATGCCGTCGTGCAGGCGGTGCCACCAGCCCAGCTCCTGCTGGCGGGCCAGGGCGGTGAGCTGCTCGCGGTCCTCGGCAGCCAGGCCGTAGAACTCGGTGAGGATGTGGACCACCGAGACGGGCCAGGGATTCTCCGCCTTCTCGTACTTGGAGAGCGTTCCCGCGGAGACACCCGCGTGGGCGGCGGCCGCGCCGCTCTTGATGCCAGCGCGCAGCCGCGCCGCCCGCATAACGCGGGAGATGGTCCGGCGAGTGACACCGGCCGGGCTCCGACCCACGGCGACCTCCTGATCTCGGGCACCGCCCAGTCTGGCCCATCCCGCCGCCCCATCCAACTTCTCTCAAATTTCCTGGGGAAAATTTCCCCACGCCGTATTGCGCATGATCGCCCAGCGCCGCACACTGAACAGCAGGGATACCTCTGACCTCGGCATTCGCCCGAGGGAATCCGGGTTGGGAGACGCATGATGTTGCTGCCGGCATGCCCGGAACCCAATGCTGACGGCCCCCGCATCGCTACGGGCTGCTATCGCCTTCCCGGCGCGGCCGCGTCGGCCGGAGCCGCGCGCCGGTTCACCACGGCGGTCCTGGGCCGCACCCACCCCGTGCTCGACGACGCCCACCTGGTCGTCACCGAGCTGGTCGCCAACGCGGTCGAGCACACGCGCAGCGGCCTGCCCGGCGGCGACGTCGATGTCGCCATCGACGTCCGGGTCGGAAGCGTCCGCATCGGCGTCACGGACGCCGGACGCCTTCCCGCCGCGGGCACGCCGGCCGTCTCCGGGAGTGCCTGCGCATCGGTACTGGAGGGCGGGCGCGGGCTGTTCCTGGTCGAGTCGTTCGCCCACACCTGGGGCTTCACTTGCCACCCGGGGCCCGAGCGCGGATGCACGGTCTGGGCCCAGTTGCGCACCCCCGTGGCCGCGCCGCCGACGGACTCCGGCCTCGACGCACGCATGCAGGACTGACGCCCTGTCAACTCCTCGAGCGCTGACGCCACCCGCCGCCGTTCGGCCGGAGCGGCGCAGCGGCGCAGCGGCGACCGACGAAGAAAGGCTTCCGGTGCCTCGTCTCAGGACACGGTCCCCTCGACACCTCCGGCACAGGCTCGCGCGGCTCCTTCTTCGAGCCGGTCAGCGCGGGCGCGTTCCCTGCCCGACCCCCGAGTTTGACGCGGTCGACCGCTGGGAGGCGCCCCGACCCCGAACCGAACGCACCCGTTCGCAGTTCGCCCCCTACGTGGGGCGCCACCGCCGACCCGCCACGCCGTCGCTCTCGGTCCTGCGAAGCGAACTGGACACCCTGGCCACCGATGCGGCCGCCCCCGAACCCGTGGCACCCGCCACCTGGGCGGCCCCCACCCCCGAACTCCTCGACCAGGTGCTGTACGGCCTGCGCCACCTGGACGAGCCCCGGCCCACACGGATGGCGGCCTGACGCCACCCCGGTCCAGCTCGAAAGCACGAAGGGCGCTGCGGTGAACACCGCAGCGCCCTTCGTCATGCATCCAGCGCGGGACAGCACGTATCCGTCACGGCATCGGGATGCCGAGCTTCCGCAGCGCCCGGTCCGTCAACTGCTGCTCCGCCACGAGCACCGCAAGGATCACGTTGATGACGTCCCAGTCGTCGCTCGGGTAGGTCTTCCCACCGATGGTGACCAGCTTCGCTTCCCATACTCCGCGCCGCGCCACCTCCCGTGCGGCGGCGCGGCCGACTTCCGTCCGGTGGCGCAGGTACGGCTCCAGGCCGTCCACGGCGGCGTCCGCAACGTCCTCCCATTCGCGGGACCGCTCCTTCCTGACCGCCCTGATCGCGGCCTTGTGCGGGTCCGGCTTCGGCACCGCCCCGTAGACCCTCTTGCTCATGGAGATCTCCTTGTCGGTGGTCGCGTCGATGACCGGGACGGCGGCGGTCGGGTGCCCTGGGACGCCCGACCTCCGCCGTCAAATCGGGCGCTCCTACACGTTGGTCACGGGCGCCCCACCTCCAGCCGTCGTGCGGCAGCCTCGAACGTCGGCTCGCACAGGGCGTCGACGCGGTCCGCTGGCAGGTCGTAGCGCTTGCTGATGTCGCGGACGAAGTCGTCCCGGTCGTCGGGGACGAGCTGGCGGAGCGCGGCCCCGGCCGTCTTCGCGGCAGGCGTCATCGGCAGCACGAGGCTCTGCAGCGGGGCGTCGATGCCGAGGCGGCGGGTGCACAGGAGTTCGCCCAGGACGGTGCGGTGCGGGCTGGGGGTCAGTGTCCGGCCGTGGAGCAGCGAGACGCGGTCGGCGGCCCGCCACAGCGCCGTGGCGATGCCCGTGCG
>NZ_BCRK01000077.1 GCF_001552555.1 Nocardiopsis trehalosi NBRC 14201 | reverse complement strand
AGCGCACGCTGTGCGTGCAGGGCGCGCCCGGCACCGGCAAGACCGCCGTCGGCCTGCACCGCGTGGCCTACCTGCTCTACACCGCCGGGGAGCGGCTGCGCCGCGGTGGCGTGGCGATCGTCGGCCCGAACCGGTCCTTCCTCGCCTACGTCCGCGACGTGCTGCCCGCGCTGGGCGAGGTCGGCGTGCACCAGACCACCCTCGACGACCTGCTCGGCCACGGCTCCCCCACCCGCGCGGACACCCCCGAGGCGGCTCGGGTCAAGGGCGACGCCCGGATGGCCGAGGTGATCCGCCGCGACCTGTGGGCACCACCCGCGCCGCCCGCCGACGGGCTGGTCGTGGCGCGCGGCGGACGGCGATGGCGGGTGCCCGCCGACGAACTGGCCGGCCTCGCCGCCGAGGTGCGCGGGCGCGGCGTCCCCTACGGCGCCGGCCGCGACCTGCTGGCGCGGCGGGTCGCCCACGCCGTGCTCACCCGCATGGAGGCGGGCGGCGCCGCCGCCGACGACCGCGCGCAGCGGGGCCTGGCGCGGTCGCGCGAGGTCGGCGCCGCCGTCTCCGCGCTGTGGCCCAAGGCCGACCCGGTCCGGCTGGTGTTCGGACTGCTCACCGACCCCGGGCGGCTGGCCCGCGCCGCCGACGGCCTGCTGACCGCCGAGGAGCGGGCCGCCGTGCTGCTGCCCGGCCGCCCGCGCGGGCCGCGCGCGGCCCGCTGGTCGGCGGCCGACCTGGCGCTGATCGACGAGGCGGCGGCGCTCATCGCCCGCCCCGCCGGGTTCGCCCACCTGGTGGTGGACGAGGCACAGGACCTCAGCCCGATGCAGTGCCGGGCGCTGGGCCGCCGCGCCGCGCACGGGTCGTGCACCGTCCTGGGCGACACCGCGCAGGCCACCGCCCCCGGCGCGGTGGCCGACTGGGCGGAGCTGCTGCGCCACCTCGGCGCCGCCGACGCCCGCCTCGCCGTACTCGACCGGGGCTACCGGGTGCCCGCGCAGATCCTGGACCACGCGGCCCGGCTGCTGCCCGCGATCGCCCCCGGGCTGGCCGCGCCGACGTCGGCGCGCCGCTCCCCCGGAGCGCTGCGCGTCACCCCCTGCCCCGCGGGCGGCCTGCCCGGCGCGGTGGCGGCGGCGTGCGCGGCGGCGCTGGCGGGCGAGGGGTCGGTCGGCCTCATCGCCGCCGACACCGACATCGGGGCGCTGCACCGCGCCGTCACCGACGCCGGGCTGGAGGCGTCCCTGCTCGGCACCGACGAGGACGCGCTGACCGCCGCCCGGCTGGTCTGCGTGCCCGCCACCCTGGCCAAGGGCCTGGAGTTCGACGCGGTCGTCGCCGCCGAACCCGCCGCCATCGCCGCCGCCGAACCGCGCGGCCTGAACCGCCTCTACGTGGTGCTGACCCGCGCGGTCAGCACCCTGCACGTCGTCCACGCCCGCCCCCTGCCCGCGCCCCTGGCCTGAGGGGCGGGGCCGGACGTGCGGGCGCCCGGCCCGCCGCAGCGGGCCGGGCGCGGACGGCGGCTCGGGGGGTGCCGTCCCGGGTCAGCCGGCGCGGTCCTCGCCCTGCTCGTCCTCGCGGTCGTCCACGGGCACCGCGTCGCCGCCGGGGGCGCGGTCGGTGGCCGGGCGGCCGTCGTCCTCGACCAGGGGCTCGGGCTCCAGGTCCTCGTGCGCCCGGGTGGGCCGGTTGGCCTTCCGCACGCCCTGGAACTCCTTGCGCATCTGGTCGTCCAGCGCCGGACCGTGCTTGTCGCTGCCGCGTTCCATCGTCCCTCCCTGGTGGTCATGGTGCGCGTGCCCGGCGGGGCTACCCTGCGCCGACGCGGCCGAAACCGGGTCGGCGGCCGCCCGCCGGAGCCCCGGCGGAAAGATCGTCCGCCGGTTGCATGCCCGCCCGGGGCGGCGGGCAGTGGGCGCCGAAAGGACCCCGAGACGCCACGGGAGGTGAGCACGGGCCGGCGGGCGCGCCCCGCGGCCCGGACGCCCATGGACCTGCGATTCCTGGAACCCCTGTACCGCGCGGCCGGGCCGGTCGCCACCGTCTACCTCGACACCACCCGCACCTCGGAGAACGCCGCGCACGAGATCGGGCTGCGCTGGCGGGCGCTGCGCGAACGGCTCGCCGACCTCGGCGCGGACGAGGCCACCCTCGCCGCGCTCGACGGCGCGGCGGGCGGGGCGAAGGGCGTGCCCGGCCCGCAGGGCGAGGCGCTGTTCGCCGCCGGGGGGCGGCTGCTCGCCGCGTACACGCTGTCGCGGCCGCCCCAGGCCGACCGCGCCGCCTGGCTGCCCGTCCCCGACCCCCTCGACCTGGTGGCCGACCTGGACGACGGCGTCCCCTACGTCGTCGTGGCGGCCGACCGCGAGGGCGCCGACGTGGCCGCCTACCCCGCGCACGGCGGCCCGGTGGAGGAGCGCCAGTACAACGGCGCGACGCTGCACATCAGCAAGGTGGCCAGCGGTGGCTGGCGGCACAAGCACTACCAGCGGCGCGCCGAGGAGGTGTGGTCGGAGAACGCCGCCCACACCGCCAAGGAGGTCGAGGAGGCCGTGGCCGCCGTGGACGCCGGGGTGGTGTTCGTCGGCGGCGACGAGCGGGCCATCGGCAAGCTCCGCGAGCACCTGTCGACCCGCACCGGGGAACTGGTGGTGGAACTGGCGAGCGGCGGGCGCGGCGGCAGCGACGCGATGGCCGAACTGCGGTCCGCCGTCGACGACGGCCTGCGCGAGACCGCTGTCGCGCTGCGGTCCGGCACCGTCCTCGACTTCACCGAGGACCTGAACCGGGAGGGCCGCGCCGTCCAGGGCGTCGACGCGACCGCCGAGGCGCTGCGGTCGGGCCAGGTGGAGCGGCTGCTGCTGGCGGCCGGCGGCGGGGACGCGGAGCCCACGCTGTGGGCGTCGGCCACGGACCCCCTGGAGGTGGCCCGCGAGCGGACGTCGCTGACCGAACCGGCCGAGGCGTTCGAGGCGCCGGCCGGGGCGCTGCTGCTGCGCGCGGCCCAGGCGACCGGCGCGTCGTTCACCCGGCTCGACGGCCGGGGCGACGCCCAGGACGGGGTCGGCGCGGTCCTGCGCTTCACCCTGGCGGCGGGGGGCTGACCCCGCCGCAGCGGGGGCGGCACCGGCCCCGCCCCCGCGGCTCCTACGATGGAGCGCGGCACGGCCGGCGGACCACGGGAGGCGGGATGCGGCGGGGACGGCTCCGGGGGCCGCTGGGCAGCCACGACCGGCCGGCCAGCGCGCTGGGGTTCCGGATGGTGCTGGCGGTGTTCGGCGCGGTGGTGCTGCTGGGCGGGACCGTGCTGGGCGCGGTGTGGGCGCGGTCGTGGCCGCTCACTGTGGTGCTGGGCGCCGGGTTCCTGGCCGCCTGCCTGAACGTGTACTGGGTGCGGCAGCGGCTGCGGCACGAGCGCTGACGGCGCCGGACCGGTGTGGCGCGCACCGGCCAGGGGCCCGTCCCCCTCGTCGGGCCGCACTGGCCGATGCGCGCGTCCCTCCATCGAGGTCCGTGGCGCCCGGCGCGCACGGGCCGGGGTGCCCGCGGCGCGGGCGCGCGCCGCCCCGTGTGTGCGGCGGGCCGCACGCACGTGGTCCCTCCATCTTGACCTGCGGAACCGTCCGCTCGCGCGCTGTGCGGGATTTTTTCCGCCGCCGGGGCGCCGTTACGGGTGGGTTCGCCGCCGAGCGCCCGATCACCCCGCCGGCGACCGCCAGGGCACGCGCTCCCCGACCCGCCCCCTGCCCCCTCCCGGGAGGGGGGCGGGCGCAGAGAGACGTCGGCGCGCGGGCAGACCCACGCACCAGGGCGTGACCTGCGAAGGCACCGGGCAATCAGGGGGAGTCGGCTCCACCGCCTTGTGCAGCGCGAGTGGACTCGCCGACGGGCCGGTCACCGGGGTCAGGCAGCGGAGGCGAAGGCGTCCGCGTGCCCCCGGGTCCACTTCTCGAACGAGGTGACGTCGAGCCCCAGAGCCCGGGCGTGTTCGGGGCGTCCCACCTGGGGGACCGCGTTCATCCAGTCATGGCCGGCGCCCGTCGGGTGCAGGCCTGCGGCGCGGGCCTCCTCCAGGGTCATGTCCGGTACCTCCAGGCGCCGGCCCAGCACCTCCGACAAGGTGCGGGTGATCTCGGCCATCGACAGGTGGTCGCCGGCCAGTTCCAGCTCCACGCGATGGAACCGCTCGGGGTCGGCGATGGCGGCCGCCGCGGTCGCGCCGATGTCGGCCACCGCGACGAGCGCCAGGCGCGTCGCGGGCTTGACGAGGGTGACGAGGCCCCCCTCGATCCCTCGGGGGAACAGGAACCTGTTCGCGGGCAGGAAGTTCTCCATGAAGGTCCCGGGGCAGATGATCGTCCACCGGGGGAAGCCCGCCTCACGCACCCGTGCCTGGATCGCCGCCTTGGCGGTGAGCACCGGTCCCACCGTCGCGTCCCACCGCCCCTCGGCCCACCCCGGGGCCAGGGTGCGGGCGTCGGCGCCGGAGATGGAGGTGTGCACGAACTGCGGGACCCCGGCGGCCCGCGCCGCCGCGATCAGGTTCGTGCCCTGCGCCACCTCCCCGTCGACCCATCCGGACGCCGGGTCGGGCAGCTGCACCGAGAACACCGCCCGGGCGCCTCGGGCGGCCCGGACCAGGGAGTCGCGGTCGTCGAGGTCTCCGGCCACCGTTTCGGCGCCCAGCGCCGCGACCGACCTGGCCTGGGCCGATCCGGGATCACGGACCAGGGCCCGGACGGGCACCCCGGCCGCGAGCAGGGCGCGGGCGGTGGCGCCGCCCTGCTGTCCGGTCGCCCCGGTGACCAGGACCGGCCGGCCGTCGGTGCCGCGTGGGCGGTGTCCGGGTGTCTCCGGCATCGTGCCTCCAGAACGGGAGCAGGAAAACGGCGGGGTCCGCCGTTTTGTGCCGCTAACATAACGGCGGGGCCCGCCGTTTGGCAACGGGCCCGGAACGCACCGGGCGGCGGGCGGCACGAGCAAGGAGTCGACATGGCGGTGACCAAGCGGGCCGACGCCCGGCGCAACCACGCGCGCATCCTCGAAGTCGCCGAGGCGGAGGTCGCCGAGCACGGGGCGAACGCCTCGCTGGAGCAGATCGCCCGGGTGGCCGGAGTGGGATCGGCCACCGTGCGCAGGCACTTCCCGGGCCGCCGCGAACTGCTCCAGGCGGTCTTCGCGCGGCGGATCGAGGCGCTGGCGGACCTGGCCGCGGAACTCGCCGACACCGCCGACGCGCGCGCGGCCCTGACGCGGTGGCTGGAGGCGTTCACCGACTACGCGTCCTCGGCGCGGGGGATGGCCGAGGTCCTGGCGGCGGAGGGGCTCGTGGGCACCGACGACACACAGGCCTGTTCGGCCAGACTCACGGCCGCCGTCGCCCCGCTGCTGCACCGCGCCGTACGGGACGGTGCGGCGGCCCCGGAGGCGACCCCGGCGGACCTGGTGACCCTGGTGGCCGGGATAGCGCTGGCGACCGAGGGCCGTGCGGACGCCGCCGGGGAGGCGCGGCGGCTGCTGCGACTGACTTTGTCGGGGGTCCAGACCCCGGCCTGACCGGATTCCGGCGCTCCGGGGTCCGCCCGTTCCCGGACGTCGGGCCCGCCTCGGGGTCGTCGGGCAGGAGGTCGGACGCCCTCGTCCCCGTGGCCGCATCCGACTGGGCGGGATGGATCACGTTCGCCGCACGGCGGGCGGGCCCGGCGGCAGCGCGGCATCGGGGCATCGGCGAAGGGACGGCCCGGCGGCCCGGGCGGCGCCGGTCCCGCGCAGAACGGGGATGCGCGGAAGCGGCGCGGCCGCGGGTCCGGCCCGGCCGTCGCGGCGGAGGGTCAGTCCGCGTGTTCGGCGACCTCGTCCACCCCCTCAAGGATGCGGTCGAACGCCTCCGACCACGTCTCCTCGTGTCCGTCGGGCGCGAACGGATCCTGCTCCGCCACGCCCCACGGGGTCTCGCCGTCGCCCATCGCTTCATCGGTTCCGCAGGTGACGTCGGTCCGGACGGCGCAGGTGGCGGAGTCGTAGAGCGACTCGACCTTGCCGGGAAGCCCGAAGGCGACCACGGCGACCACCGCCAGCAGGACCAGCGCGTACCTGGTCTGGAATCCACCCGAATCGGCGCGCAGCACCCGTCGCACGCCCTGGTCTCCCGTCTCGTCGGCGCGGCCGTAACGGCCCGGTGACTCCATCCTGGGGCGGCGCGGCCGGGTTGCCCAGGGCCCTCGGGCCCAAATCCGGTCCCGCCGGGCCCCGGGCGGCGGCGCACCGCCGCCGGTCCGGGCCCCGGCGGTTTGGGGACGGGGTCAGTGGGCGGGGTCAGCGGGCGGTGTCGGCGGGCAGCCACGGCCGCCACGTGCCGGGGTTCTCCTCGATCCACCGGGCGGCCGCGTCCTCGGGGTCCATGCCCTCGTCGGCGATCATCCGGGCGACGGCGTTCTGGTCGTCGTTGCTCCACGTCCAGGCGTCGAGAAGCCGGTAGGCGGCGCCGCCCTCCTCGGCGAACCCGGCGCGGAAGACCTTGTTCAGGTCGTAGGCGGGGTAGTCGCAGGCGACGTCGGACAGGTCGGCGTCGCAGCCGTCGGTGTAGGCGGGGAACTCGACGTGGACCAGGTCCAGCTCCTCGAACAGCCACTGGGGTTCGTAGAAGTAGAACAGGACGGGTTCGCCCGCCTCGTACCTGCGGCGGATCTCGGTGATCTGGGCCGCCTCGGACCCGGCGTACACGATCTCCAGGTCCATGCCGAAGTGGTCGATCATGCCCTGGTCCTGGGTGACGAACGCCGGGTCTCCGCCGAGGAACTGGCCGGTGTCGCCGCCGGTCTCGGGGGTGGCGAACACCTCGGCGTGCTCCTTGACGCCCTGCCAGGTGTCGATCCCGGGGTACTCCTCGACCAGGTACGCGGGCACGTACCAGCCGAGGGTGCCGGTGTTGCCGGTGGGCCCGCCGTCGACGACCGTGCCGTTGCCCTCCGGCCCGTACAGCTCCATCAGGTCCTCGTGGCCCCAGTTCTCCACGACGACGTCCACCGCGCCCTGGTCCATGGCCTGCCAGGACGGCTGCTCGTCGATGCGGACGAGCTGCACCTGGTAGCCCAGCTCGCGCTCCAGCAGCACCTTGAGCACGTTGGCGCTGGCCTCGTAGCCCACCCACCCGTTGAGGGCGATGCGGACGGTGGCGGGGTCGCGCAGCACCGAGGTGGTGCGCACGGCGCACGACGACACCAGGGCGGCGGCGAGGAGCACCGCCCCGGCGCGCAGCAGGGCGCGGCGCAGGCGGGCGCGGCCGCCGCCGGCCGCGGGGGTGGTGCGGTCAGGCATCGGTCCTCCGTCCCTGCGTGGCCCGGTCCAGGAAGAGGCCGAGGCACACGATCGCCAGGCCCGAGGTGAGGGCGAGCCCGAGCTGGTTCTGCTTGAGCCCGAACACGACGTCGTAGCCGAGCGAGCCGGCGCCGACGAGGGCGCCCATGACCACCATCGCGAGGACCATCATGATCCCCTGGTTCACCGCCAGGAGCAGCGACGACCGCGCGAGCGGCAGCTGCACCCGGGTCAGGACCTGCCCCGGTGTCGACCCCTGGGAGACGGCCGCCTCGACGGTGCTCGCGGGCACCCCCCGGATGCCGTCGTCGACCAGCCGGACCACCGGCGGCAGGGCGAACACCACCGCCGCCGCCAGCGCCGGCACGCGCCCGATGCTGAACAGGGCCACGGCCGGGATCAGGTAGACGAACGGGGGCAGGGTCTGCATGGCGTCCAGCACCGGCCGCAGCACGGCGGTGAGGACGTCGCCGCGCGCGGCCAGGACGCCGATCGGCACGCCGATGGCGATGGTCACGGCGGCGGCCACGAGCACCTGGGAGAGCGTGTCCATGCTGTTGTCCCAGACCCCCAGCAGCCCGGTGGCCAGGATGGCCAGACCGCCGGTCAGCCCGGCCCGCCACCCGGCCAGGACGCCGCCCAGCGCGGCCGCGCACAGCACGACCAGCCACCACGGCGCGCCGGTGAGCAGCGCCGACAGCGGGTTGAGCACCCACGCCAGCAGCTGGTCGCCGAAGGCGGCGGTGGCGCCGCCGACGGCCGACTGCACGGCCGCGTTCGCCGCGTTGACCGGGCCGTCCGCGCTGACCGACCAGTCCGCCGGCCACGCGGACACCCCGGCGGCGTGCGCGGTCGCCGCGGCCCCGGCGACCGCCGCCGCACCGGCGCCGAGCAGCGGCCACCGCCACCGGCGCGCCACCCGGGGCGCGCCCTCGCCGCGCCCGGCGGCGCCGGTCACCCGGTCCAGGGCGATGGCGAGCAGCACGATGGCGGTGCCCGCCTCGACGGCCTGGCCGACGTTGATCTTGGCCAGCGCCTGGTAGATCGCGTCGCCCAGGCCGCCGGCGCCGATGACCGAGGCGATGACCACCATCGACACGGCGAGCATGATGACCTGGTTGACGGCGACGAGGATGGTGCGCCGCGCCAGCGGGAGCTGCACCTTGGTGAGCACCTGCCAGGGGGTGGAGCCCAGCGACGCGGCGGCCTCCACCGCCCCCGGGTCGACGCCGCGCACGGCCAGCGCGGTGATGCGCACCGCCGGGGGGACCGCGTACACGGTGGTGGCGACGGCCGCCGCCGGGTTGCCGATGCCGAACAGCAGCACCATCGGCATCAGGTAGGCGAACGCCGGCATGATCTGCAGGAAGTCGAGCACCGGGCGCAGCGCCCGGTCGACCGCCGTGCTGCGCCCGGCGAGCACGCCCAGCGGCAGGCCGACGAGCAGCGCGAGCAGCACCGAGGTGAGGATCAGGGCGAGCGTGGTCATGGCCTCGGCCCACAGCCCGGTCAGCGCGAACACCGCGAACGCGGCCAGCACGACGGGGACGGTGCGCCACCCCGCCAGCCGCCAGGTCGCCAGGGTGCCGAGCAGGACCACGCCCGGCCACGTGAGCAGGGCCAGGCCGCGGTCGATGAGCACGACCGCCGACCCCAGGCCGACCGATACGTGGTTGAAGCCGTACAGGAACAGCGGGCTGGTGTTGCGGTTGGCGACCACCCAGGCGTACACGCGGTCGAGCGCGGCGATGAGCTCCCGGCCGACGGTGTCGGGGAACGGGCCCAGCCACGCGGGGGCGCCCAGCGCCCGGCTCACCGCGAAGCCGGCCACCAGGGCGGCGAGGACGAGCGCGGCGGGCAGCAGCCGGCCGGCGGGGCGGCGCCGAGGGGGGCGCGCGGTGCGGGCGGCGTCGCCCGGTGCGGACGCGGCGGGGGGCGCGGAGGGCGCGGAGGCGGTGCCGGCGGCCACGGTCACGCCTCCGGGGCTGCGGTCGCGGCCCGGCCGTCCGCGGCGTCGGCGGCGGCCTTGGTGGCGCCGTCGGACAGGTCCTCGGCGATGGCGCGCAGGACGTCCTCGCGGCCGACGACGCCGAGCAGCCGGTCGCCGTCGACCACCCGGACCGGGGCGGTGCTGTTCGACAGCAGCGGGACGACGTCGCGGACGACCGTGCGCGGGGCGGCGGCCGGGCCGTCCAGGGGCTCGTCGGGGCGGGGCGGGCGCATCAGCCAGCGGACGGTGAGGACGTCGGTCCGGTTGACGTCCTCGACGAAGTCGCGGACGTAGTCGTCGGCGGGGCGGCCCACCAGCTCCTCGGCGGTGCCCATCTGCACCAGGGCGCCGTCGCGCATGATGGCGATGCGGTCGCCGAGCTTGAGCGCCTCGGACAGGTCGTGGGTGATGAAGACGGCGGTCTTGTCGAGTTCGCGCTGCAGCCGGAGCACCTCCCGCTGCATGTCGCGGCGGATGAGCGGGTCCAGGGCGCTGAACGGCTCGTCGAAGAGCAGCACGTCGGGGTCGACGGCGAGCGCGCGGGCCAGGCCGACCCGCTGCTGCATGCCGCCGGAGAGCCGACCGGGGCGGACGTCCTCGTAGCCGGCCAGGCCGACCATCTCGATCATCTCGCGGGCGCGGGCGTGGCGCTCGGCGCGGCCGGCGCCGCGCACCTCCAGGCCGTAGGCGACGTTGTCGAGGACGCGGCGGTGCGGCAGCAGCCCGAAGTGCTGGAACACCATGGCCATCCGGTGCCGGCGCAGTTCGCGCAGCTGCCGGGGGGTGCAGGCGCCGACGTCCTCGCCGTCGAGCAGCACCCGCCCGGCGGTCGGCTCGATCAGCCGGGTGAGGCAGCGGACCAGGGTGGACTTGCCCGATCCGGACAGGCCCATGACGACGAAGATCTCGCCGGGGTGGACGTCGAAGGACAGGTCGCGGACGGCGACCGTGCAGCCGGTGCGCTCGCGCACGGTGTCGCGGTCGAGGTGCTCGTTCTCGGTGCCGATGACCGAGCCGGCGTTGCGGCCGAAGATCTTCCACAGGTTGCGGACGGAGATCCGCGGATCGCCGCCGGGGCCGCCGACGGGCGGCCGCTCGGCGGGCGCGGTTGCCGAAGGGTTCATCTGGGACTCCTCTGCTCGGCCGCCCCGGCGCGCGCCGGGGCGGCCGGTGCCCGCTAGCGGTCGGCGCGGACCAGGTCGGCGGCGCGCTCGCCGATCGCCAGGACGGTCACCATCGGGTTGGGGGAGGGCATCGTGGGGAACACCGACGCGTCGGCGACGCGCAGGCCGGTGAGGCCCCGCACCCGCAGCCGGGGGTCGACGACGGCCATGGGGTCGTCGGCGGCGCCCATGCGGCAGGTGCCGGCCGGGTGGTAGACGGTGTGGGCGGCGCGCCGGCCGTACTCCGACAGCTCGGCGTCGGTGGTGAGGTCGGGCCCGGGGGCGACCTCGCGCTTGATCCAGGAGCGGAACGGTTCGGTGGCGGCGATCTCGCGGGCGATCCGGAGGCCGTCGACGATCGTGGTGGCGTCGTAGTCGTCGGGGTCGGTGAAGTAGCGGAAGTCCAGGGCGGGCTGGACGCGGGGATCGGGGCTGGTGAGCCAGAGCCGGCCGCGCGAGCGCGCGCGGGGGATGTTGGGGGTCATGCAGATGGCGTTGCGCGGTCCCGGGGATTCGTACCCCAACCGGGACGTGTTGTCGTCGAACGGGATCTGGTAGATGTGGAACATCAGGTCGGGGCGGGGGTCGCCGGTGTCGCGGCGGATGAACAGCGCCGCGTCGGAGTCCATCACGGTGGTCTCGGGGACCGGCCGCACCGTCTCCCACATGATGATCGACTCCGGGTGGTCGAGCAGGTTCTCGCCCACACCGGGCAGGTCGTGGCGGACCCCGATCCCCACGTCCCGCAGGTCCCCGGCCGGGCCCACGCCCGACAGCAGCAGCAGGCGCGGGGTGTCGATGGCGCCGGCGCACAGGATGACCTCGCACTCGGCGGCGACCGTGCGCCGCTCGCCGCCGGGCCCGACCACCTCGACCCCGGTGGCGCGGTCGCCGTCGAACACGATCCGCTCGACCCACGTCTCCAGCAGCAGCGTCAGGTTGGCGCGCCGCCCCATGACCGGGTGCAGGTAGGCGACCGACGCCGACGACCGGTACCCGGTGTGCGGGTCGTAGGCGACCGAGAGGAACCCGACCCCGTCGGCGAACCCGCCGCCGTGGGAGGTCGCGGCGTTGAAGTCCTCGATGACCGGCACGCCGGTGGCCTTCGCGGCGGCGGCGATCCAGTCGGCGGCCAGCTCGTTGCGGTCCTTCTCGGCGACCGGGACGATGTTGCACCGGATGCGGTCGGCGTACGCCTGGACGGTGGCGTTGTCCCAGCCCTCGGCGCCGGCGGCCACCCAGTCGTCGAGGTCGCGGGCGAACGGGCGGAAGCTGATCAGGGTGTTGTGCGAGGAGCACCCGCCCAGCACCCGGGCCCGCGAGTGCACGATGTGGGAGTTGCCGCGCGGCTGCTCGACGGTGGTGTAGCCGTAGTCGAGGTCGCCGCCGAGCAGGCCGAGCCAGTCGCGCAGGCGCAGCACCCGCTCCTGGCCGACGTCGGAGGGGCCGCCCTCGATCACGCACACCCGCACGGCGGGGTCCTCGGTGAGCCGGGCGGCGAGGACCGACCCGGCGGTGCCCCCGCCGACGATCACGTAGTCGTACCCTGACGCGTCTGCTGACACCTGGTTCTCCTTTCGGGCGGCCGCGGTGCCGTCCCCGCGGGCGGCCGCGCGGGGGCACGGGGCGGCCCGGCCGGCGGCCGGGCGGCCGCCGGGGCGCGGCGGACGGCGCGACCGGGTGCGGTGCGGCCGGTGCGCGGCCGCGTGGGCGGCGGGCCGGGCCCGCCGGGCGCCGAGAGCGTCAGGCGAACCAGCGCTGCGGCGCGGGCGCGAGGTTGCGGTAGATGTGCTTGGCCTCCCGGTACTCGTCGAGCCCGGCCGGGCCGAGTTCGCGGCCGACCCCGGAGCGCTTGAAGCCGCCCCACTCGGCGCCGGGGAAGTACGGGCCGAAGTCGTTGATCCACACGGTGCCGTGGCGCAGGGCGGCGGCGACCCGCTCGCCGCGCGCGGTGTCGCCGGTCCACACCGCGCCGGCCAGGCCGTAGTCGGTGTCGTTGCCCAGTTCGACCGCCTCGGCCTCGGTGCGGAAGGTCTCGACCGTCGCGACGGGGCCGAAGACCTCCCGCCGCACGATGTCCATGCCGCGGTGGCAGCCGGTGAAGAGCGTGGGGCGGTAGAAGAAGCCCTGCTCCAGGCCGGGCTCGTCGGGGCGGCGGCCGCCCGCTGCGAGGACCGCGCCCTCCTCGATCCCGCGGGCGACGGCGGCCTCGACTTTGGCGCGGTGCTCGGCGGAGACGAGCGGGCCGCAGCGCACGCCCTCGTCGGTGCCGCGGCCGAGGCGGACCCGGTCGGCGCGGCGGGCCAGCTCCGCGGTGAAGGCGTCGTGGACGTCCTCGTGCACGATGATGCGCGCGCCCGCCGAGCACACCTGGCCGGAGTGGAAGTAGGCGGCGCTCATGGCGTAGTCGACGGCGGTGTCGAGGTCGACGTCGGGGAAGACGATGTTGGGGTTCTTGCCGCCCAGTTCGAGGGCGACCTTCTTCACCGTCGCGGCGGCCGCCGCCATGATGCCGCGGCCGGTCTCCAGGCCGCCGGTGAACGAGACGAGGTCGACGTCGGGGCTGTCGACCAAAGGCCCGCCCGCCCCGGGGCCGCCGCCGAGGACGAGGTTGACCACGCCGTCGGGCACGCCCGCCTCGGCGCACAGCTCGACCAGCTTGCAGGTGGTGACGGGGGTGACCTCGCTGGGCTTGGCGACCATCGTGGCGCCGGCGGCGATGGCGGGCGCCATCTTCCAGGAGAGCTGGAGCAGCGGGTAGTTCCAGGGGGTGATCATGGCGCACACGCCGACCGGTTCGTAGACGACGCGGCTGTGCACCCCCTCGGGGGCGGCGACCAGCCGGCCCGCGTCCTTGTCGGCCAGCCCGGCGTAGTAGCGGAACACGGCGGTGACGTCGTCCACGTCGATGCCGCCCTCGATGAGGGTCTTGCCGGTGTCGAGCGACTCCATGAGCGCGATCTCGGCGCGGTCGCGCTGCAGCAGGTCGGCGATGCGGTGGAGCAGCGCGCCGCGCTCGGCCGCCGGGCCGCGGCTCCAGTCGCCGCGGTCGAAGGCGCGGCGGGCGGCGGCGACGGCGGCGCGGGCGTCCTCGGGGCCGCCCTCGCTGACGACGGTGAGGACGGTGGCGTCGGCGGGGTCGAGGACCTCCCGGACGGCGCCGTCGGCGGCGGCGCGCCACGATCCGTCGATGTAGAGGCTCCGCGCGCTGTCCGCGCCGGGCGGTGACAGGTACGGTTTGCTCGGCAGGCTCACGTAGGGTCGCGTCACGGCTCCGTCCTCCCCAAGAACATTGGTCACAAACGGCGCGAATGATCTCTTTATAGGTTTGAGACGCTCCCCCGGTGCGGCGGTGAGCTGGGCCGATGCGGAGGCGCTCCGTCGACCGGGACCGCCCGCCCCGCCGCCGATCCCGGCCCGGTGGATACGCTCCGTGACCACGCCCCGGTCGGCGGGCGCGCGATCGGGACCGGCCGGGGACTGGACAGGACGGCCCCCGGTGGGGTTACCGTGTTTAGGTGTGCCTAACCGAACCCGGAGCGCGGGGCGCGGGCGGGCACCCCAGGGCCGCACCTCCCCGACGCACCCGCGAGGAACCATGCTGCTGGAACACGAACGCAGGGACGTCTGCCTGACGGCCCGCCGCCTCGCCGACAGCGGGCTCGTCCCCGGCGACGGCGCCACGCTCAGCGGCGGCACCGTGAGCGTGCGCTCGGGCGACCTGTTCGCGGTCACACCGGTGGGGGTGCCGCTCGACCGCGTCGAGCCCGCCGACTGCCCGGTGCTGTCCGTCCACGGCGGGGTGCTGGAGGGCCGGCGCGAACCCGCCGCCGAGACCACCCTGCACGCGGCCGTCTACCGCACGATTCCGGCCGGCGCCGCCGTGCAGGCGCACAGCGCCCACGCCGCCGCCGTCTCCGCCGCCCTCGCCGAGCTGCCGCCGGTGCACCACACCGCCGCGCGCCTCGGCGGTGCCATCCCCGTCACCCCCTACGCCACCTACGGCACCGGCGACCTCGCCGACCAGGCGGTCAAGGCGCTGAAGGGGCGCCGGGCCGCGCTGCTGGCCAACCACGGGGGGATCGCGGTCGGCGACGACGCCGCCCAGGCGTTCGAGCACGCCCGGCTGCTGGAGTGGCTGTGCGGGGTGTACGTGCGCGCCGCCGCGCTGGGCACCCCGCGCGTGCTCTCCGAGGACGAACTCGCCGAGGTCCGCGCCCGCGACGCCTACGGCTGGGCCGGGCCCGACATCTGCTGACCCCGGGACCGGGGGAACGGCGCGAAGGTCACCGGACACGGCGCTCCACCCGCTGCCGCCGCCCCTCGACCGCTCCCCGCGCGCGGTCGCGAGCACCATGGCGGTGCTCATCGGCCCGGTCCACCGAGGGTGCCGGGCATGACGAAGCCCCGGCCACGAAGGGTGACCGGGACTGGAAGCGCCGCGGCTAGAAGCCGCCCGCCTGCGCCTCCCGGAGGAAGGCCAGCCACTCGCGAGCAGGGACCGCGAGCGTCGCGGCGTCCCGGTTCTGCGTGTCCCGGGTCAAGGCGTAGCCGTCAGCAAATCGCGCCTCCACACATGAGTTCGTCTCGCCCGAGTGGGTGGACTTGCGCCAGAGGTCATCCATCATGCCGACTCCCGTATCTTCCTCAGCAGGGCTAGCGAGCCGCCTGGAGACGCCGACCAGGCGGTCAGTGTCGCAGTTACACGGATGAAGCGCTGCACCTCGCGAGGCAGGTCTATCACCCCGTCTTCGGTGGCACTCTCCACGTAGAGCACGGGCAGGCGGTCGGGGAACTCGATCAAGCGGAAGGGGCCCACTGACGCCCCGACCACCGTTCCGACACTCTCCGGTAGCACGCATAGCTGTACGGCATTCGATTCTGCCAGGTCTGCGATGTGGGCAAGCTGTGCCGCCATCACCTCTGGCCCGCCCACGCACATCCGAAGCACGTGTTCAGGGATGATCGTGGTCAGCGCGGGATCGCCGCGCTTGAGGATGCGTTCCACCCGCTTGGCTCGCAGCCGTAGCCATGCCTCGATCTGCTCTTCGGTATCCAAGGCACGACCACTGGCCAGGATCACGCGCGCGTAATCGGTCGTTTGCAGCACTCCCGGAATCAGGTGCGAATGGTAAGCCGTGATGGCCACCGCTCTTGATTCGAGTTCGTTGACTTGCCTGAACCAGTTCGGCTCCACGGTGCGGCGCGTGGCATCCGACCAAGATCGCAGCAGTGCGCCATCGGTACCGAACAGGCGGTCCAGTTGCTCGGCTGTGTCCCGCTTTGTCGGACGCGCGGCCCGCTCGATCTTGGAGAGCATGCCCGCTGTGATGGTGAGCGATTTTGCTGCCTGAGCGAGCGAAAGCCCAGCTTGAGTGCGGTGTTGACGAACTTCCCGACCGAACCCCGTCCACTCAGGTGCGTGCCTCTCTGCCATGTGAACCAGTGTGTACCACGCAGCTACCATGCGGGGCCGGTTTCACCGGTATTTGACGGATGGGGGCAACCCCTGGAAATGGCTACTGGGGTTGGTGAGTCTGGCTATGCAGAGACCCCGGCGTCGCACGAACGACCCGGGGCATGGCCACCGGCATTAGGAGTGCTGATGACGCGAACCACCCTAGGGCAGCGCAGGCGCCGCGTACGCCCCTATGTCGCAATGCGTGATGAATCGGCGCGAGCTGTCTGCCGGAGGTGTGGCCGATGAGGTGCCACACGATCGACCTTCCCGCCGACCCGGCCCACGTTCGAACCGCCCGCGATTGGGTGCGCTCCCTGCTCTACCCACGCACCCCCGAGGCCGCCGTCCATGACGCCCTGCTCATCACCAGCGATCTGGCCACCGACGCCGTGGTGCGGCACTTCGAGCCGGCCTACCGGCTGCACGCCGCCGTCTCCCCGATGACGCTCTACCTGGAGTGCTCCAACGTCGGTGCCCCCGAAGAGTGCGCTCCCGGCCCGTGGGACGAGAACGCGCGCCTGTACCTCGTGACCCACCTCGCGACCATGTCGGGCCCCGCGTGCGGACGCTACTTCGCCTTCCTGCAATGGGGACCCGCCGCCGTCCGACCCAACTGACACGCCCGGGAAGCGCAGCCCCCAGGGGGCCGAGCCACCCGCCGCGTAGACCACCGCCGGACCGCTGCGCCGTCAGGAGGGGGGCGCAGCGCCCCGGCGGACCTCAGCCCCGCCCCCACTCCCCCCGGGGGGGCGGGGTTTCTCGTGCCACCCGACGAGGAGCCCCGATGGCCCATGACTCCCCGCCGCCTCTGCCCAAGCGTGACCGCCGCGCGGCGTACTACGTCCTCCCCCCGGGCGTGCGCGCCGCCCTCGCGGACGACAGCCCGTTCCTGTACCGACCCACCAGGGAGCACCGATGCGACACCCCGCCGACCCGGCAACCCGCTACCTCACCACCCGAGAAGCCGCCCGCCTCCTAGGGCCGCACCCCCGAACCGTGGAACGGTGGGCGCGTACCGGTCGCATCCCGGCGGGCACCACCCCCGGGGGAGGCCGCCACCGCATCCCCCGGGGGTGGGTCCTGGCCGAAGCCGCACGCCGAGAGGCCGGCACCTGAGCGGGCCGTCCAGCGCGGTGGGCGCGTCACCCCAGCGGCGCGGCCACCGCCGCCGCCAGGGCCCCGCCGAGGAGGTAGGCGCCCATCCCGGCCGCCACCGATCCGGCCGCGTTGGCGGTCGCGGCGATCCGGCGGCCCGTGCCCAGCAGCCGGAACGTCTCGTAGCCGAACGTGGAGTAGGTCGACAGCGCACCGAGCAGCCCGGTGCGCACGAGCACCCCCGCGCCGTCCGGCGGGAGCAGCCCCGCCACCGCGCCCAGCGCCAGGCAGGCGGTGGTGTTCACCGCGAACGTGCCCCAGGGCAGGGCCGAACCGGTGCGCGCCGAGATCCACCGGTCGGCGGCGTAGCGCAGCGGGGCGCCCACGGCCGCGCCGAGCACCACCAGCAGCGCCGTCACCGCGACCGCCCCCCGCCGCGCGCTGCGGAGCGCCGGCGCCGTACGGCCCTGGCGACGGCGTCCCCGGCGGCCACGGCGGCGAGGCCGCCGGCCAGCGTCGCCCCGATGTAGGCGGCCGCGGGCCACGGGGCTCCGGCGGCCAGCATGCCGTGCGCGTCGGCGACGTGGGTGGAGAACGTCGTGTACCCGCCGGCCACACCCGGCCCGAGGAACGGGCGGAGCGGCCGCGGCCAGCGCTCGGTCGCCAGGCCCATCACCACCCCGATGAACAGGCACCCCGAGACGTTGACGAGCAGCGTCGACCACGCGAAGGCCCCGGCGGCGTACGGCAGCGCCGCGCCGGCGCCCAGGCGCGCGACGGCGCCCAGCGCTCCCCCGGCGGAGACGGCGGCGAGGTCGCGCAGCGCGACGGGGCCCGGAGCGGCGCGCGGCGGCTCGGAGCCGGACGGACGGGGCACGGGATCTCCCATCGGCGTGGCGGGCGGCACTGCGGCGGCGCCGGCGGCCGGGGGCACGGCCCGCCCCCGGTGCCCGCGCCGGGCCGGTCCCCAGTCTGCACCGCACGCACGCGCGCGGCCGCCGCGCGGGCCCGCCGTCATCGGACCGGGGTCACCCGCCGACGTGGCCCATCAGCAGCTCGTTCACCCGGTCGGCGCGCTCGATCCCGGCGAGGTGCGCCGCGCCGGGCACCACGCGGAACCGGGCGCCCGGGATGCCGGCGGCGAGGCGGCGGCCATAGGCGGGCGGCAGCAGCGGGTCGTGCGCCGCCGACACCACGAGCGCGGGGGCGCGGACCGCGGCGAGCATCCGCTGCTGGTCCACCCCCGCCACCGCGCCGCAGTAGGCCGCGTACCCGTCGGCGGTCACCCCCTCGAACTCCGCCGCCATGCGCAGGACCACGTCGGGCCGCCGCTCCGCGAACAGCGGGGTGAACCACGCGGCGGTCGCCTCGGCCGACACCGCGGCCATGCCCGCGCTGCGGACGCGGGCGGCGCGCCCGCGCCAGTCGCAGGAACGGGGGGCCGTGGCCCCGGCGGCGACGTAGGCCAGTCGCCGCACCCGGTCGGGGGCCGCGGCGGCGACCCAGGTGGCGAGCATCCCGCCCAGGCCGCAGCCGACCACCGACAGCCGCCGCAGCCCGTGCGCGTCGAGCAGGTCGAGCAGGTCGGCGCCCAGGTCGGCCAGCGTGGGCGTGCCGCGCGGCGGCGGGGGCGAGCCGCCGTGGCCGCGCAGGTTGACCCGCAGGACGCGCAGGCGGCGCGTCAGCTCGGGCATCTGCGGCTCCCACATCGACCACTTCGCACCGGGCGAGGGCAGCAGCAGGACGGTGGGGGCGTTCCCGGGTCCGTCGAATCGGTGGTCCAGGAGAACGACGGCCATGTGCGACCTCCAGGGACAGCAGGGCAGCAGGGTATCGGCCGCCCGCCGCCGTCCCCGGGTGTTTCCCGCACACCCGCTCCCCCCGGTCGCCGGGGGTGCGGGCGGGCGCGGGCGCGACCCCCGGCCGGGCACCGGTTCCGGGCCGGTGGCGCGCCCGTGCCCGGCGTGTCCGGGCCGGCCGCCGGACCGGTCCGCATCCCCCCGATACCCCCGACCCGAAATCCCGCGCCCGCCCGGACCCCATGCGCCCCAGCGGCCCCGAACCGGACACGCCCTCCGCCCCTCCGGCCGCCGGCCCGTACCCCCAGCCACCCGGGCGAAGCCTCGGAGGCCCCGCACCGGCGGCCACCCCGGAGGGCGCCCTACGGCGCGGCACCATCGCGGCACGGCCGACGGCGGTCGACCACGGGGGCCGAAGAACAGCGAGTCCCCGATCCCCCACCCCGATGGCGGCGCCTCCTCTCGGGACGGCACGGCGCCGACGGCGCCCCACCGGAGGGCGGCGCCGGCCCCTACCGCTACCACGCACCGCGCGTACGGCGCCTCCCCCGGTCGATCGGAGCCGCCGGGTCGCGTCTGGACTTGAGCGCGCGGTGACCACGTAGGCGGCCGCTGCGCGACGCCCGCCCCGATCGGCCGGGGGCGGCGCCACGAGGCCGACTCCACCCGCCACACGTCAGACCCCACTTTCCACCCACGCCGTTCCCGCAGCGGGCAAGGGGCACGGCGCCGACCCCAGACGGCCCGAGGGCTGCCGGGGCACGCCCCGGGCATGCCCTGACCGCGTCCATGGGCGTGCCGGTCGGCGGGCGCGTACGGCAGGGCGTCGGCCCGGTCGACAGGGGCGGAGCCCAGGGGCCGGCTCCGTTTCCGCGACCGCGGTCGGCCGCTCCCCGCTCGCCCCCCGCCGCCGGCTCCGCAGCGGCCTGGGGGGTGGTGCCGGCGGTGTCGGACCGAGGGCGCCGTCGCCGTCGGGCCCGCGCACGCCGTGGCCGGGCGCGGCACGGGGGGGTGGGCAGCGGGTAGGCGACGGCGCCGGGCCGGTGCCGGCATCGGGTGGGGGTCAGCCGGCGGGCGGGCGGGGGACGGTGGTGGCGGCGGTGTCGAGGGCGGTGAGGAAGGCGGCCACCGCAGGGGACGGGGCGATGCCGCGCGGGGTGGCGACGGCGACCGTGCGCGGCGGGACGTCCGCCGGGTCCACCGGCACCAGGGCGATGTCGGGCCGTGCCACCCCCGCCGCCAGCGACGGCACGAGCGTGACCCCCAGCCCGGCCGCGACGAACCCCTGCTTGGCGATCCACTCCGCCACCACGTAGCCGATGCGCGGCCGGAACCCCGTGCGCAGCGCCGCCGCCATCAGCGTGTCCTCGGGGTCCCGGCGCCCCGCGATCCACTCCTCGTCCGTGAGGTCGGCCAGGCGCACCGCCGGGCGCCCGGCCAGCCGGTGCGCGCGGGGCAGGGCCACGTACATGGCGTCGTCGAGCAGCGGGCGCAGCGCGACGCCGTCCACCGGCCGGCCCGGGAGGGAGCCGACCACCGCCGCGTCGAGGTCACCCGCCGCCAGCCGCCCCGTGAGCACGGGGGTCAGCGCCTCCTCGGCCGTGGTGTCGAGTCCCGGGTGGCGGGCCCGCAGCTCCGCCAGCGCGGCGGGCAGCAGGGCCGCGTTGGCGGTGGCGAACGCGCCGACGCGCAACCGCCCGGCCGACGCGTCGCGCAGCGCGGTGAGGTCGCGCCGCGCGGCCTCCAACCGGTCCAGCACCGCGTCGGCGTGCCCCAGCAGGGAGCGGCCCTGCTCGGTGAGCCGCACCCCGCGCGGCAGCCGGTCGAACAGCGGGACCCCGGTGTCGTGCTCCAGCGCGGCGATCTGCCGGGAGACCGCCGACTGCGTGTAGCCCAGTTCGCGCGCCGCCGTCGTGAACGACCCGTGCCGGGCCACCACCGTGAAGACGCGCAGGGACACCGTGTGCACACCGCCATGCCATTCGGTCATGGCGGTCATGCTAACCATTCGCTTGTGGCAGACCAGGGGCCGCCGTAGCGTCGTGGCCATGCCGACGACCGCCTTCCTGGGGCTGGGCGCCATGGGCGCGCCCATGGCCCGCCGCCTGCTCGCCGCCGGGTACCCGCTGACCGTGTGGAACCGCACCCGCGCGCGGGCCGAGGCCCTGGCCGCCGACGGGGCGCGGGTGGCCGCCGACCCCGCCGACGCGGTGCGGGGCGCCGACACGGTGGTCACCATGCTCACCGGGCCCGCCGCCGTCGCCGCGGTCGCCGACGCCATGGCCCCCGGCCTGCGCCCGGGCACCCGGGTGGTGGAGATGTCGACCATCGGCCCGGCCGCCGTCACCGATCTCGCCGCCCGGCTCCCCGAGGGCGTCGCGCTCGTCGACGCACCGGTGATGGGGAGCGTCGACCGCGCCGCCGCGGGCACCCTCACCGTCCTCGCGGGCGGCGACGCCGAACCCGTGGCCGGCCTCCTCGGCGTCCTGGGCACGGTCACCCGCTGCGGCCCCGTGGGCAGCGGGGCGGCGCTGAAGGTCGTGCTGATCACCTCCCTCATCGGCGGGGTGGCGCTGACCGGTGCGGCGCTGGCCCTGGGCGACGCGTTCGGCCTGCCGGAGGGGGTGGTCCGCGACGCCCTCGCGGCCGGCCCGCTCGCCGGTGCCGCGCAGCGGGCCGCGGCGGGCGGCGCCCACTACCCCCTCGCCCTGGCCGCCAAGGACGTCGGCCTGGCCCTCGACGCCGCCGACCTCCCGCTGCTGCGGGCGGTGCACGCCGCCACCGCCGACCCGGCGGCCGCCGACCGCGACCTCGGCCTCCTGGCCGACCTCGTACGCGCGGCGCGTCCCGGCGCCTGAACCGCTCCCCCCTCCCCCTCGAACGACGAAGGAGTCCCCATGGACGTCACCCTCCGCGACCCCGCCGGCGCGCCGCGCCCCGCGGGGCCCTACTCCCAGGTGGCGCGGATCGACCACGGCGACGGCGCGCTGCTGTTCGTCTCGGGGCAGGTCGCCCTGGACGGCGCCGGCGAGGTCGTCGCACCCGGCGACATGGCGGCGCAGTCGCGCGCGGTCATGCTGGCCCTCGACGCGCTGCTGCGCGCCGAGGGCGGCACCCTCGCCGACGTGGTCGGCATCCGCACCTTCCTGACCGACATGTCGCGGCTCGCGGAGTACGCCGCCGTCCGCCGCGAGTTCCTGCCCGGCGCCCCGCCGACCAGCACGACCGTCGAGGTGGCGCGGCTGTTCCGGCCGGGTGCGGTGATCGAGGTGGAGGTCGTGGCCGCCCTCTCCGGCGGGGCCGGCCGAACACCGCCCCCGGCCACGATCGCGGCCGGGGACGGCGCGGTCAGCGCGCCGGGTCCAGCAGTTCCCGTCCCAGCGGTGTGAGGCGGTGGCGCACCGGGTCGCCGATGCGCTCGCCGCCGACGAGCCCGGCCGCGCGGAGCAGCGACGCGTGTTCGCTCGCCGACGGCAGGAGATGTCGAGGACCCGGGCGGGGTCCCCGGTGGTGGGGTCGCAGCCGAGGGCGCGCGGCACGGCGGCGCGCGTCCGGCCGAGCAGCCGGCCCAGCACGGCGCCCGACGGCGCCGGACCCTCCGCGGCGCGGGCCGGGAGCGAACCCGTGGGGTGGGCCACCGGGGAGAGCAGCCCTCGGCGGGGACGAGGGCGGAGAGCATCCGGGCGGGGGGCGGCATCCGGGTCAGCGCCCGGCCGCGCCACGGGCCGAAGACGGTCGGGTCGGACGCTGCGGCGAGCACGTAGAGGCTGCGGACGACCTCCCGCATCGGCTCGGGGCGGGAGACGATACGCGGCTTCTCCCCGTCGCTCGGGGAGGGATGGATACGCGGCATCGTGCATTCCGTTCGCTCTTCCCCGGAAACGCGGAACGGCCGATACGTGACGCGCGCGCCGCAGGGAGATCGCGGGAGGCGTCCGCCGGTACGCGGGGCGCGGGGGCCGGCCCCGTACGCTTCGCGCATGGCCATGATCAGCGCCCTCGCGTCCTACCCGGTCAAGGGGTGCGCGGCGGTCCCCGCCACCGCCGTCGACCTGACCCCCGCAGGGCCGGAGCACGACCGGAGCTTCCTGGTCATCGACGAGGACGGCGTGTTCCGGAGCCAGCGGCGCACCCCCGCGCTCGCTGCCGTCCGCCCCGAGGTGGCCCCGGACGGCTCCCGGCTGACCCTGCGCGCGCCGGGGCACGGCGCCTGCGCCGTCGACGTCGACCTGGACCGGGAGCGGCGCGGCGTCGTGTTCTTCGGCGCGCCGCTGCGCGGTATCGACCAGGGCGATACCGTCGCCGCGTGGCTGTCGGAGGTGCTGGGCGTGCCGAGCCGGCTCGTCCGGGTCCCGCCCGAGCAGCGGCGGGAGACCACCGGCGCCACCCCGGGAACGGCGGCGTACGCCGACGGCAACGCGGTCCTGCTGGTGGGCCGGGCGTCGCTCGACGGCCTCAACGCGCGGATCGCGGCGGGCGGCGGCGCGCCGGTGCCGATGGCGCGGTTCCGGCCCAACATCGTGGTCGACGGCTGGCCCCCGCACGCCGAGGACCGGGTGCGCGCGCTGCGCGTCGGCTCGGCGGAACTCGGGTTCGCCAAGCTCGCGGTCCGGTGCGCGGTGACGCTGGTCGACCAGGACACGGGCGCCCGCTCGGGCCCCGAACCGCTGCGCACCCTCGCCCGCTACCGCCGCGCGCCGGAGGGCGGCGTGGTGTTCGGCATGAAGGCGTCCGTGGTCCGCCCGGGCCGCGTATCGGTCGGCGACGAGGTCGAGGTCACCACCTGGTCCCCCGCCCCTCGGTGACGCCGGCCCCCCGGGCGGCCGCGCCGGCGCCGGTCGGCCACGTCCGCCCCGCTCTCCTCGGAGGCCTGGAGCCCGCCCCGCAGGGATGCGGCTCCCGCGCGCCGCCGCCCTCGGGCGGCGCGAGCGGCGGTGGCCTCCGGTCGGCGGGCGGGCGTAATATGCAAACGGTGTCGTTTGCGTATACGAATGGAGGCGGACATGGCGGAGCGATCGGACGTACTGGTGGTGGGGGCCGGGCCGACCGGGTTGGTGCTGGCCTGCGGGCTGGCGCTGCGCGGGGTCGCGGTCCGGGTGGTGGACCGCGCCGCCGGGCCCGCGACCACGTCACGGGCGAACATCCTGCACGCCCGGGGCGTGGAGGTCCTCGACCGGATCGGCGCGCTGGGGGACCTGCCCGAGCGGGCCCTGGCACCGCTGGGCATGACGATGCACGCCCGGAACCGCCCGCTGTCCACCATGCGCTTCCGCCCACTCGACGGGGAGTCGACGCAGGCCCTGTTCGTGTCCCAGGCCGACATAGAGGAGCGGCTCCGGCGGCGGGCGGCCGGACTCGGGGTCGACGTCGCATGGGGGCGCCGGGTCACCGGCCTGGAGCAGGACGGCGACGGCGCCACGGCCGTCCTCGCCGACGGCTCCCGCGCTCCGGCGCGGTGGGTGGTGGGCTGCGACGGCGCGCACAGCGCCGTCCGCGACCTCGCGGGCATCGACTTCCCGGGGGTGACCGTGGTCGAGCAGTTCCTGCTCGCCGACGCCCGCATGGACTGGGACCGCGACCGGTCCGTCTCGGCGGGCTGGTTCCACCGCGACGGCATGGTGCTGGCGATCCCCATGCCCGACGGCCCCGGCGCGGAGCGCGCGGACGGCGACCTGTGGCGGCTGATGGCGGACGTCCCCGCGACGGACGAGAGACTGGACGCGCGGCGGATCGTCGCCCGCATCGAAGCGCTGCTGCCCGTGCGGACCGGCGACACCGGCGCGTCGGTGCGCGACGCCGTGTGGACCTCGGTCTTCCGCGTCCGCCGCCGCCTGGCGGCCGACTACCGCCGCGGGCGCGTCCTCCTCGCCGGGGACGCGGCCCACGTCCACAGCCCGATCGGAGGCCAGGGCATGAACACCGGAATCGGCGACGCGGAGAACCTCGCCTGGAAGCTCGCGCTCGTCGCCCGGGACCGCGCCGACGCGGGCCTGCTCGACACCTACGCCGCCGAACGGCGGCCCCTGGCCGCCGACGTGCTCTCCACCACCACGGCCAACACCCGGATGCTGGTCGGCGAGGGGCCCGTCACCCGCCTGATCCGCGACCGGGTCTTCGTGCCCCTGCTCAACCTGCCGGCCGTCCAGCGCCGCGCCACCCGAACCGCGTCGCAGCTCGACGTGTCCTACCGCACGGGCCCGCTGGGCGGACCGCGGCGCGCGGCCGGCCCGCGGCCCGGCGACCGGGTCCCCGACCGCGGCTGCCTGCGCCCCGACGGGACCCCCACCCGGCTGTACGCCGAACTCGGCTCCGGCTGGGTCGTGCTGGCACCGCACGGCGCGCCCGGTGCCGAGGCGGCGGCCGAAGCCGCCCGCGACCGGCTCGGCGAGCGCGTCACCCTGTTGCACCCCCGCGCCGCCGAGCCCGGTGGCACGGTGCTGCTCGTCCGCCCCGACGGCCACGCCGGCGGGGTGGGGGCCGCCGGGGCGGACGGCCTGGGGCGGTACCTCGACGCGGTGCTGCTCGGCGCGGGCGGTGGCCGGTGACCGCCGATCGGCCCGCGGCCCGGCGCGAGGGCCCCGGCCGCCCCCGCGATCCGCACGCCGACGACGCCATCATGCGCGCCGCCCTGGACCTGCTGGTCGAGCGCGGGGTCGAACGGACCAGCATCGAGCAGGTCGCCAAACGCGCCGGGGTGGCGAAGGTGACCGTCTACCGCCGCTGGCGCACCAAGGAGGACCTGCTCGCGCAGGCCGTGGAGGGGCTGCGCGAGGACCTGCCCACGGTGACCGCCCACCGGGAGCCGGACGAGGCGCTGCCCGACGTGATCGCGCGGCTGCTGCCCCGCTGGGGGGAACTCCTGTCGGCGCCCCGGTTCCGCGCGCTTTCGGCCCGCGTCCTGGCCGCCGGGGCCGACCACCCCCGGCTGCTGGAGGTCTACCGCACCCACTACGTGCTGCCGCGCCGCGAGCGGGCACGGGCGATCATGGTCCGCGCGCAGGCAGAGGGGCACCTCGCGGCGGACGCCGACGTGGATCTGCTGATCGACATGATGGAGGGGGCGGTGATCCAGCGGCTGCTGCTGACCCCCGGCCCCCTGGACCCGGCCGAGACCGCCCGGTACCTCCGCGCCGTCCTCGTCCAGGCCGGGTTCGCCCTGCCCCCGCCCGGCGCGGGGGGCGGGTGACCCCTCGGCCACCCGCCCCCC
>NZ_BCRK01000076.1 GCF_001552555.1 Nocardiopsis trehalosi NBRC 14201 | reverse complement strand
TGTTGGTGGCGGGCCGGGCCGCCGCGTCGGCGGTGAGCCCGCCAGCTCGGCGGCGCGGTGGCGCCGGCCCCGTGGGTGCGGCGCCGGCGGGCGGCGCCGCGACCGATGTCGGCCGTCGGGCCGATGATCAGTACAGTGCTCATGTCGGCGCCCCGGAAAACGATAGAATGCTCGTGTTCTGGCGGCCTCAAAGTACGAGCAATCGTTCGTGTTCGTCAAGTGCGCGTGGAGAAGAGGCGGAACGATGGCGGCGAAGCGGCCCGGAGAGGCGGGGGTACGGCGGCAGGAGCGCGGCCGCCGCCGCATGCAGGAGATCCTCGACGCGGCCGAGGCGGTCATCGCCGAGACCGGGTACGAGGACGCCACCACCAACGCGATCGCCGCGCGCGCCGGCGTCTCCCCGGGATCGCTCTACCAGTTCTTCCGCAACAAGGACGAGATCCTGGAGGCGCTGGTCCAGGTCTTCACCGAGCGCTCCCGCGACTTCTGGCACACCCGGCTCGACGCCGACACCGCCCTGCTGCCGCTGGACGAACTCCTCGACCGCATCGTGCACGCCATGGCCGTGTTCAAGGACGAGCGCCCCGCCTACTGGGTGCTGTTCCACGGCTCGCCCACCTCCGCGCGGCTGGCGCGGGCCAGCGAGGAGCTGCACGCCGGGGTCGCCGCGCGGCTGCGCACTGTGTTCCTCTGGCGGGTGCCCGGCCTGCCCGAGGAGCGGCTGGACCTGCTGGCGAAGGTGAGCATCGCGACGGCCACCGGGGTGTTCCCGCTGGTCATGTCGGCGGAGGGCGAGCAGCGCGGCCGCGTCCTCGCCGAACTCAAGGGCATGCTGCTGAGCTACCTCGGCCCCGTGGTGGGTTTCGGCGCCGTCCCCCGGCCCGTCCCGGCCCCCGCGCCGACCCCCGCACCCCCGGTGACCTGACCCGCCGTCCCGGCACCCGGGTCCGACCGTCCCCGGGGATGAGGTGCGCGTCAACCGCTCCGTCGAGGGCGACGGCACTCACGTCCGGGCCATCGCCGGGCCGCCACGACCGCGTGACACGGACGGCCGGCGCGCGGCGCGCCGCCCGCGCGTCCTGCCCCGCCCCGCCGCCGGCGGCCGACTCAGTCGGCCAGCGCGTGGCGCATGGCGGCGAGCTTGGACTCCGACTCCGCCAGCTCCTCGGCCGGGTCGGACCCCGCCACCACGCCGCACCCGGCGAACAGCCGGGCGCGCGACCCCTCCACCTGCGCGCAGCGCAGGGCGATGCCCCACTCGCCGTCGCCCGCGGCGTCCACCCAGCCCACCGGGCCGGCGTAGCGGCCGCGGTCCATGCCCTCCAGCTCGCGGATCAGCTCCATGGCGTCGGCCGTCGGCGTGCCGCCCACCGCGGCGGTCGGGTGCAGCGCGGCGACCGCGTCCAGGCAGCCCACCCCCTCCAGCAGCTCCGCCCGCACGGGCGACGCCAGGTGCTGCACGTTGGCGAGCCGGAGCAGCCGGGGCCGGTCCGGCACCTCCACCGACGCCGCCAGCGGCTCCAGGGCCGCCCGCAGCGAGTCGATCGCATAGCGGTGCTCCTCGGCGTCCTTGACCGAGGCCAGCAGCTCCGCGGCGAGCACGTCGTCCTCGTCGGTGTCGGCGCCGCGCGGCCGGGTCCCGGCCAGCACCAGCGACGCGACCTCCCCGCCCGTGCGGCGCACCAGCAGCTCCGGGGTGGCCCCCACCATGCCGTCGACGGAGAACGCGTGGCAGTCGGGGTAGGCGGCGGCGAGCCGGGTGAGCAGGGTCCGCACGTCGATGCCCCGCTCGGCGTCGGCCCACTCGTCGCGCGCCAGCACCGCCTTGCCCAGGCCCCCCTCGGCGATCCGCCCGACGGCGGCCGCCACCGCCTCCGCCCACGCCTCGGGGGAGAGCGCGCCCGGCCCCCACGTCAGCGGGCCGACCGGGCGCAGCGGGGCCACCCGGGCCAGCAGCTCCCCGGGGTGGGCGATCGGCCGGTCGGCGACCGTGGTCAGCCACGCCCGGCCGCCGCGGAACCCCACCACCACCCGGGGCACCACCAGCACCGACCCCGCCGAACGGGCGTCGAAGGTGAACGTGCCGAACGCCACCGGCCCCGTCCCCGGCAGCCGCACCGCGTCGTCCACCTCGACACTCGACCACAGCTCGGCCAGCAGCCGCGCGGCCTCGGTGAACCGGGCGGTCCCCCCGGCGGTGTCCTCGGCGGGCAGCGTGATGCGCGCGGCCTCGCCCCAGGCGACCAGGCCCTCGCCCCGGCGCACCCACGCCATGGGGGTCTCGGCCGGCAGGTGGCGCAGCAGCGCGCCGCCCGCCCGCAGGGGGACGGTGCGGACGATCCGGGTCGGGGGAGCGGTGGGGTCGGTGGTCACGGCAGTCCAGTCTAGGAGCCGCGCATCCCGGACCCGCCCCCGGCCGGGCCGCCGCGCACCGGACCGACGCGGTCCGCCGCGCCCGTAGGCTGTGCCGCGGATATGCCCCCGCACGGAAAGGACGAGGTACCCACGACATGGGATGGCTGCAACGGGGAGCGGTCGCGACCGCGCTGCTCCCGCTGCTGGCCGGCTGCACCGGCGATCTCCCCTGGGGGGACTCCCCCTTCGCCGGCGGCGCCGAGGAGTCGCCCGAAGCGGCCCTTCCGGCCGTACCCGACGACTGCGCCACCGACCCCGGCCACCCCAAGCGGCAGCTCCGCGCCGCCTGGCTCACCACCGTCCGCAACATCGACTGGCCCTCCGAGGCCGGGCTGTCCGCCGAGGAGCAGCAGGCCGAGCTGCGCGACCGCCTCGACAGCGCCGTCGACCTCGGCCTCAACGCCGTGTTCCTGCACGTGCGCCCGACCGCCGACGCCCTCTACGCCTCCGAGTACGAGCCGTGGGCCCGCTACCTCACCGGCGAGCAGGGCGGCGATCCCGGCTACGACCCGCTGGAGTTCGCCGTCGCCGAGGCGCACGCCCGCGGCCTGGAGCTGCACGCCTGGTTCAACCCCTACCGGGTCGGCTGGCGCGACCCCGACCTGGAGAACCTCACCGACGACCACCCGGCCCGGCGCAACCCCGACTGGCTGGTGGAGTACGGCGAGGAGGGCTACCTCGACCCGGGCAACCCCGACGTCCGCGCCTGGGTGGGCGACGTCGTGCTCGACGTGGTCGAGCGCTACGACGTCGACGGGGTCCACTTCGACGACTACTTCTACCCCTACCCGGCCGACGGCGAGGAGTTCGACGACGACGCGAGCTGGGAGGCGCACGGCGGCGACTTCACCGACCGGGGCGACTGGCGGCGCGACAACGTGAACCGGCTCATCGCCGACATCCACGGCCGCATCCAGGACACCAAGCCGTGGGTGCGGTTCGGGGTGTCCCCGTTCGGCATCTGGCGCAATGCCGACTCCGACCCCGAGGGGTCCGACACCGGGGGCCTGGAGTCCTACGACGCCCAGTACGCCGACACCCGGGCGTGGATCCGCGACGGCACGGTCGACTACGTCGTCCCGCAGCTGTACTGGCACCGGGGGTTCGCCACGGCCGACTACGACGAGCTGGTCCCGTGGTGGTCCGAGCAGGTCGCCGGCACCGGTGTCGACCTCTACGTCGGCCAGGCCGCCTACCGGGTGGGCGAGTCCGACTTCGGCGGCGCCGACGCGCTCTCCCGCCAGCTCGACCTCAACGCGGAGTACCCGGAGGTCACCGGTGACGTCTACTTCTCCATGAGCGACCTCACCGGCCGGGCCGCCGAGGCGATGGACCGCGTCGCCGAGGACCACTACCGCTCGCCCGCGCTGCCGCCGCGCGCGGACGGCGGCGAGGCCGCCCCGGCGCCGGTGCGCGACCTGGCGGTCGAGGCGGGCGGCGACGGCGTCCGGTTGGAGTGGGGCGCGGTCGAAGGCGCCCGCTCCTACGCCGTCTACCGGGTGCCGGGCGAGGGCGGCGACCTGTGCGACCTCGCCGACGGCGAGCACCTGCTGGCCGTGGTCGGCGCGGACGGCGGCGCGGCGGGCTACACCGACGCCGCGCCCGTCGACGGGCCCGTGCGCTACCACGTGACCGTGCTCGACGCCTACCGGACCGAGAGCGCCCCCAGCCCGGCCGCCCGGGTCGAGGGGTGAGGGGTGTCCGCCGGCGCGGGACGCGCCGGCGGACACGGAACCGGACCGCTCCGGAGGGGCGCGGGAGGCCGGGATGGTCGCCTCCCGCGGGCCGGAGCGGTCCGGCGCTCGGTGCGGGGCGCGCCTCCGGGCAGCCCCGCGGGTCGGGTCAGTCGCGGGTCTCCGCCGCGGGGGCGGGGTCGGCGGTGGCCGCGGCCGGCACCGTGCCGGCGGGGGCGCCGTCGGCCGGGAGCGGATGCGCGGCGCGGTCGGCCAGGTGGGCGCGGACCGACCACGCGACGGCGGCGGCCCACACGAGCACGATGGCGATGTAGACGGCGGTGGTGACGCCGGGGGAGGCGGCCACCGCGTCGCTGCGCAGGATGGTGCGGGCGTTGGTCAGCACGATGACGCCGCCGACCGCCGAGCCCAGGACGCGCGGCGGGAAGTGCCGGACGATCCACGCGGCGATCGGCGCCGCGATCACCCCGCCGATGAGCAGCGCGGCCGCCCACAGCAGGTTCACCCCGGCGCCGGCCAGGCCGACGAGGAACCCGAGGCTGGCGGCGAGGGCGACGATGAACTCGCTGGTGTCGATCGAGCCGATGACCTTGCGCGGCTCGATCCGGCCGCTGGCGAGCAGCGCGGGGGTGCCCACGGGGCCCCACCCGCCGCCGCCGGTGGCGTCCACGAAACCGCCGACCAGGCCCAGCGGGGCGAGGAAGCGGCGGCGCAGCGGCTTGCCGAGGTTGCCGCGCGGGGTGCCCCAGGCGGTGAACCGGACGAGGATGTAGAGGCCCAGCGCCAGCAGGATGCCCGACATGATGGGCGCCGCGGTCTCGGTGGAGAGACTGGACAGGAAGGTGGCGCCCGCGAACGCCCCGATGGCGCCCGGCAGCGCGATGCGCCGGACCACCTTCCAGTCGACGTTGCCGAGCCGCCAGTGGGCGACGCCCGAAGCGAGGGTCGTGCCGATCTCGGCCAGGTGGACGGTCGCCGACGCGGCCGCCGGGTTGGTGCCGACGACCAGCAGCAGGGTGGTCGACGTGACGCCGTAGGCCATGCCGAGGCTGCCGTCGACGAGTTGCGCGAGCAAACCGACGAGACCGAGGAGCACGATGGTCTGCATGGGGGCCTTCCGCTCTGCTTGATCTCTTTTTCTACCTGATTAGTGGGGATTGTACGCGATCGGTTCTCCCCCCGCCAAGTAGGAAATTCCCATCTCTTCGTGCGTTTACCCCCATACGCTCGGTGATCGCCCGAACCGAGTGGCGCCCCTCGCGCCATGAAGGAGTCCGAGCGCCCCGGCTCGGACGCGCAGCGGTCGGCGACTACGGCCGAACGGCCGCCCTGGCCGGCCGCCCCGACCGGCCCTGACCCACCCCGACCGGCCCCGGCCGGCCCCGGCCGGCGCCACGCGGTGCGGCCACCGGCGGACAGCGGCACGCCCGCGCGGCGGACGGAACACCTCCGGGGCCGGCCACGTGGGCACGAGCCGACGCGACCGGTCGGTGGTGTCCGCCCGCGTCGCGCCGTTTCCCGGGTGGCGCGTTCGCCCGCTGTGCTGTGGGAGGGCGGGAGGGGTGTCGCCCGGTCCGCCGCTCAGAGTGGGCGGGCGCAGGGGGTCGTGCGTCGGCGTGGGGCGCGTCGGTGGTGTGCCGCCTGGGGCGGGCCGCTCGCCGCCCCGGCTCGGCGGAGGCACCGGTGCGACCGCCGCGCCGCCCGACCGATGTACGCCGTCTCAGGCGAGGGGGGTGAACCCGCCGAAGGCGCCCTGGTGGTAGAGCAGCGGCGGGCGGGGGCTGCCGGTCTCGGTGGCGACCACCTCGCCCGCCACAGCCCAATGGTCGCCCAGCCGCCGCACGTCGTGCGGGCGGCAGACGAGCCGGGCGGCGGCGCCGTCGAGCAGCGGCACCCCGTCGGCGCCCCGCCGCCACGCGGTGGGCGGCGCGAACCGGTCGACCCCCGTGGTGGCGAACCGGGCGGCCAGCCCCGCCTGGTCGGCGGCCAGCAGGTGCACCGCGAACCGGTCCGCGCGGCGCAGGCGCGGCCACGTGGCCGAGGTGTCGGCCACGTAGAACGCCACCAGCGGCGGGGCCAGGCTCACGCTGGTGAACGAGGTCGCGGTCAGCCCGACCGGGCCGTCCCCCGGGTCGGCGGTGATGACGACCACCCCCGCCGGGTGGCGCCCCAGTGCTCGCCGGAACCGGTCCGGGTCGACGGTGGCCCTCCTTTCGTCCGGAACCCGGTCGGCGGTGGGCCGGAGGCCGGGGTCGCGGACGGGCCGCAGGGCGGGTGCCGGGTCGGGATCGGTGGTGGGCCGTGGGCTGGCGGCGGCGGAGGAGGACGGACCGAAATCGGTGGCGGGTGTCGGGCCGGGGTCGGTGGTGGGCCGCGTGTCCGGGGTGGTGGTGGGGCGCTGATCGGGCGGCGTCGGGGTGGTGTCGGTGGCCCGCACGGGGGTCTCCCTCCGGTCGGGGGCGTGGAGGCGGGGCCGGGTGCGCGGGGCGGGCGCCCGGGGCGGCGTCACGCGTCCGCCCGCGCGGGCAGCGCGGCCCGGACCCGCGGGCCGACGTGCGCGGCCCACGGACCGAGGACCGCGTCGAGCCGGCCGAGGTCGGCCTCGACCAGCGCCAGCCCCGGCGCGGGCACCGTCGCGCCGAGCTCCACCAGCACCGGCCGCAGGTGCACCTCGACGGCGAGCGTGTGCGCCGGCGACCCCATGACCAGCAGCGGAACCGCGACCACGCCGCGCAGCGCGTCGGCCGGGAGCAGGTCGAAGAACACCTTGAGCAGCCCGGTGTAGGTGGCCTTGTAGGTGGGGGAGGCCACGACCAGCAGCTCCGAGCCCGCCACCCGGGCGAGCGCGGCGTCGACCGCGGGCGGCCGGGGCCGGGCCAGCAGGACGGGGGCAAGTTCCGCCAGGTCGACGGCCTCCGGCGTGCCGGGCCGGCCCGCGGCCGCCCCGACCCGCCGGGCCGCGGCGAGCGCCGCGGCGGCCGTGCGCGACCCCGGGCGCGGGTTGCCCACCAGGACGGTCGTGCGCATGGCGCCTCCTCTGCTCGTCAGCTCGCTGCCTGGGGGACGGGACCGGTGAACGGCACCCCCGGCGGCGCGGGATCGGCGGCGCCCGCCGGGTGCCGCCACAGCCCGCGCTCGCGCAGCAGCGGCAGCACGCCCTCGCCGAAGTGGTACGCCTCCTCCAGGTGCGGGTACCCCGACAGGACGAACTCGCCCAGCCCCAGGCGGGCGTACTCCTCGATGCGGTCGGCCACCTCGCTGTGGGAGCCCACCAGGGCGGTTCCGGCGCCGCCGCGGACCAGCCCGATCCCCACCCACAGGTTGGGCGCGACCTCCAGCCGGTCGGCCCGCCCCCCGTGCAGGGCGCTCATCCGCCGCTGGCCCTCGGACTCGCTGCGCGCGAGCCCGGCCTGCGCCCGCGCGATGGTCTCGGGGGTCAGCCCCGCCACCAGGCGGTCGGCCACCGCCCACGCCTCCTCGGCGGTGTCGCGCGCGATCACGTGCAGCCGGATGCCGAAGTCCAGGGTCCGGCCGTGCGCGGCGGCCCGCGTCCGCACGGCGGCGATCTTCCCGGCCACCGCGTCCGGCGGCTCGCCCCACGTCAGATAGGTGTCGACGCGCCGGGCCGCCACGTCCAGCGCGGCGGGCGAGGACCCGCCGAAGTACAGCGGCGGCACCGGGTCGGGCACCCGGTGCAGCGCCGCCCCCTCCACCGACAGGTGCTCCCCGGCGAAGTCGACCGTCTCCCCCCGCCACAGCCGCGACACGATGTCCAGGAACTCGCCGGTGCGGGCGTAGCGGGCGTCCTTGTCCAGGTAGTCGCCGTGCGCCCGCTGCTCGCGGGACTCCCCGCCGGTGACCACGTTGAGCAGCAGGCGCCCGCCGCTGAGCCGCTGGAACGTGCCGGCCATCTGCGCCGCCAGGGTGGGCGATACCAGGCCGGGCCGGAACGCGACGAGGAACCGCAGCCGCTCGGTGGCCGACGCCAGCATGGCGGTGGTCAGCCAGGCGTCCTCGCACCACGCCCCGGTGGGGGTGAGCACGCCGGTGAACCCCAGCTGCTCGGCCGCCCGCGCGATCTGCGCCAGGTAGCCGAACGAGGGCTCGCGCGACCGGACCGCCGACCCGGCCTCGGCGCCGTGGCCGCCGCCGACGATGCCCCGGCCGTCGCCCTGGGTCGGTAGGAACCAGTGGAACGTGAGTGTCATGGGAGTCCTTAGCTTCGCGGTGCTGCGGGCGGCCGCGGGGCGCCTAGATCTGGGCGTGCCGCGGCGGGTGCTGCCCGGTGAGGGAGTAGCGGCCCAGGTGCTGGACCTTCCAGCGGGCCGGGTCGTGCAGGGTGTGCGTGCGGGCGTCGCGCCAGTAGCGGTGCAGGTTGAGGCCGTCGTCGGCGGCGCGGGTGCCCGCCACCTCGAACAGCGCCCCCGCGGTGTCGACGGCGGCCGCGCCGCCCGCGACCTTGGCGGCGGCGACGGCGATCGACGCCTCGGCGGCGGTGTCGGCGTCGGGGGTGTCGCCGGCGTCCTCCACCCGGCCCGCCCCTGCGGCCAGCAGCGCCTCGGCGCCGCGCACCGCCACCTCCAGCTCGCCGAACCGCTGCACGGTCAGGGGGTCGTCGGCGGCCTGGGCGCACCCGCTCTCGAACCACGGGCGGCTGCGGGTGCGCACGAACGCGGCGGCCGCGTCGAGGGCGCCGCGCGCCAGGCCCACGTCGATGGCGGCGTGCAGCAGCTGGGCGTAGGCGCCGTAGACGGTGGGGGAGCGGAAGGTCAGGTACTGCGGCAGGACGAAGGCGTCGGCCACCTCGACCGCGTCGAGGTGCACCGTGCCGCTGCCGGTGGTCCGCTGCCCCATGCCGGCCCAGTCGTCGACGACCCGCAGGCCCGGCGCCCCGGCCGGGACGAAGGCGAGGTGGGCGCGGGGGACGTCCTCGCCGGGCACCTCGGCGTCGGCGGCGACGGCGATCCAGTCGGCGAACAGCGACCCCGTGGCGTAGTACTTCGTCCCGGTGACCACCCAGCCGCCGGACGGCGCGGGGGCCAGCCGGGCGCGCCGGTCGTGGGAGTGCGCGCCGCCCCGCTCCGCCTGGGCGTTGGCCACCAGTGCGCCGGCGAGCACGTCGGCGTGGACGCGGCGGCGGACCTCCGGCCCGCCGCGCAGCCGCAGGGCGTTGAGGAACGCGAAGTGCGGCTGCAGGACCTGGGCGATGCTGAGGTCGGCGGCGCCGATGCGGCGCAGCACCTCGGCCACGGTGCGGGCGCCGGCGCCCGCACCGCCGTCCTCGGTCGGCACCGCGATCCCGAGCAGCCCGGTGGCGGCGATCGCGGCGAGTTCGGCGCGGGGCGGGGTGCGCCGGGCGTCGCGCTCCCCGGCCCGCTCGGCGAGGCTCGGGGCGAGGTCCGCCGCTGCGGCCAGGGCCCCGGCCGGGTCGAGGGCGCGGACGGCGGTGGTGGGTTCGGACATGGGCGGACCTCCTCGCCGCCGCGGCGGCGTGCTCCCGACCGATAGTCGGCTTTGCCTACTCGTATTACCTGGAATAAAGCACGGGGTCGGTTCCGGCCAGGGGAGGCGGGGCCGTTCGGCGTGGCGCGGCGGGGCCCGCTCCGGGGCGAGCGGTACGCGCACCGCCGCCCCGGAGCGGTCGTTCCGGCCGGTGGCGGCGGTCCGGGGGTGAGGTCGCCGCCCCCGGCCGCGGGCGCCTCCCGCAAGGCGGCCACCGCTTCCGGTCGACCTCCGGCTCCGCGCGTCCGGAGGTCACGGGAGACAGCCTTCCTCCGCAAGTCGACTTTGTCAACCGTAATAGTAGGGAATCCGGGTTCGCGCAGGTGGTGGTGGTCGAGTGCCACCGTTCGAGGCGCGCCGACGGCGTCACTCGACTAAACCTGTAGGGAATGTGGTTAACTCCGATCATGGCAGTGACCCGACCGGCCGCCGCGCGTGCGCCCCGCCGCCCCGATCCCGACGCCATGCCGGGCTGTCGCCGCCGGCGCGATCCCGTTCCGCGACCCGACGACCCGGAAAGACGACCATGACCACCGACGTCCACCCCGCGCCCGCGCCGGCGCCCACCCCGCTGAGCCTCGACCGCCTGGTCGAGCTGACCGCCGCAACCGCCCGCGACGTCCGGCGCGGCCTGCACCGCATCCACTACGACGCGGAGAACCGCTGGTCGGTCCGGCTGCACGGCGACGCCTACGCCGACGTCTGGCTCATCAGCTGGACCCCGAGCCAGTCCACCGCCCTGCACGACCACGCCGGATCGCTCGGCGCCCTGACCGTCGTCAGCGGCACCCTGACCGAGCGGTACTGGACCGGCGGCCTGCGCGAGCGGGCGCTGGAGAGCGGCGGCGGCGCCGCCTTCCCGCTCGGCCACGTGCACGACGTGGTGAACCTGGCGGCCGACCCCGCCGTGAGCGTGCACGCCTACTCGCCGCCGCTCACCGCCATGTCCTACTACCGGGTCGACGGCACCGGGGCGCTGCGCCGCACGCACAGCGTCCTCACCCACGAGCCCGAACCGGACGCGGTCGTGCTCGACGGCGTCCCCACCCGCGCGGACGCCCCGTGAGCGCGATCGAGGAGCTGCTGAAGCGCCGCCGGGCCGGCCTGGACCGGGTCACGCCCGCCCAGGCGCACGCGGCGGCGGCCGAGGGCGCGCTCCTGGTCGACACCCGCCCGACCGCCTACCGCGCGGCCGAGGGCGCGGTCCCCGGGGCGGTGGTCCTGGAGCGCAACGTGCTGGAGTGGCGGCTCGACCCCACCAGCCCCGACCGCATCCCCGAGGCCGACTCCGCCGACCGGCACGTCATCGTGTTCTGCAACGAGGGCTACGCCTCCAGCCTCGCCGCCGCCGAGCTGCGCGGCCTGGGGCTGCGCCGCGCCACCGACATGATCGGCGGGTTCCGCGCCTGGGCGGCCGCCGGCCTGCCCGTGGTGCCCGGCGTGGGCGCGGCGGACGCGGTGACCGGTCCGGTCGGCGACGGCTGACCGCGCCTCCGCACGGTGCCCCCGCGCACCGCGCCGCCGGGGACCGCGACCCGCGGTCCCCGGCGGCGCCCGTTCACGCGCGCTGGTAGACGTAGCCCACGCGGCGCACCGTGGCGATGCGCTCGCCGAGCGGGCCGAGCTTGCGGCGCAGCCGGTGGATGTGCACGTCCACCGTCCGCGTCTGCAGGCCGGCGGCCGAGCCCCAGACGCGCTCCAGCAGCTCCGGCCGGGTGAACACCCGCCCCGGGGCGGACGCCAGCCGGTCCAGCAGGGCGAACTCCTGGAAGGTGAGGTCGACGCGGGCGCCCCGGGCGACCACCCGCCAGGTGGCCCGGTCGATCAGCAGGTCCTCGCCCGGCCGGCCCGGCGCCTCCACGGGCGGGGCGGGGTCGAGCCCGTCGGCGTCGACGATCCGGCCGACCACCACCATCAGGCGGCCGCCGTCGCCGAGCGGCACCACCCCCAGCAGGGTCTCCCGGCCGTCGCCGGGGCCGGGCGGGGCGGTCGGGGGGTGCGGCGGGGGAGGGGAGGCGGCCGGACCGTCCGCTGCGGGGGCGGCCGGCGGCAGCACGGTCAGGTGGCGCGGTGCTTTCGGTTCACTGTGAGCGGTCGGCATGGCACCATCATGCTCCCAAAAATCGATTAAGTCTACCTGTTTAGTAGGTATTTGGACGGGGGGTGCCCGCGCACCCCCCGCCCCGTCCGGCACCGGCCCCGCGGCTCAGCTCACCGGCTCGCCCGCGACCGTGGGGAACACCAGGTCCGCCGGCGCCGCGGCCGCGTCGATCTCGCCGATCTCGGCCATGAACGCCCCCAGGTCGGCCAGCCCTTGCGGCGTGGTGGTGAACTCGATCCCCTCGCGCGTGAGGTAGTCCTCGTAGCGCTCGGGGATGATGGCGCCGTCCTCCGCCTCCGACAGCACCCGCGCCGCCTCGGCGGGGTCGTCGGCGATGAGGTCGCGGGCGCGCCCGATGGCCGCGTGCAGCGCCTCCAGCACCTCCGGGTTGGCCTCGGCGTACTCCTCCAGCGCGGTCACCACGTTGAACCCGTGCGGCCCGCCGAACACCTCGTAGCTGTCCAGCAGCACGCGGGCCCCCTCCTCCTCCGCCTGGTACTGGAACGGCGGCGAGGTGACCGCCGCGGCGATCTGCCCGCTGAGCAGCGCCTGCAGCGCGTCGGGGTGCGGCATGGCCACCAGGTTGGCGGTGAACCGGTCCGGATCGCCGAACTCCTCCCGCGCCGCCCGCGCCAGCACCATCGACTGGATCGACCCCGGCTGGGGGGAGGAGACGCGGTCGTCGGCGGTCAGGTCGGCCAGCGACCGGATGCGGTCGTCCAACGTCACCATCCACAGCGGCATGTTGTTCAGCCCCGACACGATGCGCCACGGCACCCCGCTGTCGACGCCGAGCAGGAACGGCGCCAGCCCGCCCGTGCCGGCCTGGAGGCTCCCGGCCAGCAGCCCGTCGCGGCTGGCCGAGCCGCCGCTGAGGACCTGCCAGGAGACGGTGTGGTCGGGCAGCGCCTCCTCCAGCCAGCCGCGCGCCTCGATGATGGTCAGCGGCGCGAAGCTGATCCCGTAGCCGGTGGCGATCGCCACCTCCCGCGACGCGGCGGAGCCCTCCTGCGGCCCCGAGCAGGCCGCCAGCGGGCCGACCACCGCCGCCCCCGTGAGCAGCCCCAGGCCGCCGCGCAGGACGTCCCGGCGGCGCGGTCCCGTTGTCGTGGTCATGTCGCGGCTCCCTCTCTCATGCCCCAGCGGACGACGGTGCGCCGTTCGACCGCGGTGAACAGCAGGTCCAGCGCGATGCCGATCAGCGCGATCGTCACCAGGCCCGCGAAGACGTTCGGTATGTCCAGGTAGTAGCGGGCGTCGTTGATGTAGAACCCGAGGCCGCCCCGCGCCCCGGCGACCCCGAAGACCAGTTCGGCGGCGATGATCGTGCGCCAGCCGAACGCCCAGCCGGTCCGCACCCCGGCGATCGTGTGCGGCAGCGCGGCGGGCAGCCGGATGTCGCGCACCAGCCGCCACCCGCGCAGCCCCAGGCTCCGGCCGACCGCCACCGTCGTCGCCGGCACGGTGCGGAACCCGGTCCCCAGGCTCACCGCCATGGGCCACAGCACCGCGTTGGCGACGACGAACACCAGGGCCGTCTCGTTCAGCCCGAACCAGAGCATCGCCAGCGGCAGCACCGCCACCGACGGCAGCGGGTTGATCATGGCGGTCAGCAGCGAGAGCAGGTCGTCGCCGAGCCGGGTGCCGACGGCCAGCGCCGTCAGCGCCAGCGCGAGCACCGACCCGATGAGCATGCCCAGGCCCAGCAGGCGCAGTGTGGTCAGCGTGGGCGCCACCAGGTCGCCGCCGGCCCACCCCGCCACCAGCGCGGCGGCGACGTCGGCGGGCCCCGCGAACACCAGCGGGCTCACCCCGGCGGCGCTCACGTACCCCTGCCAGGCGGCGATCAGGGCCGCCAGCAGTACGCCGCGGCGGACGGCGGTCGGCAGCCGCCCCCACCCGGCGCGGCGCCGGGCGGAGCGGGGGAGCGCCGGGGCCGGGCGGCGGCCGGCCGGGGGCGCCGGCGCGGCGGGCGGGCCGGCGGGGGCGTCAGTGGGCGGGGGCATGGGCGGTCTCCTCCTCCTCGGCCAGCAGCGCGCGCAGCCGTCGGCGCGCCGCGGTGAACTCCGGTGCGTCGGGCCGGTCGACCCCGGCGACGTCGACCACCTCGCGCACCCGCGAGGGGCGGTCGCCCAGGACCACCACCCGGTCGCCCAGCAGCACGGCCTCGTCGATGCTGTGCGTGACGAACAGGACGGTGGTCCCGGTGCGCCGCACCAGGGCGGCCAGGTCGTGCTGGAGCCGGCCGCGCGTCTGCGCGTCCAGGGCGCCGAACGGCTCGTCCATGAGCAGCATGCGCGGGGCCAGCGCGAGCGCCCGCGCGATGGCCACCCGCTGCTTCATCCCGCCGGACAGCTGGTGCGGGTGGCGGTCCAGCGCGTGCGCCAGGCCGACGCCCACCAGGTGGTCGCGGGCCAGGGCGCGGGCCCGCGCCCGGGGGGTGCCCGTGGCGCGCAGCGCGTAGGCGACGTTGCCCAGCGCGGTCCGCCACGGCAGGAGCTGGTCGGACTCCTGGAACACCACGGCGCGGTCGGGGCCGGGGGCCAGGCCGGTGCGCCCGTCGAACACCACCCGGCCCGCCGCCGGCCGCAGGAACCCGGCCACCACCCGCAGCAGGGTCGACTTGCCGCAGCCCGACGGGCCGATGAGCATCACCGTCTCGCCCGCGCGCACCGTGAAGGACGCGTCCGCGACCGCGGCCGTGTACCCGTCCGGCCCGTTGTAGCCGACGGCCACCCCCGCCACCTCCAGCAGCGGCGGCCCCGTCCCGGGTGCCGCCGCCGACGCCTCCGCCGTGTCCGCCATCTCCACCTCCGATAGATCACTAAACCAGCTAAACATACCGATAAAGTAGGAAATTAGGTAGAGGCCCCAGCTCCCGACCGCGGGCGGTGGCCGCCGCGCCACCCCCCGTCTACCGTGGGCGCATGCCCGACGCCACCGCCCCCCTCGCCTGGACCGGCACCGCCCTGCGCCTCCTCGACCAGACCCGGCTCCCCGCCGACGAGGTCCACCTGCACGTCACCACCGTCGACGACCTCGTCGACGCCATCACCCGCCTCGCCGTCCGCGGCGCCCCCGCCCTCGGCGCCGCCGGCGCCTACGGGGTCGCCATCGCCCTGCGCCAGGCCGAACGCGAAGGCTGGACCGGCGCCGCCCTCGACGCCGCCGTCGACCGCGTCCGCGACGCCCGCCCCACCGCCGTCAACCTCGCCCGCGCCGTCGACCGCGTCCGCCCGCTCCTCGCCCAGGGCGCGGACGCCGTCATCCGCGCCGCCGACGCCCTCGTGGCCGCCGAGACCGCCGCCAACGACCGCATCGCCGCCAACGGCGCCGACTACCTCCTCGACCGCTGCCCCCGGCGGCCGCTGCGCCTGCTCACCCACTGCAACACCGGCCCCCTCGCGGCCCCCGGCCGCGGGACCGCCCTCGGCGTCGCCGCCGAACTCCACGACCGCGGCACCCTCGCCCTCGTCTACGCCGACGAGACCCGCCCCCTGCTCCAAGGCGCCCGCCTCACCGCCTGGGAGCTCGCCCGCCTCGGCATCCCGCACGCCGTCCAGGCCGACGGCGCCGCAGCGGCCACCATCCTCGGCGGCCACGTCGACGCCGCCGTCGTCGGCGCCGACCGCGTCGCCGCCAACGGCGACACCGCCAACAAGATCGGCACCCTCGCCGTCGCCCTGGCCTGCGCCGACGCCGGAGTCCCGTTCCTGGTCGCCGCCCCCTCCAGCACCGTGGACCCCACCACCCCCACCGGAGCCGACATCCCGATCGAACTCCGGCCGGAGGAGGAGGTCCTGGAATGGCAGGGCCGGCGCACCGCCCCCGCCGGCACCCGAGGACACAACCCCGCCTTCGACGTCACCCCCGCGCGGCTGGTCACCGCCCTGGTGACCGAGCGCCGCGCCTTCGAGATCGCCCGGGGCGACCTGCCGCCCGCAGGGGTCGGCCCCGGCTGGTGAGTGCGCCCGGCCCCTCCCCGAGCGGGGCGCCCCGACCACCCCGGACGCGGCCGCGCCGACCCCGCGGGTAGAACCCGGCGCGGACGGGGGACACTCGTGGCAGGCGCGCACGCGCCCGCGGCGACCCCGGCGGCACAGGAGACTGCGATGGCCCTGCGAGAGTACGAACAGCGCATCCTCACCGAGATCGAGCAGCGCCTCACCGAGGACGACCCCCGCCTCGCGGGCACCCTCGCGGCGTTCGGCGCCGACGACCCCGCGTTCGCCCGCGACGGCGCGGGCGGCTGGCGGCCGTGGGCGGTGTGCGCGGCGGTCGCCGTCGCCGTGGTCGGCCTGCTCACCGCCCTCTTCCTCAGCGCCCCCGACGCCCCGGTCGGCTCCGCGCCCGCCGACGCGCCCACGGCGCCCGCCGGCGCCGCCTGACCCCCGCACACGAGCGCGGCGCCCCCCCGAACGGGGGGCGCCGCGGTGGGGCGTGCGGACCGGACTACAGGGCGTCGAGGAACGCGCGGGCCAGCGGCGCGGCCGCCTTCGACCCGCTCTCGCCGTCCTCGACCACGACGGCGAACGCCACGTCGCCCTCGAATCCGACGAACCAGCCGTGCGCGGGCAGCTCCTCGCCCTCCTCGGCGGTCCCGTACTCGGCGGTCCCGCTCTTGCCGAACACCTCGCCGGTGAACCCGACGTCCTTCGCGGTGCCGTCGGTCACCACCGCCCGCATCATCGTCCGCAGGCTCTCGGCGTTGGCGATGGGCGTGGGCTCGGGCAGGTCGGGCACCGCCGGGTCGGTCACGAACACCGGCATCCGCCACGAGCCGTCGGCGACCGCCGCCGGGACCGTGGCCATGTGCAGCGGGGAGGTGAGCATCTGCCCCTGGCCGATGCTCGCCGCCGCCAGCATGGACGTGCTGTCGGGTGCGGGGAAGGACGGCGCGAACGTCGCGGGCAGGCCCGTGGTCAGCTCGCTGTTGAACCCGTACTTCTCGGCCGTCGACACCAGCGCGGCGGCGTCCAGGTGCTCGGCCACCTTCTGCACCAGCGCCGTGTTGCACGACGTCGCGAACGCCTCGGTGACCGCCTGGGCGCCGTAGGCGGCGTCGCCCGCGTTCTTGAACGGCCGGCCGCCCACGTCGACGGTCTCGGGGCAGGCCATCTGCTCCTCCATCGGCATGCCGCTGTCGAGCAGGGCGTCGTAGGACACGATCTTGAACGTCGATCCGGCCGGGTACTGGCCCTCGGTCGCCCGGTTGAACCCGCCGGGCACGTTCGCCGCGGCCAGCACCTCACCGGTGGAGGGCCGGATCGCCACCATGGAGGTGGGCCGGTCCTCGCCGATGATGGCCTGCGCGGCGGCGTCCTGCACGGCCGGGTCGATCCCGGTGGTGATGTCCTCGCCGGGGGAGCCCTCGATCGACCCGACCACCTCGGCGTCGTCGGCGGCGGCCTCGATCGCCGCGTCCTCCTCGCCGGTCTCGGCCAACCGGATGGAGGTGGTGGCGGTGCCCGCCAACCGCTCCTCGTAGGCCGCCTGGAGGCCGCCCACACCCGTGGGGTCGCCCTCCTTGTAGGCCGGGCCGAGCCGTTCCAGGTCCTCCGCCGTCGCGGTGCCGACCTCGCCGGTGAGCATCCGGATCGACCCGGAGGCGTCCTCGGTGTCCAGGCGGGAGCCGTCGCCGGCCAGGATGTGGCCGCGCTCGCCCCACTCGTTGGCGCGCACCAGGGTCTGGCCCTCGCCCAGGTCGGGGTGGAGCACGGAGGGCGTGTAGGCGACCCGCCACTCGCCGCCGTCGCGCCGCAGCGGGAGTTCGCCCTCGTAGGTCCAGTCGCCGGCGTTGCTCAGCGACAGCACCGCCGTGAACGGGGCGGTGGCGGTGTCGCCCTCGCCCACGGTGTCGCCCAAGGTGATGTCGGCGGCCTCGACGCCGAGGTTCTCGGCCACGGCCGCGTAGTCCTCGGCCACGCCGTCACCGGTGGCGACCTCGGCCATGGCGTCGTAGTCCTGCTCGGCCCACGCGGCGGCGAACGCCACGGCGGTGTCGGCGGGGCGGGGCAGGGTCAGCACGTACCACGACGCGGCGCCGCCCACCAGGGCCAGCACCACGACGGCGGACAGCACGCCGATCCACAGGCCCTTGCGCGACTTCCGCCGGCCGCGGCGGCCGGGGCCGGCGTCGTCGCCGCCGTCCGCGCCGTCGTCACCGCCCGCGTACGCGGCGTGGGGCCCGCTGGGGTGCTCGGCCGGGAACGCCCCGGGGGAGCCGGCCGGGCCGGCCGGCCCGGCGAAGGACGCGTGCGGGCCGCTGGGCGCGCCCGCGTGTCCGGGGGCGCCGACGGGCACCCGGTCGTCGACCGGCCCGGAGCCGAAGGCCGCGGTCTGCGGCCCGGAGGCGAAGGAGCCGGTGGACGCGGGGTCGCCGCCGTAGGGGGTCTGGGGCCCGGAGGGGCCGCCGTAGGCGGGCGACGGGGGTCCGGCGGGGAAGGAGCCGGTGGAGGAGGGGTCGCCGCCGTACGGGGCCTGCGGACCGGACGCGCCGTAGGACGGCTGCGGACCGGAGGGGGCGCCGTAGGGGGTCTGGGGCCCGGAGGGGCCGCCGTAGGCGGGCGACGGGGGGCCGGCCGGGAACGAGCCGGTGGAGGAGGGGTCGCCGCCGTACGGGGTCTGCGGGCCGGACGCGCCGTCGTAGGTGGGGTGCGGTCCGGAACCGGCGTGGGAGGACGGCGGGGGGCCGCTCGGCGCGTACGGCGACTGCGGGCCGCTCGGCGCATACGGCGCCTGGGGACCGCTCGGCCCGCCGTGGGCCGGGCCCGGTCCGCTGTAGGGGGCCTGCGGTCCGCTGGGACCGTAGGCGTTCTGCGGACCGCTGTCGGCGCCTTCGCCCGCCCAGGGGGCGGGCCCGCCGCGGTCGCCCTCGGGCCTGCGCGGCGTCGAGGGCAGGGTGTAGGGGGAGGGCCGGGACGGTGCCGGCCACTCGGGGTCGTCGGCGGGGCCCGGTGCCGACGAGGCGTGCGCCCCGACGTCGTCCGGGCGCTCCGGGGAGTCGCCTCCGGCGGCGTAGGGCCGGGGGAGGCCCGGCGGAGCGGGACGGTCGTCGCCCGGCTCCGCATTCCACCTCTCGTCCACGCCTGGTCGTCCTTCCGCTCGGGCCGAGACGGAACCGCCCCGCGTCCCTGTCGGGGACGCGGGGCGGGTTCGTCATGGGTGGCCGGTGTGGCGGTCGCCTCTCGGCGCGAGGCACAACGCGGCTCCGTAGGTCCGTGCGGTCACCCGCCGGAGCGGGCGCCGCACGCGGTATTCCGCGAAGGCGATAGGTGAGGCCCGGGGGACACTTGCTACCACACCGACCACCAGTGACTCTAACCCATCGTGCCGCCGCTGTGTTCCGCAACGGCCGCGGAAGGCGGCGGTTATCCGGATCACAGAGCGCAGCGGGCCGAGGTCAGGCGGACTCGCCGCGCGCGATGCGGGTCATGTCCGCGCGGGACAGCACCTTGACGCGCTTGCGGCCGTGCGGCGCGCCCAGCGACTCCTCGTGGGCCTCCAGGCGCTGCCAGCCCTCCCACGTGGTGTAGGGGACCCGCCGCTCGTCCAGCAGGCGCAGGAACGCGGCGGGGTCGGGCTCGGCGGCGGGAGCGAGGTCCGCGCGGTCGGCCACCAGGTTGGTGACGGTCTCCAGGGCGTCGCCCTTGGTGTGGCCGATCAGCCCGACGGGGCCGCGCTTGATCCACCCCGTGGCGTAGACGCCGCCGATGTGGCGCTCGTCCAGGTCGAGGACCCGGCCGCCGTCGTTGGGGATGACCCCGCGCTCCTCGTCGAACGGGAGGTCGGCCACCGGCGAGCCCAGGTAGCCGATCGCCCGGTACACCGCCTGCACGTCGTGGTCGACGAACTCGCCGGTGCCGCGCACGCCGCCGTCGCCGGTCAGCTCCATGCGCTCGGTGCGCAGGCCGGTCACCCGGTCGTCGCCGAGGATCTCGACGGGGCGGTGCAGGAAGTGCAGGTGCAGCCGGCGGGGCTCGCCGCGGGGGTCGCGGATCGCCCAGTTCTGCAGCACCTTGACGTTGGTCTTGATCTGGTTGGAGTCCTCGATCGCCGCGAGGCTGGCCTCGCAGAGGTCGAACTCCTCGGGGTAGACGATGACCTCCACCCCGGGCTGCTTGTCGAGTTCGCGCAGCTCCATGGGGGTGAACTTGCCCTGGGCGATGCCGCGCCGGGCGAAGACGTGCACGTCGGTGACGCCCTTGGCGCGCAGGCCCTGGTGCACGTTGTCGGTGATGTCGGTCGAGAGGAGGTCGTCGGCGTCCTTGGCCAGGATGCGGGCGACGTCGACCGCGACGTTGCCCGCGCCGATCACCGCGACGCTCGTGCCGTCGACCGCCCACTCGGGGGAGACGTCGGGGTGGCTGTCGTACCAGAAGACGAAGTCGGCGGCGCCGTGGCAGCCGGGGAGGTCCGCGCCCGGGATGTCCAGGGGGCGGTCGCGGTCGGAGCCCGTGGCGAAGATCACCGCGTCGTAGTGCCGGCGCAGGTCCTCCAGCTTCAGGTCGACGCCGTACTCGACGTTGCCGATGAAGCGGACCTGGGGCTTGTCGAGGATCTTGTGCAGGGCGCCCTGGATCTGCTTGATGCGCGGGTGGTCGGGGGCGACCCCGTAGCGCACGAGCCCGTAGGGGGAGGGCAGCTTGTCGAGGATGTCGATGCTGACCGCGGTACCGCTCGCGGCGAGGGTGTCGTCCTTGGTCAGCAGGTCCGCGGCGTAGATCCCCGCGGGGCCCGCCCCCACGATTCCCACGCGCAGTGGTCGCGTCATTGGCATCTCCATTCGTCGCGTCGGCTCCGGGCGGCACTGGGGGGACCGTGCGTGCCGCGATCCACGTCACCCGGGACGCGGTCGATCGGGCGCGGTTTCCGATAAGGACAGCCTAACCTAAACTTAATGGGCGGGCTATTCCTACTAAACCGACTTACAAGATAGACAACCGCTTCCGTCCCCGTGTGAGCGGGGCGGGTCCCGTGCGCACCCCCGGGGTCCGCGCACGCCGCCGCCGGAGGCCCCTCCATAGGCGACAACGCGGCTCCGGAGCGGTCCTTAGCCCGAAACCGCTGTGGGGTACCTCACGGAGTCGCGGCCCGGCGTCCGCTGCTGCCGCGCGGCGGCCGGCCAGAGGCGGATGAGGAACTCCTCCTGACCGCACAGGCGCTGCTCGGCCACGCGGAACTCCGCCGACCGCGCGTCGCGGTAGCGGCGGAGGAGTTGATCATAGCGCTCCGCGACCGCCCGGCGGCGCCGGGCGTAGACGCGCACGAGGTAGGCCCCGGACCCGCACGCCAACCGCACGTGCCGGGCCGCACCGGGGGTGCCGCCGCTGACCGCCACGTACCCGCGCAGGAACACCCGCGCGGACGCGGCCTCCTCCCAGCGGTCGGCCTCGCCTTCGGGCGGCGCGGAGTCCCACTCCTCCAGCGCGACCGTGACGTCCACCCGGCCCTGCAGCGTGCCGAGTTCGAGGTGCTCGCCGCCGCAGGTGAGCAGGAGGCCGCCCGACGGCGGCGGGGCGCCGTTGGCGCGCGCGCCCGGACCCTGCACCCGGAACGAACCGCCCCCGGGGAACACCGGAAACAGCAGCCTGGTGAGGCGTGCCACCGATCCCGCACCTCCACTCGCACACGTCCACGTCCGACCCGACCGCACACGGCGGTACCGCCAGGGAGGACCGGCAGAGGTGAGGGGACCGGTCTGGCCACCGACTGTAACCCGCGCCGACACCCCGTGTCCGCCGATCGGCGGAAAAGGGCGGGCGGGGACCGGGGCGGCCCCGGTCGGCCCGGGAGGGCGCGGAGACGGGGCGGGCCGACCGGGAGGGAGCGCGGCGGCCCGGGGGGCGGGGTCAGCCGCCGCCGCGCCGCAGCTCGGCCTTGACCGAGGACGCGAAGCGCGGCACCTGCTCCTGGCCGGACAGCCGGGCGATCGCCGCCATGATCGCGTCGGTCGCCGCGCGTCGCGACCGCGCCCGGTCGGCCTCGCCGTCCCAGGCCGACAGGTCGACCGGCGGGCCCACCCGCACCCCGATGTGGCGCAGCCGCGGCACCCGGACACCCTTCGGCCGGATGCGGTCGGTGCCCGACAGCGCCACGGGCACCACCGGCGCCTTGGAGGTCAGCGCCAGCCAGGCGAGACCGGTCTGCCCCCGGTACAGGCGCCCGTCGGGCGAGCGCGTCCCCTCGGGGAAGATGCCGTAGACGTTGCCCTCGGCCAGCACCCGCAGGCTCTCCTCCATCGCGTCCTGGGCGCTCTGCCCCGGCCGCCGGTCGACCGGCAGCTGCCCGATCGCCCGCAGCGCCCGCGTGAACAGCCGCTGCGCCGTGTTGCCCTCCGCGAACAGCTCCTGCTTGGCGATGAAGATGATGGGACGCGGCAGGGCCACCCCCATGAACAGCGGGTCGATGACCGACAGGTGGTTGGCGGCGAGGATCACCGGCCCGTGCGCGGGCAGGTTCCGCAGCCCTTCCACGTGCACCGGCCACAGGCCGCGCGTCACGGGGGCGATGACCGTCTTTGCGGCCCCGTATATCGACACGGCGGACACCTCTTTCGTCGGGCGGAGGGGGAGCGGGGCCGCGGGCGCGGCGCCGCAGACGACTGTATCGCCGCACGCGGGAGAGGCCGGCGGCGCGGCCCGGGGACACGGGCGGCCGGCGGGCCCGCACGCTACAGTGCGGTCTAGACCTTTCGCCACGCACGGGCAGCACGCGCAGAGAAGAGGGGCCGACCCATGACGCGGATGATCGACGTCAGCCACCAGATCACTGCCGGGATGACGACCTACCCCGGCCTCCCGGGGCCCGTCATCGAGGACCACATGTCCTTCGACGCCTCCCGGGACGCCTACGCCGCCGGTACCGAGTTCTCGATCGGCCGCATCTCCATGGTCGCCAACACCGGCACCTACCTCGACACCCCCGCGCACCGCTACCGCGACGGCGCCGACCTCGCCGACCTCGAACTGGAGAAGGTCGCCGGGCTGCCCGGCGTCGTCATCGACGCCCCCGGCCGCGCCGTCGGCCCCGACGCGTTCGCCGGCGTCGACGTCGCCGGACGGGCCGTCCTGCTGCGCACCGGGTGGGACCGCCACTGGCGCACCGAGCACTACGGTGCCCCCGACCACCCCCACCTCACCGGCGAGGGCGCCAAGGCGCTCGCCGCCGCCGGGGCCGCGCTCGTCGGCATCGACGCCGTGAACATCGACGACACCTCGCCCGAGAGCGGCGGCGCCCGCCCGGCCCACTCCTCGCTGCTGGCCGACGGCATCCCCGTGGTCGAGCACCTGTGCCTGCTCGACCGGCTGCCCGCCACCGGGTTCACCTTCTTCGCGGTGCCGGTGAAGATCCGCGGCCTGGCCACCTTCCCCGTGCGCGCGTTCGCCGTCGTCGACGACTGACCCCCGGCCGCCCGCGCGCCCCGCCCGGCGGCGGGGCGCGCGGCGCGTCACAGGTCGGCGTCGACCTCCTCGCGGGCGCGCCGGTGCTCCCGCTGCTCGCGCCGCTCCTGCTCGTGCGCCGCCGACCGGGCGTCCTCGGCCACCGCCGTGCGCATGGACGACGACAGCGCCCGCAGCTCCATGTTGATGCGCGGATAGTCGACCAGGCGCGGCAGCGCCCCCAGCCTGGGGGTGCGGCGCTCCCGCATCGCCGCCATCAGCTCCCGGAACGCCAGGTCGAGCCGCTGCAGCGTGATCTGGGACGCCGGCGGCGGCTTCTCCAGCGCGAGCGCCGCCAGCGCCAGGTACCCGGTGCGCTGGGCGGCCACCACCACGGGCCACAGGGGCTGGGTGGTCTCGGCGCGCGGCACGTCGCCCACGGCGCTGTCGTAGACGCCGCGCAGGCTCAGCAGCGCCGAGCGCAGGTCGCGCCGGAGCCGGTACCGGCGGGCGGGGTCGATGCGCACGTCCGGGTCGAGCACGGCGAGCACGGCCGTGCGCGTCGCGTCGAGCACGTCCACGATGGTCTGCGGCAGGCGGGCCGCCGACGCGCGCCGCCACAGCAGCAGCGCCCCGAGCATGCCGGCCACCGAACCCACGACGGTGTCGACCATCCGCGACTCGGCCAGCGCGCCGACGGGGTAGGGCGCGGCGGTGTGCGCCAGCAGCAGCGCCATCGGCGTCATCAGGATGCTCGCGTAGAAGAAGTTCCGCTGCACCACGAGCTGGGTGAGCCCCTGGAACGCGGCGGCCAGCCCGATGGTCGCCGCCAGCGGCAGGTGCAGCATCAGCAGGCCCGCGCCGATGACCACGCCCACCAGGGTGCCCAGGGCGCGCTGCGCGGACCGGTTCACGGTCAGCACCACGTTGCCGCCCTGGAGCACCGAGGTGGCCGTGATGGAGATCCAGTAGAACCGGTCGAACCCCAGGGCGATGCCCGCCGCCCCCGCCAGGGCCACGGTGATGCCCATGCGCAGCGCCGTCGGCAGGATCAGCGACTCGCGGCCCAGGCTGGAGCGCAGTGACGCGAGGATCGACGGGTGGCGGGTGTCGTGCAGTTGCAGCCCCCGGTCGTCGTCGCCGGGCCCGGAGCGGCGCGCGGCCTGGGCGGCGCGCGCCAGCCGGCTGTACAGGCGCGACTCCAGCGACCGGGGGCGCAGGCCGCGCCGCAGCTCGTCGAGGTCGTCGGGGGAGGGGCAGAGGAAGGGGCGGCCGACGGCGTCGGCCAGCCGGTCGGCGAAGTCCGCCGCCTCGGCGGGCAGCGGCTCGGTGCGGGCCAGCGACACGTCCGTGGCCGCCAGGTGGATGTCGGACACCCACCGCAGCATGGCGCGCAGCCGCGCGGCGGCCGGGGTCTCGCGGTAGCCGCGGGTCTGCGCCAGCAGCACGATGCGCCACGCGGCGGCGACCGCCAGCGAGGCGTCGTGCTGCACGTGGTCCAGCCGGGGGGTGCCGATGGCGCGCAGCAGCTCGGCGAGCTGGCGGAACGCCTCGGCGACCGCCCGGTTCTCGGGGTGGCGGCTGCGCACCGGGGCGCCCGCCATCGACACGCACCAGCCGACGGCCGCCCCGATGGCCGCCACCCCGGCGTGCGCGGGCACGTCGGCCAGGCCGCCGGGGACGATGGTGGAGATCGAGCAGACCAGCACGAAGAACAGCGGGCCGGGCTTGTCGACGCGGAGCGCCTGGCAGATCCACGTCGTGATCCCGGCGACGGCGCCGATGGCGAACGCGGCGGTCCACGGGTTCATCGACGCCAGGGAGCCGACGGCGACGCTGGCCACGAAGCCCAGACCGACCATCGCCAGCGCAACGGCGCGGTAGGCGTAGGGCGTGTTCTTCTCGTAGAGGACGGTCATCGACCCGAGCGCCGCCAGCGAGCCCACCTGGGGGCCGAACAGGGCGGCGGCCACGGTGAACGAGGTGGCCATGGCGGTCGCGGCCTTCACGGCGGTGGTCCACTGCCAGCCGCCGGAGGCCAACCCGAAGACCGCCTTCAGGTCGACGCGCTGCCGGGGCCGGTCGGCCACCTTGGGCCGGATGCGGGCCGGCGGGTTCCAGACGGGTTCACTCGGATGCGGATCGTCGTTCGCCCCGCTGCCCGTCGCCGCCCCCTGGTCTCGCACACCCCCAATGGTAGGAGGATTCGTCACCCCGAGACCCCACCACCCACCTGTTGTCCCGAACGACCGGTTTGAGATCCCCCACAGTGCCCGTTCGGGCGGGGTGCTCCCTGCCCCGCTCTGCCCGGTCGGCGCGCGGGCCTCCGCCTCCATCGGGGAGAGCTGCGACGCCGTGGACGCCGACTAGGTCGTACTTTCCCGGATCGTGGGCCGATCTCGCGCTCGCCGGTCGCTGGCCGCGTCCGCGATCCCACGGGAGCGCCTCGCCCCGCTGCGTCTCCTCCCGCTCCCCGGCGGCCCGTCGCCTCCGCCGCGCGGCGGTCGTCGTCCGCCGTCGGAGGCGGGGGCGGTCAGCGGAGGCGGCGGAGGTCGGCCAGGGCGTCGTCCAGTTGGGCCTCTGCGCGTTCGGCGCGGTGGACGGCCTGGGAGCGGGCGTCGTCCACGGCGGCCAGGCGCTGCGCCGCCGCCTCCTTGGCGTCGGCCAGGGCCCGCTCCGCCTCGGCGCGGTGGCGCTCCAGGTCGGCGCGGGCGCGCTCGCGGTCCTCCTCGGCGGTGCGCCGAGCCCGCTCCAGTTCGGCCAGCGCCCGGTCGCGGTCGGCGGTGGTCCGGGACAGGTCCGCGGCGAGGCGGTCCCGCTCGGCGGCGGCCGCCGCGAGGTCGGCGCGCGCGCCCTCGGCCTCGGCGCGGGCGGACGCGAGTTCGCCCGCGGCGCGCTCGGCTTCGGCCGTCGCCGCGGCGAGGGCGTCCGCCGCCCGGTCGTACTCGATCCGGGTCCGGCCCAGGTCGGCCTCCGCGCGGTCGGCCCGTTCGGCCGCCCGGTCGCGTTCCGCCTCGGCCTCGGCGGCGCGGTGGGTGAGGGCCTCGCGGTCGGCGTCGGCCGTGGCGAGGTCGGCGGCCAGCCGGTCGCGCTCGGCGGCCGCCGCC